>JASHRF010000020.1 GCA_030037545.1 Acidobacteriaceae bacterium | reverse complement strand
CCTGCCCTGGGCCCGTCGAAGGAGATCTGCCGTGAAAATGGTTAAGGATCCGCACTTGCATTGTCAGGTTCTCAAGGTGGAACACCGCTCCATGCCGGCTGCGGTTCTCCGCAGCGTGTATCGGGCCGCGACTCGCTCCTTAGCCCCTTAGTCCCTTTTTTCTCCCTCCCCCAAAAACCGACCTCGTTGCCCTCGCTGGAAAATCGATCCGCATGCCCTGCGATGTCCCGCCGCCCACTGGCTGGCAAATCCTGCCCCGCCGGGTGGGAGACCAGATCACAATCGCCTTACTGTCCATCTCTTCACGTCTCAGGAGTCGGAGAATGTCGTCCGGCGCCGCCGCCGCTCAGTTTCCACCGGTCCTCCACTTCGCCGCGATATTCTGGAGAGCAGGGAGCTTCCCACCAGACCTACCATGGCTGATTACCGCTACGATACCCTTGCCGTTCATGCAGGCCAGCAGCCCGATCCGCGGACGGGAGCGGTCAACGTCCCGCTGTACCTTTCTTCCACATTCCAGCTCACCGGAATCGGCACTGACCGCGGCTGGGATTACTCGCGCGCCGGCAATCCCACGCGCGATGCCCTGGAAAGCGCGCTGGCCGCGCTCGAGGACGGCCATTGCGGTCACGCCTTTACCACCGGAATGGCCGCCATCTCGGCACTGGTGGCAATGCTGCGCGCAGGCGATCACGTCATCTGCTCGCGCGACGTGTATGCCGGCACGGTGCGCCTCTTCGACCGGATCGTGAGCGGCTACGGCGTCGAGATCGAGTATGTGGACACGAGCGACCTCAAGGCCGTGGAAGCAGCCATGCGCCCCAACACCAGGCTCGTCCACATCGAGACCCCCAGCAACCCTCTGATGGTGCTCACTGACATTGCCGCTGTGAGCAGGATTGCGCACGCGGGCGGCGCGGAAGTGAGCGTGGATAATACGTTCCTGTCGCCGGCGCTGCAAAGCCCGCTCAAGCTGGGCGCCGACATCGTGATGCACTCGACGACAAAGTATCTTAACGGGCACTCCGACGGGTTGGGCGGGGTGCTGATTGGCTCCACGCCTGAGCATAAGGAGCGCTTTCTGCTGGTGCAGAAAGCCGCCGGTGGCGTCATGTCGCCTTTCGAGTGCTTCCTGGTTCTGCGCGGCATCAAGACGCTGCCCCTGCGCATCCGCCAGCATGAGGAGAACGGCAGAGCGGTAGCGGAGTTCCTGTCCAAGCACCCTAAGGTGAGCAAGCTGGCGTATCCGGGGCTCAAGACTCATCCGCAGTACGAACTGGCGGTGAAACAGCAGAAGGGCTTCGGATCGATGATGAGCTTCGAGCTCAAGTCGCGTGAAGAAGCGGCGCGCTTCCTTGCGGCGATCAAAATCTTCCTGAATGCGGAGTCGCTGGGCGGGGTCGAATCGCTGGCCTCGCACTCGGCGACCACCACGCATGGCTCGGTGAGCGAGGAGACGCGCAGGGCGATGGGCATTAACGAGGGCCGCCTCCGGCTCTCCGTCGGCATCGAGGACAAGGAAGACCTGATCGCCGACCTCGACCAGGCGCTCAAGGCGGTTTGACCAAGGCCATGCGTGACCCCGCGCTGCTGCTCGCGATTGACACCTGTGGGCCCTCGGGCTCTGTTGCCCTGGGCCGATTGGCTGGAAAAGTGACCGGCGGCGCGGTCGAAATTCTCGGCCAGAAGGAGTTGGCTGGACGCACTTACTCCGCGACCTTGGTAGCCGCGGTCGGCGAGCTGGTCAACGAAGCGCAAACCAGGCTCGACCGGCTCGCTGCGATTGTCGTGGTAAATGGGCCGGGAAGTTTTACCGGCGTTCGCGTGGGCGTGAGCGCGGCGAAAGGCCTGGCGGAGGGCGCGTCGATTGCCGTGCTCGCGGTTTCCCGGCTCGAAGTTCTCGCCTTCAAAGCGAATCTGCCTTGTGCCGCGCTCGACGCTCACCGTGGCGAAATTTTTCTGCGGATCGCGGGCATGAATCGGGGCAACGGAGAGCTGCTGGCTGGCACGCACGCACTGGCGCGGATTGACACTCCGCCTTCGCACATTGCTGTCTGCGACGAAGGCGCGACAGCGCTGCTCCGCGCCGCCTGGCCGTCCACTGAGCTCCTCATGGTTCAGCCGCCCAGCGCGGCCGATGCGCTCCAGCTTGCGGCTCCACGCGCAGCGGCCGGGCCATTTGCGGACCTGGCCCTCCTCGATGGCCATTACCTGCGCCGCTCCGACGCGGAGATCTTTGGCGGGCCCGCCGCACGGCCGCATTCCGCATGAGCAGCCCGGCTGAGGGGATCGAAATCCGGCGTATGAGCGCAGCGGATGTTCCGCGCGTGATCGAGATCGCCTCGGGTCTGGAACACGCGCCGCTCTACCCGCGCTCTACGTGGATGGAAGTGGTGGATCCCAAATCCGTCCCGCCGCGGCTGGCATTGGTTGCTGGTGGGCCTTCCCGAGAATTGTGCGGCTTTGCCGTGGCCAGCCTGCTCCCGCCTCAAGCCGAGCTCGAAACCATCGCCGTGGCCGCAGCCAGCCAGCGCCGGGGAATTGGCCGGCGGCTAATCCAGAGCCTGTTCCAAGATCTGCGCCGGGCCGGCATTCAGGAGGTCTGGCTGGAAGTCCGCGTATCCAACGCCCCCGCCATCGCCCTCTATCGAGGCCTGCGGTTCCGCGAAACCGGCCATCGTACAAGCTATTATGCACATCCGGTTGAAGATGCCTTGTTGATGAGCCTGCGGCTCGACTAGCCATTTTATCGATGCGGGATGGGAGGCCTGCACGCCAGCCGGTGAGTCAACCCAGCCAGCCAAAGGCGCGTTTCCGGAGGGCTTGGTGGGAGGCCGGCGCACCCCGGGGTCGCATTAGGCCGGGATTCCGCCATCCGTTACCCTGAGTGACCGGATATCCACAGCCCATAGGTTACCGTCGGCATTTTTCCCGCTTGCCGATTATCCTGTGTTGGCGATATATGTTAGTGTTCGATAAAAATTTACTCCGGAGGTGCCGGATGGATGAAATAAATGACGCCACGCTGAGCGCAGAACTGGATCGCCTGCATGCCGAACATCATCGCTACGCTCAGCGGTTGGAGGAATTGCTTCAGAAGCCTTATCTCACCGTGGACGAGCAGCTTGAAGAGGTCCGCTTGAAGAAGCTGAAGCTGCACGCCAAGGATTTGATCTTTGCACTGGAGCGCCGCGCGCCGGCAGTTGCGTAGCGCCCTGATGTCGTAGCGCAAGCAGCATCCTTCGGCGCCGGTTTTCGCGGTTTTTCGCGGGCAGGCAGGCCCAGGCAATGGGTGCGTGCCGGTGTGTGCGTCTGTACTGTCATCCCTCCAAATCTCCTTATCCATTTCTTGCCGGACCGCAACAGTGTTTACTCGACAGCGGTTTACTGGCCGGCTTCCATACGTACTCCCAAGCCGCACGCATTTTCGCCGCCCCGTATAATCGTTGGGGACAATGGTTCGCGACGGTTACATATACGGTTTGAGCCTGCTGGCGGTTGCGGTAATGCTGCGATGGGCCACCGGCGCTTGGGCCTGGGGCATCGTTCCCTTACTGCTGGCGGCATTCTTTCTTTGGTTTTTCCGCGATCCGGTGCGCGTAATTCCTGCCGGTGCCGGCCTCATCGTCTCGCCCGGCGACGGAAAAGTGACTGAAACCATCGCCATTGAGACGCCCGAGGGACGGCGGCAGCGAATCAGCGTTTTCCTGAGTGTCTTCGACGTGCACGTGAACCGCGCTCCCATTGCCGGCGTGCTCAGCAGGATCTGCTATCAGAAGGGCCGGTATCTGAATGCCATGAACCCGGCATCTGCCGAGCGCAATGAGCAGAATGTGGTCACCGTGCGCGGAGTCGGCCCGGACATCGGTATTGAGGTTACGTTCAAGCAGATTGCCGGGCTGCTGGCCCGGCGCATCGTCTTCCAGCCGCGGGAGGGTCAGGCGGTGGAACGCGGGCAGCGCGTGGGCCTCATCAAATTCGGTTCCCGGGTGGACGTGCTGGTGCCCGCCGAGGCGGTGCTGCGCGTCAAGGTGGGCGACCGGGTGAAAGGCGGTTCCAGTGTTCTGGCTGCCATGCCCGCCGGAGACCAGGGTCCCCAACGACAGGCTTTCGTCGTTGGCGTGGGGGACCGCGCATGAACCACATGGACCCTGTGCAAGCCCGCATCCGCAACCGGGCGCGCCTGCGCCGCGGCATGTATTTGCTGCCTTCGCTTTTTACGGCGGGCACTATCGGTGCCGGCTATTTTTCCATCACCCAGACGATTGCCGCGCTGGGCGGTAACGTTGAAGCTCATACCCATCTGGACTGGGCGGCAATCGCCATCCTCTTTGCCATCCCTTTCGACGCGCTGGACGGCCGCATTGCGCGCATGACCAACACCGCCAGCGATTTTGGCAGGGAACTGGATTCGCTGGCCGACGTGATCACTTTCGGCGTGGCGCCTAGTCTGCTGGCCATGATCTGGGGCTTTCATTTCCTGCCCGACTCCATGAATCCGCTGCTGCACCAGCATCTGGTTCAAGCCGGCGTGTTCTTCTGCTTTCTGTTTCTGATCGGCGGAGCATCGCGGCTGGCGCGATTCAACATCAGCCACGACCCCCAGCCGCGCAATCCCGGACGCCCGGACCGCAAGTATTTTGTCGGCATGCCGATTCCGGCCGCAGCCGGTTTGCTCGCGGCTACGGTGCACCTCTGCTATGGCTATCCCGTGGAGGCTTGGTGGATCGCCATCGTCTGGCTCTGTTTTGTCGGCCTTTCGGCGTTCCTGATGGTGAGCACGTGGCGTTTCTGGTCGGCCAAGGAGATCAACCTCTTTCGTGCCCATCCTTTCCAGTTGCTATTGCCGCTGGCGGTGGTGGCCTGGATTACCTTTCGGTTCTCAAACGTGGTGCTGTTCACGGTGGCGCTGACGTACATGTTCTCCGGCATCTGGGCGCGCGCCGCATATTCGTGGTCGCGACGCCGCCGGCGTCGTCCCATCGATGCGCATTCCAACCCATCGGCCGAGCCCGACGGCTTCCGGCCCTCGTAGCCATTTCACTGAGAGAAGAGTGCCCGTGTACAAGATCGCCATTGCCGGAGCCTCCAGCCTGGTGGGCCGCGAATTGAAGGAGATCCTTTCCGACTCGCCGTTGGCCGCCTCCAATTTTGCCCTGCTCGATGAGGAAGAGGCCCAGGGACAGCTCGACCAGGTGGGAGACGAGGTTACGTTCATCCAGGCCATCGCCGCCGATGCCTTCGACCGCGCCGATTTCACGTTCTTCTGCGGCGCCGAAGACCTGACCCGTCGCCACTGGCGCACGGCCCTGCGCGCCGGTTCCACGGTGCTCGACCTTACCGGCGCGCTGGACCAGGAGAATGGAGTCGTTATCCGTGCGCCGTGGCTGGGGACCGAGGCCGCGGCTGTCGACCTTTTCACTCCGGCTGTGGCTCCGGCTCACCCGGCAGCCCTTTCCTTGGCCCTGCTCATGGACCGCTTGCAGCAGGCGTCACCGGTGCGGTTTGCGGCCGCCACTGTGCTGTTGCCGGCCAGCGAGCTGGGCCGCGCGGCCATGGACGAACTGCATCAGCAGACCGTGAGCCTGCTCAGTTTCCAGAGCCTTCCGCGCGCCGTCTATGACGCCCAGGTTGCGTACAACATGCTCGGCGGACTGGGTGAAGCAGCGAGGTTCAATCTCGGCGCCACGGAAGCCCGGATTCACCGCCATTACCAATCGCTTACCGGCGTGCGCGGCCCGCACTTGGCGATCCAGGTTCTGCACGCTCCGGTCTTCCATGGTCACACGTTCCTGATTGCCGTTGAGTTGGAGCGATCGCTCGAAATTGCTGCCATCGAAGAGACCCTCAGCGGAGAGCACGTCGACCTGATCCTGGAGGAGACCGATTCGCCATCGAATCTCGCCGCCACCGGCCAGAACGACGTTCTGGTCCGCCTGCGCCCCCAGCCGGGATTGCGCAACCCCGCCCAGATCTCCCGGCTGTGGCTGTGGGCTGCCTCGGACAACTTGCGCATCCATGCGCAAAACGCAGTGGCTTGCGCGCTGGATCTGCGGCGCCTGCGGCCGCAGGGAACGGTGCAGTAGAGCGAGTTTGGCTGTCGTCGTCCGCCCACGAGGCCGCAGCGCACTCCGCCACTCTCGTTCAACTTCCTGCTATTTTGACCACTGCAGCCCGCATAGAGATTTAGGCACGGGGAGATCATCTGGGCGCGGGGCGGCATCGATTGCGGCGCAGAATTTGCTTTCACGCTTCCTCGCGTGGGTGCGGAGAATGGCCCTGGAGACGCCGCGGGCGGACTGGCGTGATTACGACTGAATTGCTTGAGCCAGGCAATCCCTTCTCATCGCCCGCCGCAGCGCGACCACAACTGCTCGATGTACACGTCGGTCATGCCGGCAATGTAGTCAGCGACCGTACGCGCCAGGCCTTCGGTGGGAATCTGGGTTTGGTGATCTTTGGGCATGAGACCGGGGTCGGCCATTACTGCTTCAAACAGCTCCTCGACCACCTGTTCGGCGTGGGCGTGGACGTCTTCCATGCCGTCTGAATTGTATAAGCGCGAGTAGAGGAACTCCTTAATCGCGGCGCGCGCGCCTTCCATTTGCGGGCTGAGCGCGGCCAGCCGCGCCGGAGCTTGGCGAATGTCGCCCAGCGTGGTGGCGCCGAGCGCGTTCACCCGCGCCCGCACTTCATTCAGCAGGTCGGTCACGAAGGCGTCGAGCAAGCGCCGCAGCGCGTCGTAAACGGCCAAACGCGGCGCGGTATCGGGATAATTTTTCCGAGCGGCCTCGTGGAAGGCGCGGAACAGCGGCACCGCTTGGCGCACTTCGTCGAGCGACAAAATGCCGGAGTCGAGCCCGTCGTCGAGATCGGCGCTCAGGTAGGCGATCTCGTCGGTCAGGTCGATCAACTGCGCCTCGAGGGGCGGAAACTGGTCGAGGAAAAATTCGGCCAGCTCGGGATGCGTAGCCGGCGCATAGTCGCGCGAGTGCTTGACGATGCCTTCGCGCACGGCCAGGGTTAAATTGATGCCGCGAAAGGCCGGATAACGCTCCTCGAACCAGGTAACGATGCGCAGCGCGTGCAGATTGTGATCGAAGCTGAGGCCGTGGACGCGGAGCGCGCGGTCGAGCGCCTTTTCGCCGGCATGGCCGAAGGGCGGATGGCCGATGTCGTGGGCCAGGGCAAGCGCTTCGGCCAGCTCCGCATTCAATCCCAGCGCACGCGCCAGGGTGCGCGAGATCTGGGCTACTTCGAGGGTGTGCGTGAGGCGGCTGCGGAAGTGGTCTGCGGCCGGTTCGCCGGGCAGGCGGGTGAAGACCTGGGTTTTGCCGGCCAGGCGGCGGAACGCGCGCGCGTGAAGCACACGCGCGGCATCGCGGGAAAAAGCGGACCGATAGGGGTGAGGCGGTTCAGGATACGCGCGCTGGGTGAGTTCGCTCGCGGGGCCGCCGCGGACGGCGGTCCCGGGCGGAAGTTGCAGGGTAGACCGCGTCGAGCTGGTCATCTCAGGTATTTTACAGACCCGAACGCCTATCAGTGGAATGGCGTTTTGCCGTTTGCCCGCGCTTCACGCAACGCCCGGGAGTACTCCCTGGGCAGATACAGGTCCGCCCCGGCCTGTGCGTCGTCATCATTGAAGTAAATTAACGACTCTGCGATCGGGATCGCGTCGCCAGGATGCGCTCTCTTGCACGCCTCAATGATAAGAGGTATCGACCCCTCGTCCTGGATGACGGCCAAGCCCTTGGCTGCCATCGCAGCGATGAGAAAATTGGGAGATTGGAGCGCCTGCCTCAGAAGAGGGATTCCCCTCGGCCAGAAACTCTACCTTACCCGGAAGCGTAAACAGCGCGGATTCCGCGGCCGACTCGGGGGAGACGCCGTGGGCCTTGACCCATGCATCGAATTCCGCGGACGTTTGCCCGCGCACCGGCGCCCCTTTGGAGTCGTAGGCCGTCGGGAGGGGAAGGTCGCTATTGATTGCTTCTGTCGCCTGCTCGACCAGATAGTTCCAATAGGTATCGTTGTCGTCCCCCAGCCTCACCAAGGCGGACGCGATCTTCCCTTTGGAGTCCGCCGCCTTGCTAGCCACGAATTGCTTCTCCAGGGCCGGAACCGCCTGCACGGCATTTGCCTCGGCAATTTGCTCTACCGCGGAAAGGGGGAAGGCACCCGACCCCACTTGCGAGATTGCGTCGGCGACTTTGTCAGGTCGGCTCTGGTCCGCCTGCCCGAACGCGGTACATGGTAGCAGCGCGCAGGAAAGGAGAAGATGAACGATCTTCCGTCTCGGGGCGTACCGACGGTGATTCCTGGCGGCTGATATTCGATTTTCCATTTCCAAGCACCCTCCTCGGAGCCCCCTCACTGAGATGGGGGCGGCACCAATTGAGAATTCTGATAGATCGGCTCGGTGATTGTTGGCACCGAAACCTGTTGGATAGTGTCTGCGGTTTGAAGAATGCCGTTCACGTATATATAGTACGTCGGGAAGATCTGGTAGTTGGCGGGGCTGGTGATGTTGACCGGCGCTCCAGAGGCATTGAACTCGACAACGCTCCATATCCAAGGAACGGACTGATTGTTGTTGAGGGTCGCGTATACCGCCCGGCCCGCTGGGCCGACCCTCCCCTCCGCAAGCTGGTAGGTATTGCCTGCGCCGCTAAGCCCAGTCTGGCCATTGTATTTCGAGGATGTGCCCGGAAGGGCAGGCCCGTAGCCGCACGGATCGGGCGTCCATCCAAACACGCCGGGCTCGAAGAAGGCGCGATAAATGATCAGCTGGCGGCGCCCCTCGAACAAGTCAAGGAGGGTCGCTTTGCCCTGAGGCCCCTCGAAACTGTACTGCTTCTCGATGGCCATCCAAGGCATGCGGCGGCGCTGTGCGGCCAGGGCGTCGCGGGCGTAGGTTAATTCCTTCTCTTTGGCAAGCAGTTGCTGTCGCGCCGCCTCCCACTCCTGCGGGGATACGATCGGCGGTGTCTTCATTGTGTCGAGTGTTCCGGTCTTGTGATTCGTCATGGTCGTTACGGTCTTTCTCTCCTTTCGTCGGACGTTGTTGGTGGTTCGGTTCTCGATGTGACCCGGTGCCTTGCTGTGTGCCATGGGGCGCGTCACTGCGCGGCCGATTCCGTTTGGAATACGTGCGGGGAAATGGGACCTGATAGATACAGGGCAATCGCACTTCAAAAAACCGGCAATCCTGTTGAAGGACTCCTCTTCTTCGCTTGGCCGTTGTCAAGCCCTTGCCAAGGCCACATCTTCCGCATCGCGCTCATTCGGCGGGAAATACATTTTCGCCGCTCGTTGCGGGTTAATTTCGCCGTTCCGTTATGCTGTTAAAAAACGTTCCCAGGCACTCGTAGCCGCTCGAGAATCCGGGGGCCGGCAGGCGCAAAGAAGCGCAAAGAAGTTAAGTTTTCTTGCACAAATCCGCATGTTAATCGCACCCAAAAACGCATCCAACCATCAGAAAACAAGGAGCTTCATGGAAGAATCCCACGCACCCCCCCCGGGAGGGGGTACATACGAACCTGAAATCAACACTGCCGGCGCACCTTTCCAAGTGCGATTGCCCTGGCCTTCCGCATGGCGGGGATGGACAAGGAAGGTGCCGGGGAGTACCATCCTTGCGAATTTTCGCTCAGCGGGCATGCGCAGGGAACACGCGCGCGGGGCGCGAACGGTTCAGCCGAAGAGGGGGTTGGCATGGGAGCCATCAAGGGAAGGGCGTCGGTGCTGCTGGCGCTTGCTGGGGCGTTGCTCATGTGCGGGTGCGCGCGGCACTCGACGAAGGAGGTTTACTACCTGATTTCTTCGGACCTGTCGGCGCCGTACTGGCAGCCGGCAGTGGCCGGATTCAACCGGGCCGCGGAGGAGTACGGTGTCACAGCGCGGGTCCGCGGTCCCGATAATCGCGACGCGCAGGCGGAACTGGCGGAGCTCCAGAAGGCGATAGCCGCCAAGCCCGCCGGCATTCTCATCTCGGTGGCCGATGAAAAGGTGTTGCAGCCGGGCATTGATGCGGCAGTGAATGCCGGGATTCCGGTGATAACCATGGATTCCGATGCGCCAGGCAGCCACCGGCTCTATTTCATCGGCACCAACAACCTGGAAGCGGGCCGGCTGGGCGGGCGCAGAGTTGCCGAGCGGCTGGGCGGCAAGGGGAATGTTGTGTTCTTCACACTGGCCGGTCAGCCCAATACCGAAGAGCGGCTCAAGGGCTTCAAGGACGTTTTCTCTGCCTATCCGGGTATCAAGATCGCTGAGGTCGTGGACGTCCAGACAGACCCGCTGATCTCCTTCGACAAAACTCAGGTTTTCATGGCCCAGACGGGGGCCAAGAAGATTGACGCTTTTGTGAGCCTGGAGTCGGTTACGGGCAAGATGGTGGCCGACGCCGTGAAGCGCACAGGCACCACAGATCGCGTGCTTGTGGCGTGGGATGTGAACCAGGATACGTTAGACGCAATCAAAGCCGGGACCATCGATTCGACCATTGCGCAGAAGCCCTACACAATGGGATACATGGGCCTGAAGGCGCTCGACGAGGTCTATCACGATCCTCCCAAGCAACTGGTCAGGGACTCCGGCGCGGACCCCTTCGCGCTGTACCCGGAGTTCGTCGATACCGGGACTTCGCTGGTGGATAAGAGCAACGTCGATTTGTATATTGCCGCCGCGGCCAGCCAGAAATAGGCTTCGTGCGTTGGGCAACATGCCGGCCAAAACAAGCGGCGGCGCTTCTCAAAAAGATGGGTCGCTGTGGCTCAATTCACGGCTCGTGGTCTCTCCCACCTTTTCGCTGGGAAAATGGCGAAACGATGGGGCACGGAAACTTGATTTTTCAGCCCAGGTCTGTGTTCTGCCTCTGCGGGCGGGCTATTCCGGCTTGGCCTGCCCGAGCGAGCTGTCCTCTTTGGCGAGCTTCACGCGCGCGCTTTCCAGCATTTTCTGGACTTTGGCCACATCGCCGGGCTCGATATCGGCGGGTAGGGACTTGGCAAACTCGGCCAGCGAGAGCTGCCACTGCGCGGCGGCCAGCCGGATGCGGCCAGTCTTCTCGTAGAGGTCGCCCAGGTGCATGTGCACAGTGGGATCGCTCTCGTCGCGCTGCACAGCCTGGCGCAGGTTGTCCTCGGCCAGATCGTAGTCGCCCATCTTGAAATACACCCACCCCAGGGAGTCGAGATAGGCGCCGTTCCACGGCTCCAACTCGACCGCTTTGCGAATCATCTTCAGCGCATCGGGCAGCTTTTCGCCTTTGTCCGCCCACATGTAGCCGAGGTAGTTGAGTGTCATGGCATTCTGCGGGTCGAGTTGGAGCGCCTGCTTGAAGAACCCCTCGGCTGCGTCCAGGTGCTTTTGGCGCTCGGCCCACTCGCCGCGCATGAAGAGCAGGTAGGTCTGATCGTCTTTCTTGTTGCTTAGCGGCTCAGCCTTGTCGAGGGCTTCTTCGGCGTCCTTCCAGCGCTTCAGCCGGATATCCATCTGGGCAATGGCCAGGTAAACGGTCCGATCATCGGGCGAGTTGTTGAGCAGGGCTTTGGCCATCGCCAGGCCATCATCGGCCTGACCGTTATCGGCCAGCTCGCCGGCCAGCATCAGCTTCAGATCGCGATTCTTGGGATCGGTCGCGACCGCCTTGCGCGAGATGTCGATGGCCTTATCGTATTCGTGATCGTTCTGGTAGGCGTCGACTTCGCCCTGGTAACCGCGTACCGCGGCATCGCCGCCCAGATCAATCATTTTCTGGTAGGTGGCAATAGCCTGGTCGGTCTTATCCTGCTCGATATAAACCGCGCCCAAGCGTTCCAGGAAGATGCTGCGATTGTTTTTTTCGTCGGCGGTGTAGGCGCCGTTGGCGTGCGTCAGTGAGGTTTGATCGAGCATGCTCTGGTAGGCCTGGGCAGCCTCGTCGAGCCGGCCCAGCACATCGAGCAGAATGCCTTCGTTGTAGCCGGCCTCGAGCGACGTGGGATCGAGCTTGAGGGCTTTGTGAATTGTCGCCAGAGCGTCCTCGTATTTGCCTTGGCGGCGCTGAATCTCTGCAATGTGCACCAGAGCTTCGCTGTTCTCGGGATCGGCGTCGGCCAGCTCTTTATATTGTTTGAGAGCCTCGTCAAGTTGGTCGTCGTTGAGCAGCGCCTGGGCCAGCGCATCGATGGTCTGCAGGTCGCCAGGCTCCAGGTCGGCGGCGCGCTGGTAGGCGGCGATGGCATCCTTGGGGTCCTTCACTTGGTCGTAGGCCGCTCCCAGCGTGAACTCCATCTTGGGCGTGCGGCTGTCTTCGGGGACGGCCTCGATGATCTTGATCGATTTCTGGATGTCGCCGCTCTCGGCATAGAGCCGGGCCAGGTTGAGCACTACGTCTTCAGAATCCGGCTCGATGGCCTGCGCGCTCTTGAATTCGTCTTCGGCTTTCTGCGGCTCGTGCTTGACGGTGTAGAGCTGGCCCAGCACCATGCGGTCTTCGACACTGCGGGGCTGGAGGGCGACGATCTCTTCGAACTCGGCGATGGCTTGGTCGAGCACGTTGCCGGCGGGCGACGTCAATGAAACGCCGCTCTGGCCCTCGCCCAGCTCGCGCAGGTAGATGCGGCCCAGCAGCTTGTGCGCGTCCACATCGTTGGGCGAGGTCTTGAGCAGGTTTTTGGCCGTCATCTCCGCGTCGTGCACGCGGCCGGTGCGGAAATAGAGGTCGGCGAGCTCGTCATTCAGTTCCGCCGAGTCGGGATCGGCGTTGAGCGCCATCTTGTACTCCTCAATGGCGCGCGTGATCTCATCGGGCTGGCCCTCGGAAATGGCGTCGTCCTCGTACATGCCGGCCAGGGCCGCATGGTAGTAGGCCATCGAGCGGTTGGGGTCCTGGGTCGCGTCCTGCTGGCCTGCCCGCGCAGCGGTTTGGGTGAGCGCGGGCTTGGGCGCCGGACTGGCGGAGGGAGCGGTTTGCGCGCAGACCACAACTGCCGGGGCCAGCATGAGCAACGCGGCGGTGAAGGAGAGCCGGGAGACGAAGCAAGAAGGTCTAGGATTCATCATTGCGGGGGCACCACGCCCTTTCCGTCGCAGTTTCCGTATATCGGGACGCACAAAGCGATTGTCGAGAACCAGACGAGCGGCAAGGGCGGCCGTGCATGTCCTTATTGTACAGACGATTTTAGCCGCCGTTTGTCGCATCAGCGGATCGATTCCATGAAGTTCGTCCGTACCCGGTGAGGCTAAAGGCCTTGCACCGAGAATCTCCTCCGCAACTACCCCGCAGGCACGACCGAAGCGATCCGCCCATCGTTGGATGCGCGGAGGCAGGCCAGGGTTCGGATTGGCGCCGGCGCCACATCAATGGCGGAAGTGCCGGATACCGGTAAAAACCATCGCGACGCCCAACTTGTCGGCGGCGGCGATGACTTCTTCGTCGCGGACCGAGCCGCCGGGCTGGATGACTGCGGTTGCGCCGGCCTGGGCTACCGCTACCAGGCCATCGGGGAACGGAAAGAACGCGTCAGAAGCGGCCACGCAGCCCTGGAGCGTCAGGACGGCTTTCATGGCGCCGAACCGGGCGGCGTCCACCCGGCTCATCTGGCCCGCGCCCACGCCCAGAGTCTGACCATTGCGGGCGTAGACGATGGCGTTCGATTTCACGTGTTTGCACACCCGCCAGGCAAAGAGCAGGCTGCGCAGCTCTTCGGCAGTGGGTGGACGCCAGGTGACGACCTTCAGCTCCGACTCGTTGACTCGGCCGGTGTCGGCATCCTGGAGGAGCAAACCGCCGGAGACATGCTTGACGATAGGGCGCGGCAGCGCAGGACGAACTTCGACGAGGCGCAGGTTTTTTTTGGCTGCGAAGCGCTCGCGGGCTTCGCCATTGAACGCCGGAGCGGCGATGGCCTCAACGAAGAGCTTGGCGATCTCCTCGGCTGCTGCGCCGTCTACTTCGCGGTTGACGCCGATGACGCCACCAAAGGCCGAAACCGGGTCGCAGGCCAGCGCTTTCCGGTAAGCCTCGAGAGTCGAAGCGCCAGTGGCTGCCCCGCACGGGTTGGTGTGCTTGACGATGATGACCGCGGGCTCTTCGAACTCCTCCGCCAGCTCCCAACATGCGTCCAGGTCAACCAGATTGTTGAAGCTCAGCTCCTTACCTTGCAACTGCGTAGCGCCGGCAACGCCTCGGCCGCTTCCGTCAGCATAGAGCGCAGCACGCTGGTGGGGGTTTTCGCCGTAGCGGAGGGTCTGCGCCAACGGGAAGTTGATGCGCAGCGTGGCAGGGAAGGCCGATTCGTCGATTGCGGCTGGCGCCTCGGGAGCGGGCGGCTCAGCAAGCCGTCCCGGCGACGAAGACCTGTCGCCCCCCCGCTGCGCGCCCCCGGCAACCCGCTCCAGCGTGTCCGCGATCGCCGCATCGTACGCGGCGGTGGTGGCAAATGCCTGTTTGGCCAGCCGCCAGCGCGTGGGCCGGCTTAGTGTCCCGTGGTTTGCTTTCAACTCATCGATCAGCGTGGGGTAGTCCGACACCCGGGTAACGATGACCACATCTTCAAAATTCTTGGCCGCCGAGCGCACCATCGAAGGGCCCCCAATGTCGATGTTCTCGATCAGGTGGCCGAAGGCAACGCCCGGGTTGGTTGCGGTTTTCTCAAAGGCGTAGAGGTTTACCACCACCATGTCAATCGGCTGGATGCCGTGCTCGGCGGCGACGGCCTCATGCTCGGCGTTGCCGCGGATATAGAGCAGGCCGCCGTGTACGCGCGGGTGCAGCGTCTTGACGCGGCCGTCGAGGATCTCGGGGAAACCAGTCAGGTCGCTGATGTCTCTAACCGCGAGGCCGGCTTCACGCAGCGCTTTGGCCGTTCCGCCGGTCGAGATCAGCCCGATGCCAAAATCCACCAGGGCGCGAGCAAAATCCACTAGGCCGGTTTTGTCGGTCACGCTCAACAGGGCGCGCCTAATCTGCTTCTGCTCGATTTCCGAAGCCACCGCTCGACTCCTTGTTCGTTGTCTGGATTGGGTTCAGGGTTGATCAAGCCGATGCCGCCATTTTTGCGGCTACTGCTTTGCGGCCACTGCTACCGTACAGCAGCCGAAGAACGGAAGCCAAAATCCAGAGTACAACGGGAGACCGGGATGGGGCAGCGAATGCAAAAATGCTTTAGAGTTAGAGCATGGGCAGAGTTCCCCCCGATTTAACTCTCCATGGGCATCCCGTGGTTCGCCAATCGGAGATTGCCAGCTTGCCGGAGGTCGAAGGCGAAGTGGAGATTCTGTCGCCGAGCGCTGGGTACGCTCCGCCGGGGGAGCCAGTGCGGCGGCGCAAATCGGTATTGAAGGCTGCTCCGGCCACGCATCTGTTAGTGGGGATCAACTGCGCGGTATTTCTGGCCATGGTGGCGCGCGGTATCAGCTTTTGGAACCCGACCGCTGACCAAGTTATGCGTTGGGGCGCCAACAATGCCGGTAGCGTGCTGATCTACGGTGAGTGGTGGCGGATTGTGACCGCCATGTTTCTGCACGTGGGTATTCTTCACCTGGCCACGAATATGTGGTGCCTGTGGAATCTGGGTTTGCTGGCGGAGCCGTTAATCGGCTCGCTGGGCCTGATCGCGGCTTATATTCTCACTGGCGCGGCCGGAAACCTGCTTTCCACCCTGGTGAACTGGGTGTGGCCCATGCACGAAGGCGCCAACATTGTGTTTCCCGCGGGCGCAGGCGCTTCGGGGGCGGTGTTCGGCATTGCCGGGCTGCTTATCGTGCTGCTCAAGTCCCCGCGGTTGCCAGTGCCGGCCATCGAACTCAAGAAGCTGCGGCGCGCGGTCATTTATTTTGCGGCCATTAACCTGGCCATCGGGTTTGCAATCTGGGGCGGCAATCTGGTGGTGCACTCGGGGCTGAATATCGACAATATGGCGCACCTGGGCGGCTTTAGCAGCGGCCTGCTCTTCGCCATGCCCCTGGTGCCGCGCATCGGTTCGCCCCGTAACACATTCCTGACGCGACTGCGTGCAGCCATCATCACCATGGTCGGGTTACTGGTGCTCTTCGGCTTCTACATCGCCCATGTCCAGCCGCCGCAGAGCTAAGGCTGGTTAGATTGCGAGTGCCCAAGTCTCGATTTTGAGACCTGGGAAACCACGAACCTGAGGAACAGCCGCGGAGCTAGCGCGTGGCCGTGGCCGCGAACTTCTTCACCATGGCCAACAGCAGCTTGCGGTCGCTCTCGTTCAGGTTTGAGGAGTAGCGGCGGATCTGGGTGAGGAAGCGCAATTCTTCATCCGACAGCTTTTGCGAATTAAACTGGCGGCCCAGCGAGTCGTCCGCGAAGAACTGCGCGATGGGTAGATCGAGGGCCAGGGCGATCTTGGACAACGTGTCCAGCGAAGGGACGGTGTGCCCGTTTTCTACCCGCGACAGATAACAGCGCAGCAGCCCGGTCTTCTTTTCGATGTCGCCCTGGGAAAGCCCTTTTTGCAGGCGGAATGCACGGATGGTGGTGCCGATTTTCATGGCGGAACGATCCTGCCCGATGCCGCCGTTTACTTGCTTGGTAGCAATGGGTAAATTATTAATCCAACAGTTAACACGGGCGGAGGAGGAAAGCAAGTGTGGGAAAACAGGTTTCCATCCTCGTGCGTTAGGACACTGGGCCAAGTCGAGGGGTTGGGCGCGGAATCCGCAGTTCAAAATGCATCGTTAGTGCGAGACTTGCAGTCCACCGCTCCAATCCAGGGGAGCGTAAACCTTCGCGGCCTGAGGCGCGTCAGACCAAACAGAGCAGAGGCCTTCCGAGGAGCGGGTGGGGTGCGTCAATTGAGAACCATTCTGGGGGCCTTGGCGGTAGCTTTATTTGCCGCCGCCCTGTTCGCGCCCGCACAATCATCCTCAACTTCCCCGGCATCGAGCATGCCCAACGCGGGCACAGTCCAGGTTTCCGCGCCGGATTCCGCGGCCGAAGCCGTGGTCGGCGGCCGCCTGCACGGGGTGGTCAGGAGCGGAAACATTCCGCTGCCCGGCGTTACGGTTACCGCCCAGAACACATTGACGGGCAAGCGCTACACCACTACCACCGACATCACCGGCTCCTGGTCGCTCAATATTCCGCAGAATGGCCGCTATGTGATTCGCACCGAGTTTGCGGCGTTTGCGCAGGAATCCCAGGAGGTGTTGCTGAACCAAACCGGCCGTGACCTGACCGTGAATTTTCAACTAATCCTCGCCTCTCGCGCAGCCGAGCAGGAACAACGCGCGGCGACGCAGCAAGGCCGCAAGGCCGGTGGCCAGGGCGCTGCAGAACAGGCCATTCAGCAGTTGACGGGCAATGGCGCCGAAAACCTTTCGCTGATGAATGCGCTCAACTC
Organism: Acidobacteriaceae bacterium; assembly: GCA_030037545.1. GTDB lineage: Bacteria > Acidobacteriota > Terriglobia > Terriglobales > Acidobacteriaceae > Telmatobacter. Next base: position 46,535 of record JASHRF010000020.1, on the reverse strand, counting down.
CGATACCGATACCGGGAGCGGCACGGCAGGCTTGAGCGGGGCGGAACTGCCGTCGATTGCCGGGAACAGCGATTTTGGCGGCGACTCCGTGAACATCAACGGGCAGTCAGGGCAGGTGAGCCCGATGGCGGGCATGGATGTCGACGAGTTGCGCCAGCGCTTGGAAACCTACCGGCAGCAGAACGGCGGTCAATTGCCGGGCACCGGCGGACTCTTTGGCGGTTATGGCGGCGGGCTGTTCGCCGGGGGCGCCGAGTTCGGCGGAGGTGGTTTTGGTGGCGGCGGCTTCGGTGGCGGGCGCGGCGGATTTGGGAGTGGGCGCGGCAACTTCCGCGGATTCAATCCCGGACAGCCGCACGGTTCCATCGCATGGAGCGGGACCAACTCGGCGCTCAACGCCGATCCCTTCGCGCTGGCCGGACAGCCCCAGGTGCAGCCAGCCAACGGAACCAATAAATTCACCCTCAGCTTCATGAGCGCGCCATATATTCCCGGTCTCACCAAGCCCAGCGGCAAGGATACGGTTTTCTTTACGCTCTCCGGCCAGCGCAGCTCCACTCCCGACGATTTTTATGCAACCGTGCCCACTCTCGCCGAGCGGCAGGGCAATCTCACCGGGCTGGCGCCAATCTACATCCCAGGCACCAGTACACAGTTTAGCTACGGTGGTACCGCAAACATGATCCCGCCCACGGGCGCGCCTTACCAGTCGCTCTCGCCGCAGGCCGTTGCACTGCTCACCTGCTCCACGCCAAATTGCACGCCTGCCATCCCTTATCCCAACCTGGCCAATTCGGTTAACAATTACAATTACCACCTTCTGACCACGGGGCAGACCAACTCGACCATGGCCGGTGTGCGCTACATGCGCAGCATTGGCCCCAACGCTACGCAGCCCGGCGGACGCGGCATGGGCGGATTTGGCGGCGGTCGCCGCGGCGGATCGCAGAACCAGGCATTGCACCAGAGCATCAACTTCAACTACAACTACTCCCACTCGGCCTCGGACGCCGTCAACATGTTTCCGCAACTGGGCGGTAAGAGCGCGTCGGACTCGTACTCACTGCAGGCCGGATACACGGTCGGCATTCATCACGTGACCAGCATCTTCAATAGCAACTGGAACCGCAGCAACAGCCACAACATCAACTTCTTTACCAACACCTCGATTGATCCCGCGGGCGCGAGCGGGATTTTGGTGCCCAACCAAGCTCCGCTCAACTACGGTTTTCCCGACATTGCGCTCAGCAACTTCAGCGGCTTAAACGAGACCCAGCCCAGCTTCTCCATCGCGCAGACCATCTCATTATCCGAAGTGCTGAGCTGGATTCACGGCAAGCACAACATGCGGTACGGCGGCGACTACCGGCGCGTGCACCGCGATTTCCTGGCCGGCTCCAACGCCACCGGCGACTTTATCTTTACCGGACTTTTTACCGAGGAGCAGTCGGGAGGAGCGGCGGTTCCCGGAACCGGCTCGTCGCTGGCCGATTTCCTGCTCGGCCTGCCGCAATCGACCACCCTCAACTCGTCGCTGGCCAAGAGCTACCTGCGCGACAACGTGTATGACGCCTTTGCGATGGACGACTGGCGGGTATTGCCCTACCTGACGCTGAATTACGGCGTACGCTGGGAGTATTTCGCGCCGTACACCGAAAAATACGGCCACCTGGCCGACGTGCTGACCAATCCCAACGCAGGATTTACGAGCGAAGCGGAAGCCGTTTCCGGCGCTGCTGGCCTGCCGGTTTCGCTCGTTTATCCCTATCGCAAGGGTTTTGCGCCGCGCGTGGGCCTGGCCTTGCGCCTGCCCAAGCAAACGGTGCTGCGCGCTGGATTCGGCATGAACTACACGGTGGGCGAGTACGCCACCTTTGCCGCCACCATGGCTCACCAGCCGCCGTTTACCAACGAGCAGACCAACGAGGAATCGGTCGGCAACTCGCCATCGACTGCTTGTGTTCTGACGGTAAGTTGCTTCACGCTGGCCAGTGGTTTTCCCAATCCGGCGCTGGTGGGCAACTACGCGCTCGATCCCCATTACGGTCTGCCCTACGTGCAAGCGTGGAACATTGACATTCAGAAGACGCTGCCCTGGGGCATCGTGGCCAACGTCGGCTACAACGGCTCCAAGGCTAACCACTTGGACAGTGAGATTGCGCCGCGCGCCTTGCCCGACAGCCCCGGCACCAATCCCACGAACCTGGTTTTCAATTACGACCAGGCCGAGGCTTTCTACAAGATGAGCGCCGGCACGGTACGCGTGAACAAGCGGCTTACCAAGGGCTTTGCCGTGGGCGCCAATTACCAGTTCGCGCACGCCATCGACAATGCCACTTCAGCGAACGGCAGCTCGGGCACGGTGGCACAGGACTGGCAGGACTTGGCGGCCGAAGAGGGCAATTCGGCGCTGGTGGCGCGCAACTCTGTGAGCGGAACGTATCTCTATGAGCTACCCTTCGGCGAAGGCCGCATGTGGGCCACGACCGGCGTACCGAATCACATTCTCGAAGGCTTTTCGGTCTCCGGCACCTTCGCCTTTGCCAGCGGAGTTGCCAGCGGAGCCGGCGGAGTTGCCGGCGGAGCATGGTTGACGCCCACCTATACTGAATCCGCCGCCAACGTGGCCTGTGGCACGGTGGGCGCGTTCCGGCTGAATCAGATTCCGGGAAGTTCCTTAACCGCAGGCGGGGGCGGACTCAAGCGATGGTTCAATACCGCGGCTTACGAGGAACCGCCGCTGGCGGCAAGCACAACCAACCCGTTCTGCGACGCCTTCGGCGATGCGCCGCGCAATTCCATCGAAGGGCCGGGGACGGTCACGAACAATATGGCGCTCTCCAAAACCGCGCAGTTGGGCGAGACGCGCAGCCTGGAAATTCGCGCTACCATCGATAACGTGTTTAACACGGTGCAGTATTCGGAAGTGGATACGACCTACGGCACGCAGAATTTCGGGCAGGTCACCTCAACGGGCGCCATGCGATCGTTTCAGTTCATGGCGAGGTTCAGGTTTTAGAAGCAGCGGAGTTAGCGCGGTTAGAACGCGAATCGCGGATAGATGAGATGAAACACTGGCTGGGAAAACTCGGAACGGGCTTTGCGGCGTTGGCGCTCGCTTGGTCGGGCTTAAAGGCGGCGTTCGCGCAGCAGACAGGCCAGGTTTCCTCCACGCCGCAGGCCGGGTTCGTCATCAAGATGAATGGCGAGCTGGTGCTCACCAACGTGGTGGCACGCAACGCCAAGACCGGCGAACCGGTGCGCGGCCTCAAGGCGAGCGACTTCCGCATCTACGAGGAAGGCAAGCTCCAGCACATCGATACTTTCGACTGGGAGAGCGTAGAGATGGCCACGCCGCTCAAGGAGGCGACGGTGAGCGGCCTGGCCGCCGGACCCAGCGCCAATAGCCCCAAGGCCGTGGTGGTTGCCAAGCCGGAAGAGCTGCGCAACCATCGCCTGATCGTCATGTTCTTCGACCTGACCTCGATGCAGCCCGAGGATCTGGAACGCTGTGTGGACGCCGCGCAGACTTTTTTGCGCACCCGGATGCAGCCGGCTGACCTGGTGGCGCTGGTTTCGCTCGGCGACACGCTCACGGTGGACCAGGATTTTACCGCCGACAAGGACGCGCTGATCCGCGAGGTGGGCGCGTACAACGGCACCGAAGGCCAGGGATTTACCGAGGGCGCGAACGCCAACTCCAACCAGGTGGAAGACACCACCAGCTACACGCCCGACGAGCAGGAGTACAACGACCTGAACACCGACCGCGAGCTGTTCGCGATCCGCGCTATCGCGCTATCCATCGAAAAAGTCGGGATGAAGAAATCGATGCTGTATTTTTCCGGGGGCATCTCGCGTGACGGCATTGAAAACGAAGCCTCGCTGCGCCAGGCCATCAACGCGTCGGTGCGCGCGGATATGGCCATCTACAGTGTGGATACGCGTGGCCTGCAGGCGGTGTTGCCCATGGGTGACGCTTCCACCGGCAGCCTGCGCGGCCAGGGCGCTTACAACGGCGGCGCATTGATGAACAACATGAATCAGAACTTTGCTACCCAGGAAGTGATGGCCACGCTCTCCTCCGACACCGGCGGCAAGGCGTTCTTCGACTCCAACGACTTTGCGCCCGCATTTGCGCAGGTGCAGAAGGACAATTCGGAGTATTACGCCATCGGCTACCACTCCAGCAACCTGGCGCGCGACGGCAAGTACCGCAAACTGACCATCAGAGTAGACCGGCCGGGCATCAAGCTGGAATACCGGCCCGGCTACTATGCGCCCGCGGACTTCCGCCACTCCGGCAAGCAGGATCGCGAGCAGCAGTTGGAGGACGAGCTGGCCAGCGACCTGCCCGCTACCGACATGGCTGTCTATCTCGATGCGATGTATTTCCGGCTTAACGACAACCGCTATTACGTGCCCGTTTCGCTGCTCGTGCCCGGCTCGCAGATTCCGTTTGTGAAGGGCGGCGACAAGGACAAAGCCACGCTCGACATCATCGGCGTGGTGGTAGACGAGGTAAGGCGGCCCATCGGCCGGGCGCGGCAGACGGTGAAGCTCAACCTCGACCAGTCTCTCAATGCGCGGCAGAAAAATATTCAGTACACCACCAGCTTCGATCTTCCACCCGGCAAATACACGCTCAAATTTGTGGTGCGCGAGAACCAGACCGGGCGCATGGGATCGTTTGTTGCCGAGATCACGCTACCCGATATGAAGAAGGCGCCGCTCAAGATGAGCTCCATCGTGCTGGCGTCGACGCGGGAGCCGAGCAAACAGCGCAGTAATGAAATCGATCCGCTGGTGCGCAATGGCCTTGAGTACGTGCCCGATATCGCGCACGTCTTCCGCCAGGATCAGCACATGTACTTGCTCTACGAGGTCTACGATCCAGCACACCAGAAGGCGGCCGAAGGCGCGCCCAAAGAGCCCAAAGACGCGATCAATCTGCTCAGCAGCCTGGAACTGATTCAGGGTTCGACCAAGGTGTACGAGACGCCGCTGGTGCGGGCGAAGTCGATCAATGTGGAAGGGCGCGACGCCGTGGCCATCGAACTTGACGTGCCGCTGAGCGCGTTGAAGCCGGGGCAGTATATTTGCCAGCTCAACGTCATCGACGACGCCGGCGGCAGCTTCGCATTTCCGCGCTTTGCCGTGCTGGTGCGGCCACCGAACGCACTTGCCGTCACGCAACCTGCGCCTGCTGCGCCCGCTGGCGCGGGCGGATTCTGAGTGGAAAATTATTTGGGTTGCTGCTCCGGTGCGGCGTTGTCGCGGTAGGGGCAGTGTCGGCACCCCGAGCCGCAGCAGTATCCGCGCTTGCGATGATACACGGCCGTGAACACAAGCAGCGGTCCCTCGAAGTAGTAGTCCTCGGGCTCGAGTGCGGGCAGTTGCGGCGCGGCCCGGGGATCATGGTCCATTCAGGTATTCTCGCGTATGACGCGGGACCAGGGCGCACACGCGGCGAATCCGACGGAACCGCGTCCGCTCGATACAATCGAAGGATGGAGCCAACCGCACAAGATCGCGCCCGCAAAATTAAGATCATTCTGTTCGACGTGGACGGCGTATGGACCGACGGCACCATCTGGCTGGTGCCAGGACGTCCTCTTGCGGAGGGCGGAATCTCGGACCAGATTCGTGGCGCGCATAGCAAAGACATCGGCTTCGGCGTGCAGTCCGACACCCTGGTCGAAGCCAAGGGTTACAGCGCCCACGACGGCATGGGAATTTCGCTGGCGCGCATGGGCGGCCTCAAGTGCGGCGTCGTCACCAAGCGCATCAGCGAGACCGTCGCCACGCGCGCCCGCGATCTGAAACTCGAATTCATTTACCAGGGCCAGGCGTTCAAGATGAAGCCGATTCGCGAGATCTGCGAAAAGGAAGGCGTAACGTTGGACGAGATCTGCTACGTGGGCGACGACGTCATCGACCTCCCGGTGATGCGGCAGGTGGGGTTGGCCGTGGCCGTGGCCAACGCCCGCGAGCGGGTGAAGGCAGAGGCGCATTACGTCACGCCCAATCGCGGTGGGTATGGCGCTGCCCGCGACGCGATTGAGTTCATCCTTGAAGCTAAGGGCGTGCTCGATAAATGCATCGAGGGCTACCTGAATGAGGGCACTTCGATTGCGCCGTCGCTGGATATTGGCAAGGACGTGAAGTGATGGCGCCGGACGCAAAGCGCGCCGTCGTTCTCCTCAGCGGCGGACTCGACTCGGCCACCGCGTTGGCGATTGCGAAACGCGAGGGGTACGCGCCCTATGCGCTCTCGTTTTCTTACGGACAGCGGCACGCGTGGGAGCTCGAAGCGGCCAAGCGCGTGGCCGCAGCGATCGGCGCGGTGGAGCATCGCATCGCTGCCATCGATCTGCGCGTATTTGGAGGTTCGGCGCTGACTGCCGAGATCGATGTGCCGAAGGGCCGCGCGACGGATGAAATGTCGCACGGGATTCCCGTGACGTATGTGCCGGCGCGCAACACCATCTTTCTTTCCTTCGCGCTCGCCTGGGCCGAGGTGCTGGGAGCCAGCGACATTTTCATCGGCGTGAACGCGCTCGACTACTCCGGTTACCCCGATTGCCGGCCGGAGTTCATTGCCGCATACGAGACCATGGCGAATCTGGCCACCAAGGCCGGTGTGGGAGGCCGGCAGCCCCTGAAGATTCATACGCCGCTGATCGCGATGACCAAGGCGCAGATCATTGCCAAAGGCATCGAACTGGGCGTGGACTATAGGCTGACCAGCAGTTGCTACGATCCCGGCCCCGGAGGCGAGCCGTGTGGCCAGTGCGATTCGTGCCTGCTGCGCGCGAAGGGATTTCGCGAGAACGGGATTGAGGACCCGATATTGAGCCGTTAGCCATTAGCTTTTAGCTCTTAGCTCCTTTCGTGCCGAGTTGTCGCTCTTGATTGAGCCACGATGAGCTAAGAGCTAATAGCTAGAAGCTGTTTTTTATGCCTTACGCCGTTAAAGAAATCTTTTACACGCTGCAGGGCGAAGGCGCGCAGACGGGACGCGCCGCGGTCTTTTGCCGCTTTGCGGGTTGCAACTTGTGGTCGGGACGCGAGGGAGATCGCGCCGGAGCTATCTGCAAATTCTGCGATACGGATTTTGCGGATACCAATGGGCCGGGTGGGGGGAAGTTTGTCTCGGCAGTGGATTTGGCCTCGGCGGTGGAGGAAACGTGGCCCGGCAGCGCGTCTCGCGACCGGCGATTTGTGGTTTGCACCGGGGGCGAGCCGCTGTTGCAGCTCGATGAGCCGTTGATTTTGGCATTGCACGAACGGGGTTTCGAAATTGCCGTGGAGACGAATGGAACGTGCGTCGCGCCGGCCGGGATTGATTGGATTTGCGTCAGCCCCAAGGCGGGAAGCGAGCTCAGACAAAAGAGTGGCGACGAGCTGAAGCTCGTGTTCCCGCAGCCTGGCGCCGAGCCGGAACGCTTCGTGGCGCTTTCCTTCCGCCATTTCTTCCTGCAGCCTATGGACGGGCCCGATCGCGAGCGCAACACGCAGCTCGCGCTGCAATATTGCCTCTATCATCCGCAATGGCGGCTGAGTTTGCAGACGCATAAGCTCCTTGGGATACCTTAATGACCGGATTCGACGCTATTCGATCTTGCCGTGCTTTTCCACGCCTGCCGCTGAGCACATTTCTGTATACGAAATGACATCGCCGGGCTTGAATGTGGTGGCTAGAACGATTATGAGGTTGCGCAAACCATCAGCCGTTGGTCAAACCAGCTACGTGACAGGACAATCGCACTTGGAATGGTGCGCCGGTAGTGTTGATTTCAGGTTCATACGTACCCCCCCGGGGGGGGTGCATGGGATTCTGCAATTAAGCTCCTCTTTTTCTGACGGTTGGATGCGTTTTCGGGTGCGATTTACGTGCAGTTTCACGCAAGTAAGCGTAACTTTCTTGCGCTTTTTTGCGCCTGCCGGGCCCCGGATTCTCGAGCGGCCACGAGCGCCTGGGAACGTTTCTTCACAGCATAGCGGAACGGCGAAATTAACCCGCAAAGAGCGGCGAAAATATATTTCCCGCCGAATGAGCGCGATGCGGGCGATGCGGCCTTGGCAAGGGCTTGACTTGCAAGGCGGAGGAGGAGAGTCCTTCGAGAGGATTGCTGGTTTTTTGAAGTGCGATTGCCCTGGGCCACATGGATTCAATTGGGGCTGCAATCAAGGTTTCGTTCGCGCTTCGGCTTCCGCCAGCCAGCCGCGGCGCAGTTTTTCGGCGGGAATGCTCGACAAGTACGGCTTGATGTCGAGGACCGGTGTGCGGTCGAGCATGTCGATGCCGCGGACGTGAAGGATGAGGCCGTCGCGGCGCAGCAGCTCCACGACCGTCAGGCCGATGGGATTGGGACGGCGGGGCGAGCGCGTGGCGAAGACGCCGTGGGGGCGGCTCAAGTCCGAAGGCGGAGTGGCGATAAGCGACGAGCCGTCGGAGCGGTCGAAATACCAGAGCACAAAGAGATGCGAGAAGCCTTCTATATCCTGTAGACCTGGCTCGAATTCGCGCAGCAGCTCGATGGTTCCCTCGGCATCGTGGCGGGCGCCTAATCCCTTGGGAATTGACGAGCTTTGCGTGTACGGGCTGTGGATGAATCCGATGGGTTGAGGCGTGAACATGGGCAGACGGTCTCCGCAATCCATGGTATGCGCAGGCCCTCACCCAGGCCTGCTCGGCCTCACTCAGTGGTTGAAAAGGGCAAGCGGCTCGTCCTTGCCATGGGACAGTAATGTTTTTGGTGATGCGAGAGCTCTTGCCCTTCGTGACCGGGAACACTTAGATGGGGGTCCGGTGTCTAAGATTATAGGGTCGCGAGACATTGGGTAATTCCAGTGTTCATCTCTCGCTCACCCTTGGAAAAAGAAGTTAGGCTGAAGGATAGGCGCAAAATGGGGTGACTGCAGCAAAGGCTTTGGATTGAGCAACTTAAGTTTTTGGTCGGAGAGGGTTCGGGCTTTGGCCCGATTTCCTTGATGCCAGAGTCAGCCTTTCTGCGGTATAGGTGGGAGGATACTGAATTGCAGGCAGACCTCACCATGGGTAATATCGCCAGCGCGTTGACGCTCCAGACGGAAGAAGCGGCTCTGATTACGGAACTCAGGGCCGGCTCCGAGGAGGCGTTTTCGTGGCTTATCGAGCGATATCACCAACCCATTTACTCCCTGCTGGCCCGCACGGTGCAGGATCGCGGGGACGCGGCCGATCTGACGCAGGAAGTATTCGTGAAGATCTTCAAGGGAATTGGCAGCTTTCATGGTGAGTCTTCGCTGCGGACATGGATCTACCGGATCGCGCTGCGTGAGGCGTCGAACCAGCGGCGCTGGTGGATGCGCCACAAGCAGCAGGAGATTCCTATCGAGCACGAGATGGGGGAAGGCAGCGGGGCCAACGCGGTACGGCTGAAAGACACGCTGGTTGATCCGGGAGAGTCTCCATTCGATATGGCAGCACATGCCGAGGATCGGGCGCGGGTGGAAGCGGCGCTCCAACGGGTTCCGGAACCGTATCGAACCACATTGATCCTGCGTGATATCGAGGGATTTGTTTACGAGGAAGTTGCGGAAATGCAAGGCGTGAACCTGGGAACGGTGAAGTCGCGGCTGGTTCGCGGCAGGGCGATGCTGAAGACCCTGCTGACGGAGCCGTCGGCCGCTCCGCGTTCTCTGGCACTAGCGGGGTATTGAGGCCCTTCGGAGAGGAGGCGCAATGAACGGCTGCGGTAAAGTGCAGGCAGGATTCACAGAGTTTCTGGATGGCCGGTTGAATGGCCGCGAGATGCAGGAAATCTCGGCCCACCTGGACGGATGCCAAGAGTGTGCCGAGGAGTGGAATTCTCTCCGCCGGACGCAATCTGCGCTTTCCGAGCTGGGTTCGGTGCCGGAGCCGGAGAATCTGCTGCTGCGGATTCGCGTGGCAGTGAGCCAGGAGCGGGCGCGCAGCCGGCGCAATTGGAGCGAAAGCTGGGGATTGGCGTGGAAGAACACAGTGGGACCGTTTCTGCTGCAGGCCTCGGCCGGATTTGCCAGCGCGGTATTGCTGCTGGGCACAGTGGTACTGCTGGTGACCATGTTTGCGCAGCCGGAAAGGGCGCAGGCCAGCAAGGACGAGCCTCTGGGGATGGCGACCGCGCCGCGGCTACTCTACCTTTCCAGCGGCGCCGGACAGGATGACATCGAAACCGGCTCCCAGCCGGTGGTGGTAGAAGCGTATGTGAACGATGCAGGCCAGGTGTACGACTACCGGATTCTTTCCGGCCCTACGGACGCGGCCACCCGGTCGGAAGTCGAGAACCTATTGCTGTTCAGCGTCTTCGAGCCGGCCAAGTTCTTCGGGCAGCCAGTACGAGGGCTCGCTGTGCTATCGTTCTCGGGGGTTTCAGTACGCGGATAAGCCGCGCAGGCTGCAGAAGGCGCATTCAAGACCCTGCCGAAGCCGCGCCGCGGGCGAAACATCACTGCGCAGGCCACAACCGGGTCGTCAGCCGAAAGCGGTCATGAAGCATGGGGTGCAGATTGAGTCGAGCGTCCCGTTCGGGTTCGCAAGGCGCGCAAACGGATGACTCAATGGAGAAGCCGCACTCATGGACACACCCTGAATCCATGGACCCAGGACGGATCGCAGTAAAACAGGTTCGGGCGGGGAAGCCGCCGTCTCTTTGCCGTCTCTATGTGGATGAACGATTATTGCGCCGATTTGCACTTCGGCCGCAACTGGGAAAAACCACAGGTTTGAAGGCACTTCCCCGCTTAGAGTCCGAAGGCGGTCTCTGTTGGCAGGGATTCCTCAGTCCCGTGGCCGCTCGGTTCCTAGTTCCCTGCTTCTCTTCCGTTTGACCCTGTGTGCGCGTCTAACTAGACTTGCAACAGGGTTTTCTTTTCATGGCATTTTGCAGCTTTCGCTCATTCACCTTTCTTTCGGCGGCAGCTCTGTGCTTGGCCACGGTGATTGCGCCCGGCTCTGCCCAGACCCAGGCAACCGGCGGCAGTTCCAGCAGCTCGTCTTCGAGCTCATCCTCAACGGCGATGTATGTGCAAGAGAAGACGCCTTCGCTCATCGATCCAGCCGGACCCACTGTCTCACTGATCTATGCGGAGCCGGTGTTCGTGATGGCCGCGGCGCTCAACGCCTGCGGCTACGACGAGGGGCTGCCCGAAAGCGATCCGGTGCGCCAGTACGTTCGCGACCAGATCAACCAGGCACTGGCCAGGAGCGAAGCCGCTCGCACCGCGCGCGATGCGCTGTGCCTCTATATCGCCCAGCACAATATGACGGGCAGCGAGAAAGATGTGGGACAGTACATCTCTCTGGCTTTGTACCTGACGCCGCCGCCGGAGCTGGAAGCGACGGCCGACCTGCCCGAGATGCCGCCCGACGCCACCCAGGTTTACGAGATTCTGCCCATCCTGCGCGGCTTTGCCGCGGCCGTCGATTTGCATGGTATCTGGCTGACCACGCACCACGCCTATGACGATGAGATCGACAGGCTGCACGATCCGCTGTCAAAGATGGTTGTGGCCACCGATCTTTATCTCAAGATGCCGGCTCCGTCGTACGAGGGCCGGCGGTTCATCGTAGTGGTCGAGCCCATGCTCTCGCCGAGCACCGTGAATGCGCGCATCTACGGCGCCGACTACGTGGTGGTGGTTTCGCCGGTGAATGGCAAGATCCCCATGAACGATGTGCGCCATACCTATCTGCATTACGTGATCGATCCGCTCTTGTACGCGCGCTCAGATGCAATCGACCGCGAAAACCCCATCCTCAAGGTGATCCGGGACGCTCCTTTGAATTTCCAGGACCGCTCCGACGTGGTTCCGCTCACCATCGATTGCCTGATCAAGGCCATTGAGGCGCGCACCATGGATACCGGCATTGCTCCCTACCAGATTCCGGCGGGCGTCAACCGCTCCGACCTGCCCAAGTACGAGTACGAGCAACAGGCGGTGGAGAAGAAGATGGAGGACGCGCGCCGGGCCGCGGTGTACCACGACATGACGCAGGGTTTTGTGCTCACGCAGTATTTTTACGAGCAGATGATCCAGTTCGAAAGGGATCCGGCCAGCCTCAAGGACACCATCGGCGAAATGGTATACAGCATGGACGTGGATCAGCAGGTGCACCGGGCGCGCCAGACTCAGTTTGATCAGCAGGCCGACCAGGATATTCTCGAACGCAGCCAGCCGCGTAAGCTGACGGGACTTGACCTGGCCGAGGCAAAGCTGTCGATGGGCGATGTGACGACGGCCACGGCGATGGCGCGAAAGGTGCTCGCCGAACCGGCCAACACGCCGCAAGCCGCCGCCGATGCCGCGCGCGCACACTTCATCCTGGCGCGTGCTGACCTGATGACTGTCCGTCCGGGCGGATCGGAAGACGAAGCCGAGAGGACCGTCGGCGAAGCCATCGCGCAATTCCAAAAGACGCTGGAGACCAGCAAGGATCAGCGGTTGCTGTCGTGGTCGCATATTTATCTTGGTAGAGTGCTGGACCTGGAGTGCAAGCGCGATGCGGCGGTATCCGAATACAACGAAGCCATGGCAACGCGCGATGGTCAGTTAGATACGCGGCTGGCGGCAGAACGCGGCCTCAAAGGTCCGTATACCGTGAACGGCCATAGCTGCGACGAGGACTCGAGCGACTCGGCAGCGCCGCCAGCTCCGGGTAGTGCACCAGGTAAGCCGGCTTCGGGTGCGTCCGCTCCGGCCAATGGCGGGCAGCCGGCGCAGAAGCCGCAATAGCGCAGAAGGAACATCCGGCGCCGCGAGGATCATGGCCCGTTCAATGTGCAAGGAGCCCGCAATCCGGGAACTTGAAGTGGTGGTGGGGCATGAATTTCGTAGCCCCGAGCTGCTGGTGTGCGCGTTGACGCATCGCTCTCTGGCGCGCCAGATGGCGCAGGAGGCAGAAGAAGATGCGGCTGCGGCTGGAAACGTGATTGCGGCCGGAGATGCGGTTGTTGGCGCCGTGGCCCAGGATAACGAGCGACTAGAGTTTCTGGGCGACGCGGTCCTGAATCTGGTGGTGGCTGAGGCGCTTTTCCAAGCCCATCCGGAGTGGCACGAAGGCGAGCTGACGCGGGTGCGGGCGCAGTTGGTGAGCCGGCAGCACATGGCGCAGGTGGCCGAGGTGATGGGACTGGGCGAGTATCTGCGCTTGAGCAAAAGTGAGGAACGAAGCGGTTTGCGGCGCAAAAGCACAGTGTTGAGCGACACCATGGAAGCCGTAATGGGCGCGCTGTTTCTGGACGGCGGACTGGAGCCGGTGAGAGCCTTTGTGCGCATCCGGGTAATGGGCGAGGCAGTGGAACAACTGGCCGAAGAGCTGCGCTCCGGGGCGGCGCTGGGCAATTACAAATCGGCTCTGCAGGAGCGGTTGCAGGGGGCACGCGCCGGGACGCCGGTTTACAGTCTAAAAAGCGAGAGCGGTCCGCCGCATCGCAGGAAATTTCTCATCGAAGTGAGCGTCAAAGGCGAAGCCGGCGGCGCCGGTGAAGCGCTGGCACGCGGGACGGGCAGCACCAAGAAACGGGCGGAGCAAGATGCAGCGCGACGCGCGCTGCAACGCCTTGAAGCCGCTGAAGCCAACCTTCCCACCGCTGCGGCGCTCGAACCTGATCAGGAGGAAGCCGCAGCGCAATGAATGGTGCTTCAGCGAATGCTGTTCCCGGGGATGCTTTGCCAGACGTGGCGGAGCGCGCTTTTGCGGGCATCGCGATCGAGGAACCGGAAGCGGTTTGCAAACAGCCACAACCGGCCATGAGCAGATGGCTGCAATTCCGGGCGCAATTGCCCACCCTGCCCGAGGCGCTGGCTTCGCTGCTGCGCACCGTGGTGATTGCGCTCTTTGTGCTCACCTTCGTGATGCAGCCGCTTTTAATCCCCTCCGAGAGCATGGAGCACACGCTGCTGGTGGGCGATTTTCTGCTCTTCAACAAGCAGATTTTTGCCCCCGCCCGCAGCTGGGGCCGCTGGATCATGCCCTACCGCGACGTGCGCCGGGGCGACATCGTGGTTTTTCATCACCCCGATCCGCCTTTGCTGGTAAAGCGCGTAGTGGGGATACCCGGCGATGGTTTGCGCATCGAAAATGGACGCGTGGTGGTGAACGGCGTTCCGCTCAGTGAGCCGTATGCGTCATACGAGCCGGCGCCCCCAAACTCCTTCCGCGACAATTTTCCCGCCCGCATTTACACCGATCCAGAAGTCGATCCCGACTGGTGGAAGCTGATGCAGAGCCTTACCCACGATGGCCAGTTGACGGTGCCGCCGGGCGAATACTTTGTGCTCGGCGACAACCGCAACCACAGCCTGGACTCGCGCTTCTGGGGATTCGTCCCGCGCCAGGCGATCGTGGCGCGGCCGCTGGTAATTTACTTCTCGCTGCGCCGACCCTCGAGCACCGATGTGCAGCAGGCCTCGCCGTCGCCCTCAAATGATAGACTCGGACACGACAGTGAACTCGCAGCTCGAGTGGTGGATTTTGCGCGCTGGAAGCGCATCTTCCACGTGGTTCACTGATTCCGATCCGGAAGGCGAGCATTCCCACACAGAGCGCCAGAATGACGACCAAGAAGAAAGCAGCCCCGAAGACGGAGGTGCGGCCGGAGGCTGCCCCGGCCCAGGAAAGGGTAGAAGAGACGACCTATGAGGCGGTCGCCAGCATCTGCGCGGTGCTGGTGGTGGGGCTGTTCATTCTTACTTTTCTGGCCCAGAACTTCGTGATCCCTTCGGGCTCCATGGAGAAGACGCTGCTGGTGGGCGATCACCTGGTCGTGGATCGCATCACGCTGGCGCCGGCGGCGAAATGGATTGAGCCGCTAATCTACTATCGCGAGCCCCGCCGCAACGACGTGGTGGTGTTTATCAAACCAGTGTTCTCGCCTGGTGATCCGACCGACGCCAACGGCAATCCCCAGTGCCTGTTCCTGGTGAAACGGCTGATCGGCGTTCCCGGCGATCATATTCATCTGCACAACGGCATTGTCATCATCAACGGCGTGGCCCAGTACCAGCCGTTCGCGCAACCCACCACGCCGGACAACTTTAACGAGTTTCTTGACGAATTCCCCGCCGTGCCGCCCAGCGAAGTTCCCGGGGCGACGGAGTCGTGGGACGTGGCTTTCCCCAAATACATTCAGAACGGCGACCTGGTGGTGCCTCCCGGCATGTACTTCATGATGGGCGACAACCGGCACAACAGCGAGGACTCGCGCTACTGGGGATTTGTGCCGCGGGCCAACATCGTGGGCCGCCCGCTGTTCAATTACTGGTCGTTCAAGGCCACCGAGGCGGATTACGAACAGACGGGGATCGGCAATACGATCGCGTGGATGGGTCATGTGGCTCTGCACTTCTTCACCGATACGCGCTGGACACGGACCTTCCACGTCATTCACTGAGCGGGAAGTTTTTTGAACCCCATGACGGACGACGTGCAAGGCCGCCAAGCTGCTCCGTCCCGCGAAGACGGGCACGCAGCCCAAGCCGACCGCAGGCGTCATCGGCGGCTGCTTACGGTTCTGATTGCCATTGCCGTTCTGCTGGCAGTCTTCATTGTGCCGCCGCTGATCAGCATTGGGCGTTACAAGAGCCGCATCACCCAGGTCATCTCGCAATCGTTTGGACGGCCCGTGCGGCTGTCTTCGGTGAAGCTGCGCCTGTTGCCGTGGCCGGGTTTTGTGCTCACCGATTTGAGTGTGGCAGAGGATCCGGCGTACGGCGCGGAGCCGGTGCTGCACGCCAATTCCGTGACCGCCAATATCCGGCTGCTCTCGCTGTGGCGTGGACGCCTTGAGATCAGCAGCGTGAGTGTGGACGAAGCCAGCCTGAACGTGGTGCGCGCGGCGCCGGGACGTTGGAATCTGGATCCGCTCTTTCGGACGGCGGCGGCAAAAGCTGGATCGCGAGGCGGCGAGGCGCACCGGTTTCCTTATCTCGAGGCCACCAACTCGCGCATTAACTTCAAGAACGGCGCGGAGAAGCTGCCCTTCTCGCTGGTCGATACCGATTTGTCGTTCTGGCAGGAGAGCCCAAGCGAGTGGCGGCTGAGCCTGCGCGGCCAGCCGGCACGCACTGACGTGGTGCTGGACCTGGGCGATACCGGCATCGTGCGCCTGGAAGCGAGTGTGCATCGCGCGCCGGAACTGCGGCTGATGCCGCTGCGCGTGGATCTCGATTGGCGCCAGGCGCAACTGGGGCAGCTTTCACGCCTGCTGATCGGCTACGATCCGGGCTGGCGCGGTGACCTGACCGGCGAATTACACATGGAAGGCACGCCGGATGCGGCCAAAGTGACCACGCGGCTGCTCGCGTATGGTGTGCACCGCGCGGAGTTTGCGCCAGCCTCGCCGCTGGATTTCGACGCCAACTGCGGGTTTGTCGTTCACTACTCCACGCGTGCGATCGATGACCTGGTTTGCAACTCGCCGCTTGGCGATGGGCGGCTACAGCTCACCGGTGACGTGCCCGACGGCGATGCAGCGGCCACCCTGACGCTGGCGCTCGACCGTATTCCTGTCGCCGCGGGGATGGATGTGCTGCGCACCATGCGCATTGGATTCAATCCGGATCTGGAGGCAGCGGGGACCATCAGCGGAAAGCTAACCTACGCGCAAAGACAGGGAACAAGGGAACAAGGGAACAAGGGAACGAAAAGCGGCAAGGAGCGGCGCACGCACGCGAATGTCGCGGCGTTGGGGCCGTTGAGCGGCAGCCTTACGGTGGAAGGATTTGAGTTGAGCGGGGGCAGCTTACGGCAGCCGTTGCGCGCGCCCCGGATGGTGCTCGAGCCCGCGGAGATTACGCCGGGGGCGATTGCTTCTGGTTCCGGACCCACCGGCGGCACGCACGGTCCTGAGATGCTGGCGGGAACCGTGGCGATTCCGGCCGGCGGAAAGGCTCCACTAGTCCTGAATCTGAGGTTGGCTCTGTATGGATACGAAGCTGGAATCCACGGGCAGGCGAGCCTGGCCAGAGCACGGGAACTGGCGCAGATGGCTGGGCAGGGCGCCGCGCCCCTGCTGGAGGATCTGGCTGGAGAACCGCTCACCGCCAGCCTGATCGCCGAGGGACCGTGGTTGCAGGGCGGGAATATTCCGCCGATTGGCGAGCCGCCTTCAACTCCGACTGTGGCGCCAACTCCCGGCCCAACTCCCGGTCCTGTCCTCCGTGCCAGCCTGCCGGCGTCTCCTGGCAGCCGACAGGCCGCAGGCCCGCAGCTTTCGGCGTTTGACCGCTGTATCAAGCCGGCTGCCGACAGCATCAGCGGCACGATCACGGTGCATAGCGTGAACTGGCGCGCCGATTATCTCGCCAATCACGTCGAGATCGCAGAGGCCACGCTGCACCTGGGCGACGGCGCGCTGCGCTGGGATCCGGTGGCGTTCTCCTATGGACCCATTAAGGGAACGGCTAGCGTCACGTGGCCTGTGAACTGCGCCGTGGCTGTGGCGCAGTCGCCAGCGGCCTGCGCGGTACAGTTTCAGGCGCAGTTCGGTAGGCTCGATGCAAGCGAAATGGAAGCGGCGTTTCTGGGCGCGCGCCGGACGGGAACGCTGCTCTCGAACTTGATTGCACGGTTTCAACCTGCGTCTGCGCCTCCCTGGCCGCCAATGGAGGGCGCGATCAACGCCGATTCGCTCCAGGTCGGGCCGGTAATGCTGCGCCAGGTTGCGGCCACGGTAAAAATTGCGGACGAAGGCGCGGAGATCGGCGACCTAACGGCGGGCGCGCTGGGCGGACAGGTGAAGGCCAGCGGGACCGTGCAGTGGGGCGCCGGCGACCAGGCTGCGCCCGCGTATACAGTAACCGCTCAACTTGACGGTCTCAGCGCGGCGGCGGTGGGCCAGTTACTTGGCCTGCGCTGGCCGGGCGGGGCCATCAAGGCCAGCGGCAAGATCGATCTCTCTGGTTTCACGGGCAAGGATCTGGCCTCGTCGGCCAAGGGGACACTGCACTTCGATTGGCGGCACGGAGCCGTGGTCTCGCAGGGCGCAACGCGCGTTACGGCCAGCTCCAAGGCTGCGCCGCTTCCACCCGCTCTGGCGCATTTCGACGACTGGACCGGAGACGCGCAGATCGCTGCTGGCGCCATTACCCTGGGTAAGAATCAGATGGTGAGTGGCGCGCGCAAGCGGGCGATAGAGGGTTCGGTCACGTTCGGTAAGCCGCCGAAAGTGCAATTCGTTGCGGCGAACCGGCGTGGCGCAGAGAAGGCTGAAGGTCCAAGGAGCCCTTGAGCGCGTCTTATCGCCATTCGGCGCGCACACCTTTGAAGCTGACGATCGAACGATCAGTCCGGGATAACGCCCAGTTGAAACAGCCGCGCATCGGGCAAACAAAAAGAGATGAAGCACGAAACCCGCCTGCCATCTTGAGCGAAGGCCGCAGATTTCTTTCGAAAGGCATTTACAATCGACTCAAGGGCTATTTCCGTGATAGCTTCCCCCGTTGAAATTCATTGCCAGGGCGTTTTGTTCGATATGGACGGGATTCTGATCTCGTCGCTGGGGTCGGTGGAGCGGAGCTGGACGAAGTGGGCTGGGATGCGCGACGTGGATCCCGCGTACGCCATCCGCATTGCGCACGGTTGCCGCGCCATCGAAACGCTCGCCACGCTGCGGCCAGACCTTGACAGCGAGTCGGAGCTGAAGGTCATCGAAGAGATTGAAATGGCGGACGGCGAGGGCCTGGCCGTGCTGCCGGGGATTCTGGAGCTGCTGCGGGCGCTCCCTCGCGACCGTTGGACGGTTGTGACCAGCGCGACCGAGCGGCTGGCGCGGCTGCGCCTGGCGACCGCCGGTATTCCTGTTCCTGAGCAACTCGTCACGGCAGAGCAAGTGACGCGCGGCAAGCCGCATCCGGAGCCGTTCCTGGCTGGAGCGGCGCTGCTCGGTTTCAAGCCCGAGGAATGCGTGGTATTCGAGGATTCGTCTTCGGGCGCGCAGGCGGGCCGGGACGCGGGATGCACGGTCGTGGCGACCACGTTCTCGCACTCCATCGAATCGCTGGAGGCGGCGCATTACCTGGTTCGCGATGTGACCGGCGTGACGATCGAGAAGGATGCGGACGGCTTGGTGCTGCGGTTGATGCCGCTGGATAAGCGAGTGCGCGAGAGGCAAGATCGCTGAACCGCTGAATGCTGCCCCCAGCGCGTCCACTTGCTAAAGTCAAACTCCCAAACCGCGCTTGGAATGGTGCGCCGGCAGGGTTGATTTCAGGTTCATACGTACCCCTCCGGGGGGTGCATGGGAATCTGCCATTAAACTCCTTTTTTTCTGATGTTTGGATGCGTTTTCGGGTGCGATTAGCATGCAGATTTATGCGAGAAAACTTAGAAATTAGAAGTGGTTTCATAACTCATCTGTCATCGTCCCTCAGGGGCTAAAGCCTCACGTTTTTGGGGAACTTATTGGCCCGGGCTGAAGCCGTGCCCTTTCAAAACAGGGTTATGAAACAGCTTCTACCTTTCCTGCACTTCTTTGCGCCTGCCCGGCCCCCGGATTCTCGAGCGGCCAGTGCCTAGGAGCATTTCTTCACAGCATAGCGGAACGGCGGAATTAACCCGCAACGAGCGGCGAAAATATATTTCCCGCCCAATGAGCGCGATGGGGGCGATGCGGCCTTGGCAAGGACTTGACAACGGCAAGGCGGAGAAGAGGAATCCTTCAATGGATCCAAATGAAGAGCACACTCCGGGGCTCGGGACGCGGCGCCTTTTCGGTTGCCGCCGGTTCCCGATCTTGCATCCTTTCCCCCTCATCCCTGACCCCTGCTTCCTGTTCTATTCATCCGCTTCGATCTTGCGGCCGTGCAGATCCTGGGTGGGGCGGGTGTTGCGCTGGTAAAGCGCGGCAAAAGCGTTGTACTGGCTGCGGCTGATGCTCAACGGCTGCTCGAAGACGTACCATGTCACGCCTTCGGTGCAGGGCGGCGTAAGCTCGGAACCGGTGTAAGTCCAGTAGCCACGGTCGGCCGGGAGCAGCCCGCCGGCATCCACCATGTCCGTGATTCTCTCGCTCTTACCCGGGCGCGTGGGCAGGTACTCCCAAAGCGTGGCCAGCGTGGCATTGGGGAAACCCTGGTCCTGCGTCATGCGGACGGCGAGGATGGCCAGCTTGCCGTCAGTGCTGCGATGCACCATGTCCAGCTCCATGTCAGAGAGCTTGTTCTTGACGGTGTGCTCGCTGGGATTGTGGAACTCGTAGTAGAGGAGCTCGTAACGGACGCCGTTGGCCAGGATATAGCTGCCGGGATCGACGCGGACCTGGATGGTGCGGCCGGTGCTGGCGAGCGTGACCGGACCGGCGATGTAGTGGAATTCGATGGGCTGAAGAGCCGTGTTGAGCCGGGCATGGCGAATGTCGATGGGCGATTGCTCCTGACCTTTGGAGCAGGCGGAATAGTCAGGGCTGATTTTGCTCCAGAAGACGGGACCGGTCTTTCCCTGGTAGCTCCAGTTGGGATTGGCTTGCGCGATGAGGGCCGCAGAAGTACTAAGGAAAAGAAGGCCTGACAAAATCCTGCGCATCGAGATCTCCCATTCAAGGTTCGGAAGCATTCTACGACATCGACTCGGCAGCAGCTCTGATGGGGCACTCGAGGGGCTTACGCCTTTAACGAGTTCAGCAGGGACGACAAGCCATTCCAGGCGATCTGGACTCCGATGCAGAGCATGATGAAGGCAATGACGCGGAGGATGCCGTGGGCCGTCGACGGCGATACTTTGGCCGTGATGGCTGGCGCGTAGGCATAGCAGAAATAGACCACGATGCTTACAGCGACCACGGCTGCAAAAATTCCGGCATGACCGAGCAGATTTGCGCTCAGCTTGCGGCTCGACATGTGGGCGCTGAGAGTAAACATCGTCACCAACGTTCCGGGACCGGAGGTGAGGGGAAATGTAAATGGATAGAACAGTTTCTCCTTGAGACCGTGAAGCCTTGCGTCGGCTGGATCGGAAGATTCTTCCTGCTTGCAGGGTGAGCTTGCGCTGGAGTCATCCTCGTTCAGGACGCGCCAGGCTATGGCCGCGACCACGCCGCCACCGGCCACTTCGACAATCGGGAGAGAAATACCGAAAAAATTGAGGATTGTCGAACCGAGCAACTCAAACGCAGCCAGGAACAGGATATTGTTCACGGCGACGCGGCGCGCCAAAGATCGATAGAGAGCGCCCGGAGCGTTTCCAACCAGGCCAAGAAACACAAACGCAGAGCCCAGCGGATTAATGATCGGGAGCAGGGCGGTGAATGCAAGCAGAAACGCTGTCCAGACTTTCACGTGCGACTCCAATCGTTTCGAGTTTGCGGAATTGGATGGTCCTCGGGTTTTCGCGGAAGGATTGGCAAGCGGCGCGGGGAAAAGGGAAAGGCAGCGCAAAATGCGCTGCCCTGAAGTGAATTGCCAACCGGAGAATCTTACTTGGCCGCTACGGTGATGGCAGCCTGCTCGGCGAGCTTGGCGGCTTTGTCGGTGGCTTCCCAGGTAAACTCCGGCTCGGTGCGGCCGAAGTGGCCATAGGCAGCCGTGAGTTGGTAGATGGGCCGGCGCAGGTTGAGGCTCTCGATAATTCCCTTGGGGGTGAGCGAGAAATTCTTCCGGATCAGCTCGGTGAGGCGGGATTCGCTCAGCTTGCCGGTGCCGAAGGTTTCCACCAGAACCGACACGGGCTCGGCGACGCCGATGGCGTAGGCGAGCTGGATCTCGGCTTTTTCCGCCAATCCGGCAGCCACAATGTTCTTGGCGATATAGCGCGCCATGTAGGCGCCGGAGCGATCGACCTTGGTCGGATCCTTTCCGGAAAAAGCGCCGCCGCCATGACGGCCCATGCCGCCGTAGGAATCGACGATGATTTTGCGGCCGGTGAGGCCGGTGTCGCCCATGGGTCCGCCGATGACGAAACGGCCGGTGGGATTGATGTGGTACGTAGTGTGCTCATCGAGCCACTTGGCCGGCAGCACGGCCTGGATGACGTGCTTGAGGATGTCGGCGTGGAGCTCCTCGTTGGTGACGGACTCTGAGTGCTGGCTGGAGATTACGACCGCGTCGATGCGGGCGGGCTTGTCGTTCTCGTCGTACTCGACCGTGACCAGGCTCTTGCCATCGGGGCGCAGGTAAGGCAGCTTGCCGTTTTTGCGAACGTGAGTGAGCTGGCGGCAGAGCTTGTGGGCCAGGGAGATGGGAGCGGGCATCAGCTCGGGAGTGTCGTTGGAAGCGTAGCCGAACATCATGCCCTGGTCGCCGGCGCCGCCGGTGTCTACGCCCTGCGCGATATCGCCTGACTGCTTGCTAATGCTGGAGATGACGGCGCAGGTGTTGGAGTCGAAGCCGTAGAGGGCGTTGTCGTAGCCGATGGAGGCGACCACGCCGCGCACAAGGGTCTGGAAATCCACGTAGGCCTTGGTGGTGATTTCGCCGGCGATCACCACCAGGCCGGTGGACGTGAGAGTCTCGGCCGCCACGCGGCTGTAAGGGTCCTGCTCCAGACAGGCATCGAGAATAGCGTCGGAGACCTGGTCGGCCATCTTGTCGGGATGGCCTTCGGTCACGGATTCAGAGGTGAAAAGAAAACGGTCGCTCAACGTGTCACTCCTCCCTTGAGTAAGGGAAATTCGGCGGGATGCGGACGGGCCGGTGCCATCGCACGGCGAGGCCCCGTAGCAGTGCCGCAAGGGCTTGAAAGATTCGGACCCACCTTCACCCGGCAGGCCAAGGCCTGTTGGTGTATGCACCTATGGTAATTGGGGCGGGGCCTCGCGGCAATGGAGTGCAGCGAACAGGGAGAAAGAGGCCGTGAACGGCGATCGGTGGCCGATAAACGGTGAATCGTCGATCTGCTCACCGTGATGGCTAACAGCCTGGGCGAAAGTCAAAAATTCAAGAAAAACCATTCCTCAGCGGCTAAAGCCGCATTGATCTGAGACCACTCACGGCACGGCTGAAGCCGTGCCCTTTCAAAACAGGGTTATGCCAGCGCGTCCGGATCCACCTGCCGGGCCTTGGCAGCCCGCCCAACCACCTTCGCGCGCCGGGGCTCGGCGATCAGCATCTCGCGATTGGCTCGCGTCTCATTGAGTTGAGCTTTTGTTCGAGCTTGCGATATGCCTGGCGCAGGTTGTCGGCTTCGTGCTTCTAGTCCTCAGCCTGCCGGGCAAAACCGGCTTCCAGATCGTCGTGGCTCAACGCCCGTTCCAGGGCCGCACGCGCCATCTCATCATGCCCTTTCTGCAGCTCGATGCTTGTTTTATCCTGTCAGCAGGACGCGCCGGATTCTCTGTGGTCCGCCGAATTCTTCCCCGGCACAAAAAATAGACAACTCAGTTTGACAGTATCCATTGCTGTTCGCCCTGAGCGCAGAGTCCATCGCAAAAAAATTCCATTAGGAGCGGGCATGGCGCAGTCGACCGGGGCCTCCTCTGCGAAACCCAGGGACGCCGACAGCGAGTTTCATTTCGATGAGAAGTGGAAGCCGCGGTTCAATCCGTGGGTCATCGCCTTCACCGTCACACTCGCCACCTTCATGGAAGCGCTGGATTCCTCCATTGCCAACGTGGCCCTGCCACACATCGCCGGGTCACTGGGCGCCAGTTACGAAGAAGCCACCTGGATTCTCACCTCGTATCTTGTTTCCAATGCCATCATTCTCCCCATCAGCGGCTGGATCGCCAACCGCATGGGCCGCAAGCGCTTCTACATGAGCTGTGTCGCCGGCTTCACCATCTTTTCTTTTTGTTGCGGCCTCGCCAACTCTCTTGCTTTGCTCATCATCTTCCGCATCTTTCAGGGCGCGGCCGGTGGGGGCTTGCAGCCCAGCGAGCGCGCCATCCTCGCCGATACCTTTGCGCCCGAAAAACGCAGCGTCGCCTTCGCCATCTACGGGATGGCAGTAGTGGTGGCGCCGGCCATCGGACCCACCATCGGGGGCTGGATCACCGACAACTATACGTGGCGCTGGATCTTCTTCCTCAATATCCCGGTAGGCATTCTGTCCATCTTTCTTACCAGCCGGATCGTGGAGGACCCGCCTTACCTGAAGCGCGTGCGCGAGAAACTGGGCAGCGTCGACGGCATCGGTCTGGGGCTGCTGGCCGTCACCATCGGCGCTCTCCAGATCATGCTCGACAAGGGGCAGGAGAAAGACTGGTTCGGCTCGCACATCATCGTCACCTGCGCCTTCCTCGCGGGCATCGGCTTCATCGCTTTTCTATGGCGTGAGGTTTCCACTCAGCACCCCATCATCGACCTCTCGCTCTATCGCAGCCGCAACTTCAGCATGACGCAGCTTGTCATGCTCGTTATCGGGGCCGCGCTTTACGCCACAACGGTGTTGATTCCGCAGTTCCTACAGGAGATCCTGGGCTACACCGCGATGCAGGCCGGAATGGTGCTCTCGATCGGCGGCCTGGTGCTGATCATTCTTCTGCCGATCGTGGGTTTCATTGGGCAAAAGGTCGATCCACGGGCCATGATCTGCTTCGGATTCGCGTGGGTCAGCTTCGGCATCTGGCGTATCTCCAGCCTTGACTTGAGCATCAGTTTCTGGGACGCCGCCAGTTGGCGCGTCATCATGGTGCTGGGCATGCCGTTTCTCTTCGTACCCATCAGCGTCATGTCTTATGTCGGCGTCCCGCAGGAGAAAAACAACGAGGTCTCCGGGCTCACCGCGCTGGCCCGCAACATCGGCGGCAGCCTGGGAATCTCCTTCATCAGCACCATGATCGTTCGCCGCGCGCAGGTGCACCAGAATTACCTGGCCGCACGCGTCTATCGCGGTGCAGCCAATTACCGCATACTCGATCGCGGACTCGACGGCATGTTGCAACGCCAGGGCGGCTACTCCTCTGCTGGAGCCGCGAGCGGCGCCATGGCTCGCATCTACGACATGATGGTGCAGCAGGCCAATACCCTCGCATACATCGACACCATCCACGCCCTCGTGATCCTCACCGTCTGCCTCATCCCGATTGGCTATCTGATGAAAAAACCTCGCTATCGCTCCAGGGAGAGAGCTCCGGTCGAATAGAGCCATTCAATTCGTCGTGCTGAGCGCAATTCAGGCAGCAGGCTGAATGGGAAGACGGACGCGAAGAATCGCCTCTCTCACTTTTCGAGGATCTGTTCGAAATACGCGGGCGCCGCGGGTCGCGCGACTGCCCCAGCCAGAAGATGGCCTCCTTGCGAACCGCAGCATCGGAATTCGTCTGCGCGACATGCAGTAACTCCGGAACCGCCTCGTCCTTCGGCAACTGGCTTATGGCAAAACCCGCCTTCTTCTTCACTGCCAAGTCAAGATCGTTTTCCACCGCATCCTTCAGCGTCGCAATAGCCTTGTTTCCCGCCTGCTGCGCCAGCCAGAGGATCGCCTGCTCGCGCACGTGCGTGTCAAGATCCGATTTCGCCATGCGGATCAGATCGCCGATCGCGGCCGGCTCATGGCCGATGGATAGATCGAAGGCCAATTTCGCGCGGAATTCCGGATCGTGATCCGTCGCCAGCTTCTCCAGAGCCAGCAGCCCATCGTGACCGCGCCCGGCGCTCAACCAGAAAGCACCTTTCTCGCGCAGCCACAAAGGATTCTGAGAAGCGGCAAATCACTCCAGTGCCGTGGCTGCCTTTCCGTCTCATGCCGGGAGCCACCGGGGCAATTTGGGCGATGCATCGGCGCCGCAGGAACCTGGTCTCCGGCCTGAAGCAGCAATCGGATCCAGCCCCGGCGAAAGCTGGTGATATCAGCGCGAACCACAAGACCGGCTGGGGCGCTGGGATCAAGAAATGATTTCCAGGTGACAGGAATAGGGGAGAGAGCCATACAATGGTTCCTTTCGAGCTCAAAAAGGAGATTCCGGTTGAGACCGTCTATGATATCGAGCATTCAGGTAGCTCCTTCTCCGACCCTGGAGCAGCCTCTGGAGTACGATCCGTTGCTGGACGACATCGGATACATGACCTGCATGACCCTGGTGCTGCTCGGAAATTACGCGCAGACTGGACATTTCGGTGGACCGCTCGCATACACTCCGTACAACGTTGCGGCGCATCTGGTCGGTCCGGAAAATGGCGGACTCCGTTTCGATTACCGCCGCCCCAAGCATCCTTACTCCGATAAATTTATGCTCGCGGCGGGACACTCGATCCCCACCTGCTATGCGCTGTGGATGATCATGGGCCAGGCGCTCGATCGCAAGTATCGGCAGACTGGCGATCCGCGTTATCGCGTCGACCCACACGTCGCGATACTGCCGATTGACGCGCTGGGGTTCCGGCGTGGCGCGGGCGCGCTGAAGACCTTGCTGCAGGAAACGGATTTGGAAGACCACCCGCTTTTCGTGCAAGCCAAGGGCCGCGGAATTCGCGCGCTCTCGGGGCACTCTGAAAGCACCGATTGCACCAACGACGTGAACGGTGGACCCTCGGGCGTCGGCATCGCGACGGCTGCGGGCAAGGCGGCGTTCTGGGATGTGACGGGCGCGCCGGAGTCGCCCAAAGTGATCGCGCTGGAAGGTGAATTCGCGCTTACGGAAGGTCACGCGCAGGAGATGAAAACGCAGGCGCTGGCGCTGCAGGTGGGAAAGCGTTTGCGCGTGATGGTCTCCGACAACAACGCGGGCATCGACGATCGCCTGTTGGGCGGCGTGATTGCAGCGCAGTTCGACGGCTACGACCTTGTGAATCAATGGACGTCCTACGGATGGAACGTCTTCACACTATCGAACGGTAACGACTACGGCCAAGTGGCCGCGGCGCTGAAAGCCATGGACGAAGCGGACCCGCACGACCGCCGTCCCATCGTCGCCATCGGCAAAACGATCAAGGGCTACTGGCCCGCGGCTGTCGACGGAAAAATCCCCGGCTTCGGCGATCAATTGGTAAGTTACCCAAGCCATCCCTATGCGCTGAAGATGAACTCGGAGTATTTTGTCGCGCTGGCGCGGACGTTCGAGAAGTATTACGGCGTGGAGTTCGAAGGAATTCGCAACGGCCCTGTCAACAACAATCGCGAGCGATTGATCCAGTTCAAGACCAACATCGACGTTGTGATGTCGCTGCTCGACCGCAACGGATTGGGCGATCGCCTCGCCGATCGCCTCGTGGAAATCGGCGACACCGTGCGCGACGACGTAAAGTTGCGCATCTCAGCCTCGAGCAATCCATTCCTTGACGATCGCCTGCGCGTCGCGGCGCTGCCTGAGGACCCGCAGAAGGTCTCGATTTACAACTCGATTTCAGGCGCGGAGAGGCAAGTTAGCATTGCGCTGTTCAAGAAACCGGGTGAGACGGCCGGAGCGCGGCGCGCGATTTCCGAAATCATCAAGTGGATGAATTATGTCACGGAAGGGCGATTCTTCACCGTGGCCGCCGACCTTTCGGAGTCGATCAACGTGGAGCACGGCAGCTGTTGGGGGCACTACAGCCCCGTCGACAATCCGCTGGGCACGCGCTTGAAAGCGCCCATTCAGGAAGCGGGCAATGTCAGCACCGCCATCGGCCTGGTGAGTCAAAGTGCTTCCGTCGATCCCGGCAAATTCGCCGGCGTTTGGGCTTTGAGCGGCACCTACGGAGCGTTCACTCCGCTGATGTACACTCCGGCACGCGTCTGGAGTCAACAAAACCAGGACAGCAAATTCCGGATGGGCGTGCTGCACATTCTCACTGCACATTCCGGTCCTGAGACCGCGGCCGACGCGCGCACGCATTTCGGCATCTTCGCGCCGCAAGTGTGGAAGCTGTTCCCGCGTGGTCAGATCATCAATTTGAACTTTTGGGATTACAACGATGTTGCACCCGGCTATTTCGCGGCCGCGGAAATCGCGGCGCGCGATCCGCGCGTGGGCATCATCACGTTGGAAGTGGCGCGTCCCGATTTCGCGGTCGCGGACCGCAGCCATTTCGCCGACTCCGATCCGCGGGCTGCTGCAAAAGGCCTGTACGTGATTCGCGATTTCGCGCCCGGCAAGGCGCCGCGCCACGGCTACGTCCTCGCACAGGGATCGAGTTCCACGGTGAATCTCGTGAAGGTGCTGCCTAAACTCGAAGCAGCCGGTGTGAACGTGAAGGTAATCGCGGTCGTCAGCGAGGAGTTGTTTGATCGCCAGCCGCAGGCGTATCGCGATTCCGTGTTGCCCCGCGAGGCTCGCTACAATGCCATGGTAGTGTCAACGGGCACACGGCGCATGTGGCCGCTCCGCAACCTCGGCCCCTTGACGGATGATTATTCGCTTACCTCCGATTTCGACAATTCCTGGAGAAGCGGCGGACTCGAACCGGAAGTGATCGCGGAAGCCCATCTCGATCCTGGCTCGATTCTCGCAGGCGTGGAGCGATTCGCCAACGAACGCGAGCGGCGCATGGCCGATCAACGCAGAATGATCAGCTAGTCGAGCGAGATGTTTACACTCGTCACCC
This sequence comes from Acidobacteriaceae bacterium, assembly GCA_030037545.1. Classification (GTDB taxonomy): domain Bacteria; phylum Acidobacteriota; class Terriglobia; order Terriglobales; family Acidobacteriaceae; genus Telmatobacter. The sequence goes on along the minus strand of JASHRF010000020.1, from coordinate 18,110 downwards.
GTTCGCCCTCACGAACCGCATTTTCACGCATTGAAAACGGGCGCTCACGCCGTTTTCATTGCTGGTTGGCCTCGGGCACGACCGCCCCCGACGGATCGGTCACCATGCCGGAAAGCGTTGAGGTGGTGGTCGGCGGGCATTCTGCAGTCAAGCGGCAAGCAGTACTCGCTGAAGGGCGAGGGAGCTACGAGCCTCGACGACCTGCGGCGCGGCCCGACGGTCTTCGTGGGCGCTTTCGACAACGCATGGACGCTGCGCCTGACCAATCCGCTGCGCTATCACTTTGCAAACGACACCGACATGAAGCATCTGTGGATTGTAGACAGCGAGGCGCCGGACAAATCGCGGTGGATGATCGATCGCAGCGTTCAGATGGCTACCAACGACTACCGGGATTATGCAATCCTGGCACGATTTACTGACCCCGACACCGGCAACCTGACGATAGTGGTCGCGAGAATCGGCCGGGGCGGCACGCGCGTGGCCGGGGAGTTCCTGAGCGATAACGCGCATCTAACCCAGTTGATGCGCGCGGCGCACGCCGCTGGCAACAAGAAAAATATGGAAGTCGTATTAAGCACTCAGATTATCGATGGTGAGCCGGGCACTCCGAAGATGGAGGCCACCTACTTCTGGTAAGAGTTCATCGCTCTGCCCAAACGCCTATTCATCCGTGAACTGGGCAAGGATTTACAAACCTTGCTGAGAAGGACTTTCATCTGTTTAGGAATTGCGCTCGAATCTGAGAAAAGCATGGAGCCCCATCCTTTCGCCCTTTTTCCGGCGAAACGGTGGGGGGCCGCAAAAGCTGAGCTTGGAGCCGTTTTATTGCCGCACTGGTCGGCAGCCTCGACGCGAATCGAACGAGCCGCCGTCATACACCGGCTCACTCCGCGCGCAGCATCTCCCGCTTCACCACCACGACTCGCTTGCTGCACGCGTGGCAGAAGAACGCGTTCAGCGGCCCTACGCTGGTGATCTTCGTCCCGCACCAGGGGCATTTGCCGCGCACCGCATTGATGGCCAGGTAGGGGCCGAGAAACGGCGCCAGGACGCCGGCGATAATGAGAGGGATGCCCAGGACCATGGGTGGGCCGAGCAGGCAGATCAGACTGCCGTAGATGATAAGCACTGGTGCCGTGATAAGGCCGAAGAGCAGTCCGCTGAAGGCGTACCGCGCCGGCACCCGTTCATGCTCGGACCCGATGTGGTTGTGAGGGACCGGCGCGCTCACCGCGCCGCAATGGGGGCAGAATTTCCACGGGCCTTCGAGGCTCGCTCCGCACTTCGTACACGATCCGCTCATGGCGCGGACCTCCTGCCGGAGAACCGTCACGGTTCCCCAACAAGATGGAAGTGTAGGCTCATTCGGGATCGCAGCCGGTGATGCCTATCACATCCCAGGCGCGATCAGCGCAGATTGAGTGAACTGCGCGGCACCAGAAATTCCGTACTCCCCACTATTTCTGGCGCAGCCGCTTCAGGTGCTCAATCAGGCGCACCGGGTGCATAGGCTTTTCCAGCACTTCGAAAACGTGGCCCGCAATTCGCGCTTCCTCCAGGAGGTCGGTGGTGCTCGCCTGCCCTGAAAACAGCAGAATCTTGGTTTGGGGCAGTTTCTCGCGCACTGCAATCGCCAGCTCCACTCCGTTCATGTCCGGCATCACCACATCGGTGAGCAGGTATTCGGGCTGGAGCGCTTCCATGATCTCGAGCGCGGTTTTTCCTTCGTAGGCGGTAAACGCGCAAAATCCTGAGATGTTCAGGATCTCTGTCATGGTATCCGCCAGCCGCTCTTCGTCATCGACCACCAGGATGCTCGGACAATCTTCCCCAGTGGCCCTCGCGCGTGCCTTGCGCATGTGGAAGGCCACAAATTTCTCTGAACCCTTGTCCCACGCCTGAACAATTGCCGGCTCGATTTCCAGCATCAATCTCTCCTTCTCCATTTCCGATGACGCAACCTCAGTTCCCCGGAGTTGTGATGGGATCAAGCAAACGGTACGAAGACGCAAATATGTGCATCGCTGACCTCGGAAGTAGCAGCGGTATTCAATATAACTTGTGCCCCGCGCTTCTCCAGCAGTTCCCGGGCCAGGGAAAGCCCGATACTGGAGCTGATCCCGCCCTGAATCGCCGCGAGGGGCGCAAACGCACGATCAAAAGCTTCGCGCCCGACCCCTGGCGCGCGCAGACGAACCACCACTTGAATTCCTTCCTGCTCCGCCGTTCGAGAATCCTCGACGGCCAGGTTCAGGCTTCCGCCGCGGGGCAAAATCTGGATGGAGTCGGCAAGGATGGTGGAGAAGATCTGCGCAAACTCATTCCAGTGAACCGCGATACGGCGTCGATCCTCGTAACGGCAATCCACGGAGATGCCGCCGGCGTGCAATTGCGCCTGGTAGACCGCAAGCGCTTCCGCCAGAATCTCGTGTAGAAAAACTTCGTCCCTACGGCCTGTTTCACTATAATACCCCAGAACTCTGCGGATAATCTGCGAAACCCGGTCCAGTTCGCTCTCTGCTGAAAGGAGATACCCATGAGCCTTTTCGTGGCTGGGGGTGGTGCGCCGGGCAAGATAAACAAAGTTGAGCACAGACTCCAGGGGGTTGTTGATCTCGTGCGCCACGGTGGCCGCCATGCGGCCGGTTGCAGCCAGCTTTTCCGAGCGGATGAGCTGCCGCTCCATCTTCTTGCGCTCGGTAATGTCGTGCGCGATCTTGGCCGCTCCCACAACGCGCCCGGAGGCGTCCTTCACCGGCGAAATGGTCACCGAGACCTCTACCGTCTGGCCATCCTTACGCAGCCGGGTGGTTTCGAAGCGCTCGATCTGCTCGCCGGCTCCGAGCCGCCACAGAATCCCTTCCATCTTGGCCCGGCCCTCGCGCGGCACAATCCTGAGCAGCGACTGCCCCACCATCTCCTCTGCCGTATAGCCGAAGATGCGATGCGCAGCCTCGTTCCAGCTGGTTACGATGCCGGCAAGATCGGTACTGGAGATGGCGTCTTCCGAGGATTCTACAATCGCTGCCAGAAGGCTCTCGGGCGGCGCGGCGCGGGCAAAAATTGCGATGGGAACGTTCTGTTCTTTTTTCCTGCCCACAGCTTTCACTCCATGATCATACGGGAGAATTCACTGTCCATCTACTGAGGAAAAGCCTCTTCCAATTCTCCAAAAGATGCAACCTGCGCCTAGCGAATCTATGATGTATAGAAAGCTCCCGGCGCTTTCCAATCTGCCGCCAGACACAGGTGACTCTTTTCATGTCCGTTCGCGCGCTTTTGCTCCTAATCAAGTCGTCCGTTCCCTGCGGGGTGCTGGTTATTGCCCTGCTCTGCCCCGCGCTGCTGCCGGGGCAGATGGTTTCGCCCTCCATCGACCGCCCGGACGAGCCATTTTCGTATTTTGCCAAGCCCACCGATGAAATCGGCGTGATGGACGCCGAAGGCGCGGCGGAGATTACGCCCGAAGGCTACCTGCGCAACGGCTACGGCGAGCTGATGTTCTTCGCCGGCCCGCAGATGCAGCCCACCAGCGTACGCGTGCGCACGCTTGAGAACGGACGGCTGCCCATTATCCACTATGAATTCGAGCAGGACGGTATTCTCTATCGCTTTACCATGTTCGCGGCGCGCCTGGCCCGCAATCCCGGCGAATTGCATCTCAAAACGAGCTTTCCCTACCCTGGAACCATCCAGAGCCCGCCCCCCGGCTACAAGGTGGCGAACCCGATCGTCGATTTCATCCGCGTGGAGATGAAGAACACTGGAACGCAGGCAAACCGCGCCATCTTTGCCACCGGTATGCGCTACGACGGGCCCAACACCACCGGCCAGCCGCACGGCGACAACCGCTACACGCGCCCGGCGCAAGGCCAATTTCCCGGCGATTATCGTCAGATCGGCGAACTCTTCAATTCCAACTGGATGAGCTCCTTCGACGACGCGCATTTTATCCGTAATAACCGCATCCTGTACTGTTTCCCTGCCGGATACGCCGTGCGTCATCTCCTGCTTCGCGAGGATTCGCTTAACATTCAGGCGCCCGAAGTGGAACGGCCCACCCAGTTGCACACGACTGAAACCACTCCCACCGGCATCGTCGTCTATTCGCGCCTGCTCCAGCCCGGCGAATCGCGGACGCTGGACTTCAAAATGCCGCTGATTCCCACAGCCGATCCGTTTTCGATCGCGGATATCGACCAGACTGACTTCGACGAGGCCCACGCGCAGGTTGCAGCCTTCTGGAATGGAATCTTCGCGCAGGGCATGCAGATCGAACTGCCGGAAACCAAGCCGGTAGATACGTTCTACGCCAGCCTGGCGTGGGATCTGATCGCGCGCGATCACATTGGCGACGACTACATCCAGAACGTCAACAAGCTCCACTATCACGCCTTCTTTTTGCGCGACGGCGCCGACATTGTGCACAGCTACGACGTCACCGGCTATCCGCTCTTCGCCAAGCAGGATTTGGAATTTTTCGCCAAGAAGCAATTGCCCGACGGCAATTTTCTTTCCCAGGAGCAGCAGTACGACGGCTGGGGCGAGGCCGTGTGGGCCTACGCGCAGCACTATCGCATCACGCACGACCGGCAGTTCGCCGCGTGGGCGCTGCCGCAGATTGCCCGCGCCGTCGATTGGCTCAAAAAAGCACGCGCCGCTGACCCGCTGCACATCATGCCCGCCAGCAACGTGCGCGATAACGAGTACGTTTCCGGCCACCTGACCGGCTACAACTTCCTCGCCCTCGACGGATTGCGGGTGGCCATTCAAATGGCAAAGGAAACCGGCCACGCCGATCTGGCGCAGAATTGGCAGACGGAATATGAGGATTACCATCAGGCATTTTTCAAAGTCCTGGACGCGCAATGCGCCGCGCACGATGGCTATATCCCTCCAGCGCTGGACGGACAACAGGGCGGCTACGACTGGGGCAATCTGCTCTCCGTGGTTCCGGAGCCCACGCTCGATGCGCACGATCCGCGCGTCACTGCGACCCTGAAGGCCACGCAGGCCAAATACGCCGAAGGCATCATGACCTATGCCGACGGCAAGTTCCTGCACGATTACCTGGGTTTCAAGAACACCATGACCGAAACCATTCGCGGCGACCAGGAGCAGGCGCTCCATGAGTTCTACGCCGAACTCGTACACACCAGCTCCACGCAGGCCGGGTTTGAGTTCAACATCCGCCCGTGGGGCGACCGCGACTTTGGCAACAATCTAGCCCCGCATGGATGGTTCGCCGCTGAGTATCGCACCCTGCTGCGCACCATGCTGGTGCGCGAGGACGGCGACACTCTGCATTTGCTTTCTGTGATTTCTCCGGACTGGATCGGCGCGGGCAAGACCATCGCTGTTCGCCAGGCGCCCACCAACTTCGGCACCGCCGCCTTCACGCTCGAGCAGCCATCCGCCGGCCAGGCCATCCTGCACCTTTCGCCGGATTTCACCGCGCCGCCACAGCAGATCGTCGTTCATCTGCCCTGGTTTGTGGAGCTGAAATCAGCCACAGCCGATGGCAAGCCGGCCAATGCGCACAAAGGCGCATTGACCGTCGCGCCGTCAATTCGCACCATCGAAATGCGCTGGACGGTGAAGCCGGATGCGCCAGGCTTAAGCTACGACCGCGCCGTTGCGGATTACAAGGCCGAGTACGCGCGCCGCTACCGGCTGCTCATGCACACCGCGCCCGGCGCGCAAAACGCGAATCAGAAATGACGCGCTGTGGCCGGAGCCTGAACCGGCACGATATCAACATGCCAATCGCGGTTCTGAACGAGCACGACCGGGGAACTCGCTTCAAGCCCGCCATCCGGCAGTTTGGCCAAGTGGAAAAAAGCGGCGAATACAGCAAAACACGGCCGCCAGGCTCCCTGTAAACAGGCGTATACAGCGGACCGCCATCAGCGGCGACGAATCTCTTTTAAGTAAATGCAACTAAAGGACTAGCACTTTAGCGACAGAATGGCACGCCGGATGCACAGGCCCAAGTATCGCCCCGTGGAAAACCCGGGACACAAATAACATCATGCTTCTGAGCCTGTAGGTGTGTAGTTCCAGAAACCTGATGAACCGTGATGAAGGTCAGGGATTAAATTGAGTAGGTTTGCTGGTTAGTCTGATCGCCTTGGTTGCCGTCACCGCCGTTGGCCAGGACGGCAACGCAGTGACCACGAAGTTTGACAACACAGCACATCTCTGCCTGACCCCGGCGGGCCGCGCCGGGCTGCGCTTCACCTGAGTCTGTTTATGGATTTCGACCTTGATTCCCGCCCGGCATTTGCGCTGAGGGCCATCCCCAGTAAAGGCCCTGAGGTACACGCATGGTTTGTTTGAAGTGCCAATCCACCGCGATTGCGCTAGTGCCGGCCGAAGTCCGGCTCTACCGTAACAGTCCGCGCACGTTGAGTTATCCGCCCATAACCCCGTGCCCCGAGATTCTTGTTTGCCCCGATTGCGGGTGGTCGGAATTTTCCATTCCGCCCTCCTGGCTGTCGGCGGGATGGCTGCGTCCGCTGCGTCCGAAGCCGGTTCCAATCAACGGTATCACTCAAGCTTTAAATTCCGTCTGCTAGGTGGGCGACGCCGTTGGGAAGCGGCGTCGGCTGGGCGGACGCCGCACGGTGTCCGTCCAGCGGGGACTCGAAGTGAAATTTGTAGAAGGGAGGGTGAGATCGCCAGAGCGAAAAAAGGCCCCGGTTCGCCGGGGCCTTTTTGTCATCGATGATGACGTCACTTACGCGTTGCCCTTTTGTCCCCAGTAACGCCAGGGGTCAAAAATCTCCATTAGGGCGGATGCAGCCGCTTTCAAGGCATGCCTGGTCGCTGATAAACGCACCGCAGAACTGCGGTCGCGGCATCTTTCCTCGCGACCTGGCATCCCTCCGCGCAGCCTGTTCCGTGGCTTACCGAAGCAACCTCTTTAGCCAGAGGGAATGCCAGCCCCCATTCAGGCTTCTTCAGGGCTGTTCCAACTTTATCCCGCGACAGCCGCCATTCGCGGCTTCAGTGCCGCCTGAACCCGTGTCAAGAGCTCGCGCGGATGGATGGGCTTTTGCAGCAGGGTAAACTGGTGACCCGCGCTTTTGGCGTTGGCCAGCAGATCGCTGGTGGCTGCCTGCCCTGAGAACAAGAGGATTTTGCAATCGGGGAAAATGCGCTTGATGGTAATGGCCAGCTCGATGCCGCTCATACCCGGCAGAATCACGTCGGTGATGAGCAGCTCGGGTGGTGTCAGCAGGGCCGTTTCCAAAGCGTCGGTCCCGTCGTAGGCAGTCATGGTTGCGTAGCCGCTGCGGCATAGGATTTCGGTTAAGGTATCGGCAATCGCAGATTCATCATCGACCACCAGAACAACGGGACGGTATTCGCTGGTATCTATCGGCGGCACTTCTGCCAGCGGGACGACGGGGGAAGTACGTCTTCCGTTCATTCAATTGCACCTCTGAGGTGACCGTAGCAGGAGTCGTGCCGTACGGGTAAACTTTTTCTAAATCGACCGGATAAGGCCCCCGCTGGAAAGTCTTCCCATCAATTTATGGAAAATTCTTCCCTGCAGGTACCATTTCCTTACGCAACTTATTCCCGGTTCAGGCCATCTCTACGATAGGACAACTTAGTGATACGTTTGGATCAGGCTGGTTCGACCTTCTCAGGCGGGATCGTATATGGCAACCAATGAAACCGATGTTGACTTCGCAACCTTCCAGGAAGTGCTCCAGGGAGACGTGCCCAAGGGCCGCGATGGAAAGCACAAACGGATTGTAACCCGGCTGCTGAACGACATCCAGCGGCTGAAAGCCGGCACCGCCCTGAAGGTACCTTTGGCGGCTCTGCCCGATTCCAAGGAAAACATCCGCTCGGCTCTGAACCGGGCTACACACCAGCGCGGCATTGACGTGGCCACCTCCAGCGACGCCGAGAACCTGTATATATGGAAGATCCACCCTAAGGCATGATGTCGTCTTGGCGTTGCGCAGGAGAGATGGCTCGAAAGCCCGAGCCGGCCAAGAGCTCCATCGGCGCTATGGAACCGGTCCGCATCGACAAGTGGCTGTGGGCTGCGCGCTTTTTCAAGAGCCGCGCCCAGGCGGCACGAGCCTGCGAGCTGGGAAGGGTGCAGTTGAATGGCCTGCGCGCCAAACCGGCTCGCGAAGTCCACGTGGGCGCGCGGCTGCGAATCGAAAATGAGGGTGGGATCTTCGAGATCGAAGCGCTGGAGCCGAGCACGATACGGGGGCCGGCAGCCATGGCCCAAAAGCTCTATCACGAAACGGACTTGAGCCGCGAAGCTCGAATGACAGCGGCAAAAGAGCGCAAAGCTATGCGGGAACTCGCGCCGGCGCCGGAGCGCAAGCCCTCGAAACGCGATCGCCGCCGCATCATCCGCTTTTGCGGGAATTAAGCGCTATTCACGAAAAAAGTTACGCCAGAGCGCGCTGGATTTGCTCCTCAATCTCGTGTTGCGGGCGGTAGCCGACAATCTCCGCGACAACCTTGCCGCCCTTGAAGAGCAACAAGGCCGGAATGCCGCGCACATTGTAGCGTGAAGGCGTGGCGCCGTTCTGGTCCACGTTTACCTTGGTCACCTTCAGCTTGCCCGCATAGCTGGCTGCCACGCTGTCCACGATGGGCGCAATCATCTTGCAGGGGCCGCACCACGCCGCCCAGAAATCCACCAGAACCGGCTGCTCGCTCTTGAGCACCTCCTGGTCAAAGCTTGCGTCAGTAACTTCAAAAATTCCTGAGCCTGTCATGATTCTCCTAGCTGACCCCCACACATCACTCAGTGTACAAGATTGCCACTCGTCTATAAGATGCGCGGACCTGTCGAAAGAAGCGGGACTTCGCGGCGACCGCAGCACGGGCGTGCTGATAAGCGTGTATTTAGGGTCTTGTCACGGAGTCTTGAGGCCAGAAGTGTGGTCAAAAACAAAGATGCGTGCAATAGGAAGCGCCCGGATCCAGGCGGATCACGGGCGCTAGAGCAGCCCTCCCCCAGAACTGCTCACGCAGCGAATGTAGGGTTTCTCTCGCCGAAAGGCAAGCAAACTTAGGTAACATCCCGGTAATCAAAGAGTTGGTGATTACACAAGTAGTAACGAACTGCCCCGTCCGTGTTATGGGTTTTGAATCTTTCTCCCGGTTAGCGCCGGGGAACCTGCGAGCGCGACGCCTTCCGCATCGAGCCCCCCTGCAGCCCCTGACGTTACGAAACGGCAATTAATCAGTTCCACGGGCTGCGCAGCCGTGATAGCACCGCGAATTGCGGCTCCGGCCGATGCCAGTTCAGCCTCGCTCTCCACGATGACAAGAACCGCTGGGCCGGCTCCGCTTAATGCAGCGCCCAGAATCCCGTACCGGCCTGCCAGCGGCAGTAAAAGCGGCAGCAGCGGGCAGATGGCGGCGCGATACGGCTGGTGGATGCGGTCGCGCATGGCTATGCGCAGCAAGTCCGCGCGTCCCTGCGCAAATGCCAGCCCCAGCAGCGATGCCGACTGGATATTGGTCACTGCATCGGCCAGCGAATAGCTGGCAGGCAACACCGCCCGCGCCTTGGTGGTGGAGAGCGGCTCGGCCGGCAGCCCTACAATAGCGCGCCATTTCTCTGGCGGAACCGCCTGCGTCACGTGAACCCTGCGTCCCTCGCAAGCCGCTGCCACAAAGCCGCCCAGCCAGCACGCCGCCACGTTGTCCGGATGCCCTTCGAGGGCGTAAGCCTCCTCAAGAATGCGATCAGCGCCCCAGCCCAGCCCGCCAAAATGGACCGCCAGCGCGATCGCTGCCAGCCGCCCGGCTGCCGACGACCCGCAGCCCATCCCCAGCGGAATGCCGTTCGCCATGCGTATCGCCAGCGGAATCACGGCTCGGCCGTTCTCCGCGAGCAGGCGCTTGTAAGCCTCAAGAACGAGATTGTCTTCGAGTCGGCCGCAGCGTTCCGGGTTCCGCCCGCTCGCCGTAAGGGAAAATTCCGCCGCTGCCTCAGCCTCGATCTCCAGGTAGAAATCGAGCGCCACGGCCACAGCGTCGAAGCCCGGCCCCAGATTGGCCGAGGTGGCCGGTAAACGTAGCCGCAGCGGGCACGGCGCGCTCATGCTGAAGCGCCTCTCATCGCCGCCAGCACCGCGGCCGGCGTCGCCTCCACGGGGATTGCATTGCGGCGTAAACCGGAGATTTCTTTCGCCACCACCGAATCGATCCCGCCCGTTTCCCCGTCCGTTAGCAGCGTTCCGCGATGGAAATCGATCGTGTAATCGGCGTCCTTAAGGGTGTGCCCGGTGAGTAGAAGAACCACCGTCTCGCCGGAGCCAACAGCGCCCTGCGCACGCAGCTTTTTGAGGCCGGCAAGCGTAACCGCAGACGCCGGCTCGCACCCCAATCCCTCGGCGCCGATCTCGGCCTTGGCCACGGCGATTTCGGCCTCCGTCACGTCCAGGCACCATCCGCCGGTATCCTGAATAACACGCGCCGCCTTGCGCCAGGATGCCGGATTGCCGATACGAATGGCCGTAGCGCGCGTTTGCGCTTCGACCGGTTCCAGCGTCGCGCCGTGATCCCGCGCAAAGCTTTGTGCCAGCGGATTGGCGCCCGCGGCCTGGATCACCGAGATGCGCGGCTTGCGTGCCACAAGGCCCAGATCCTGCATCTCGCGAAATCCCTTGCCCAGCGCCGAGCTGTTGCCCAAATTTCCGCCCGGAACAATGAGATGGTCGGGCACGTTCCAGTCAAAGGCCTCGGCGATCTCAAACGCCGGCGTCTTCTGGCCCTCCAGACGGTAGGGATTCACGGAATTCAGCAGATAAATCGGCGCCTGGCGCACGATCTCCGTGAGCACATTCAAACAGCGATCGAAATCGACCGGCAACTGGCAGGTCACCGCACCATAATCCATGGCCTGCGAGAGCTTGCCCCACGCAATCTTGCCTTCCGGGATCAGCACCAGGCTCTTCAGCCCCGAGCGCGCCGCGTAGGCCGCCATGGCCGCCGAGGTGTTGCCCGTGGATGCGCACGCTACCCATTCGAATCCCCGCTCCCGCGCCACGCTCAAGGCCGAAGTCATGCCCGTGTCCTTGAATGAACCAGTCGGATTCATGCCCTGATGCTTGGCAAAAAGCTGGTCGATGCCTAGTTTCTTCGAGAGCCGCGGCAGGTGATAGAGCGGGGTATTGCCCTCGCGCAGCGTTACCGCGTTGCCAAAGTTATCCAGAATCGGCAGCAATTCGCGGAAACGCCAGACGCCGGACTGGTCCAGTCTCTCGGATGAACAGCGGCGATCGCGCCACAACCACTTCAGCGCTCCGGGATTGGGCCGGTCAGGCCCGCGGCGCTCCGTCCAGCCGGGATACTCAACTTCAAAAAGCTCCCCACAGCTCGCGCAGCGAAAGTCCGGCTGCGCCTCGGGTCCGCGAATCCTCCCTCCGCAGCCAAAACAGCGCAATTGATGCAAATTCTCGTTCATATCCTGTCGCCGGGACCGCATGCCTGGAATGGCCGGACACATGATTCCCGCAACTGGGCCATGGCGGATGCCAGCCTGACGGCGAATCACGCGGTCTCGCTGCTAGTGCTAGCCTATCAGCGTCGAACCAACTGTGCGCCCACCGGAGGTGCCTCCGCAAATATTGCAACGTTTCTTCTCCGCCTTGCTGGCGCTCCTGCGCGACCCGCGCCTGAAGCGGCTGGCCATCGCCGGCCCCGAGCGCGCACCCTATGGCCGCGCCTGGCTAACGGCTGAAAACATCGCCCAGGCGGCACAGCTTGCCGATTCCGGCAACGCCGACGCCGGGCTCATCTCGCTCACCTCCGCGCTCACCCCAACTCTCAAATCCGCCGGCGCCTATTTTGCGATCCCGCGCAACCTCTATCCGCCCATCGAACAGGACGCGGTGGTGGTGATGCGCAGCCCCCTGCGCGATGCCGCCCATACGCTGCTCAATTTCCTGCTCTCGGCGCCCATCCAGGCCGAATTGGCCAAAGGCGGCCTGACGCCGGCACAGTAAGTCCACACTTCACGCGCGCATGGTTCTGGCATACAATCGAGCCATGCCGGACCGTAATCCCCTGCGTTTTTGTGTCCTGTTGACTGGCCTCTGCCTGGTTCTCTCCATCCTTGCTGTCCACGCCCAGGAAGACAGCCGCGGCCGCAAATACAAAGCGCCGCCACCGGCCTCACACATTGAGGTGACGGTGGTGAAAGCCGACAATGGCAAGCCCATTTCAGACGCGGCTGTCATTTTCCACCCCATCGAGGGCGACAAGGATAAGGGAGGCCTGGAACTGAAGACCAACGAAGACGGCAAGGCGCTGATCGACGTCATCCCCATCGGCGACACGGTCCGCCTGCAGGTGATCGCGAGGGGATTTCAGACCTACGGCAAGGACTACAAAGTCGACAAGGATCAGATGTCAATGGAAGTGCGCCTGAACCGGCCTGTTCCGGAGTATTCCATTTACAAGAACAACAACTCCGGCGGCAAGAATTCGGGCAACGGGTCGAATTCCGGCAACTCCGGTTCCGGAAATTCCGGTTCCGGCAACCAGCAGCAAGCTCCGCCCAGCCAGAGCCAGCCGCAGCCCAAATAGCCTCGCCGGGGCCGCAACGCCGTCCTTCACGCGCACCTGCCATGCCCAACCAAGCTCTCAGCGGAAAGTCGGCACTGGTGACCGGAGGCGCGCGGCGCATCGGCCGCGCCATCGCGTTGGCGCTCGCCCGAGCTGGCGCGGACGTAGCCATTACTTACCGCACATCTGAAGCTGAAGCAGCGCAGACCGCGGGGGAGCTTTCCACGCTGGGCATGCGAGCAGCCGCCATCCCGTGCGACGTGCGCTCCGAAATCTCGGTGCGCCGCGCCATGGGCGAAACGCTGGCTGCCTTTGGCCGGCTTGATTTGCTCATCAATAATGCCGCCATCTTTCTCTCTTCGCCGCTTGAGAAGATCGCCCTGGAGGAATGGGATGCGATCTTCGAAACCAACGCCCGCGGTCCGTTTCTCTTCGCGCGCGAGGCCATTCCGCACCTGCGCGCGAGCCGGGGACGCATCGTCAACGTCGGATCGCTGGGCGGTCTCCATGCCTGGCCGGGCCATGCGCACTACTGCAGCTCCAAAGCCGCGCTGCACATGCTTACGCAAGCCATGGCTCGCGCCTTTGCTCCCGAAGTGACCGTGAACTGCGTAGCGCCGGGAAGCATCGTAACCGGAGCGCCGGTGGGCGACGACCTTGAGCGGGCCGCTCGATTTGCGGAAAAGACCCCCATGAAGCGCAACGGCGCGCCCGAAGATGTAGCGCAGGCAGTCTTGTTTTTCGCCACCGGCCCAAGCTTCATCACCGGACAGATTCTGGCCGTAGACGGTGGGCTGGGGCTGATCTAGGAAGAATCTGGGACCGGGCAGCCCCACTAATACAAGTCAAACGGTCAGGGACCTAGACTAGAAGCTGTTTTCATAACCCTGTTTTGAAAGGGCACGGCTTTAGCCGTGCCAATAAGTTCCCCAAAAACGCGGGGCTTTAGCCCCCGAGGGACGATTACAGACGGGTTATGAAACAGCTTCTAGCACGCAGCCAAAGCTGCCATCATCGACGAAAAAATCTTCCAGCCGTCGGCCGAGCCCAGCAGCGATTCGCTTGAGCGGTCGGGATGCGGCATCATGCCCAGCACATTTCGATTCTCGCTCAGAATGCCCGCGATGTTGCTCAGCGACCCATTGGGATTGGCCTCTGCTGTGATGGCGCCCTCGGGCGTCGCATAGCGAAAGGCGATGCGGTCCTCGGATTCGAGCCGCGCCAGCTCCTCCGGCGCGCAGAAGTAGTTGCCTTCCATGTGGCCGATCGGAATCTGAAGCACTTCGCCGCGCTGGAGCCGGTTGGTGAACGGGCTGTCGGAGGTTTCCGTGCGCAGGTGCACCTGTCTGCAGATGTATTTGAGCCCCGCGTTGCGCATGAGCGCGCCCGGCAGCAGCCCGGACTCGGTGAGGATCTGAAAGCCATTACAGATGCCCAGCACCATACCGCCCGCCGCGGCAAACCGCTTCACCGACTGCATCACCGGCGAAAAATGCGCGATGGCGCCGGTGCGCAGGTAATCGCCGTAGGCAAAACCGCCGGGAATCAGCACCGCGTCCACGCCGCCCAGATCCTCGGAATTGTGCCAGAGGAACGTGACCGGCTGATGGGCGATCTCCGCGATCACATTGTAGGTATCGTGATCGCAATTAGAGCCGGGAAAGACGAGAACGCCAAACTTCATGCCTCTAGCGTATCAGTTTGTCGGCCGATGCTGGCCGTAGACCGGCGATCAGTTCGCTGTTTGCGGGTGCGGCTGATCGGCGGCAAAAATCCGCCCAACCGCGATACCCTGTTCACGGAAACCCATGGACTGGCAAGCGTTTGTTCTCTCGCTCGGCTGGCTACCCTCACGACCGCGATTCTGCTCGCGATTGCTGTGCCTTTGGCGCCTTCGGTTGGCGCGGTCTGGATGCAGCTACTCGCTCGCAGCGCGTTGCCGACGCACGACGTCACCGATGTGCTGGCCGCCAACGCCAAAGTACTGCTGCTGCGCGAGGGCTGCCGCGCCGCGCTGGACCGGCTACGGAAGTGCTCACCGGCGAGCGCGAAAGACTGATTGGGCGGTTGAATCCGAGCTAGAAACCTACCACCACCGGCTCACGCTCCAGTCGAATCCCGAAGCGCGCTTCCACGGCATCGAAAATCTTCTCCGCCAGCGCCAATATCTCGCGGGCCGTTGCGCCGCCGCGATTGATGAGCGCCAGCGTGTGGCGCGACGAGATTCCTGCATTGCCCAGCGCGTAGCCTTTTGAGAATCCCGCCTGCTCGATCAGCCACGCCGCGGAGATTTTTACGCAACCTTCCGCGCCCACTCCGGCCGGAAAATGCGGAGCATTGCATGCGGCAGAGGTATGGAGAAAATCCTCGCGCATTATCGGGTTCTTGAAAAAGCTCCCGGCGCTGCGGCAATCGGGATCGCCTTCCACGATCAGCATTCCCTTCGATCGCCGGATTCGCCGCACAATTTCCGCTACCTCGGCCAGTGACGGTCGCGAACCGTCCGGAAGCGCCGCCTCAATCGCCCGCTGCAGCTCCGCATAACGAACCGTGGGCGCGCCGCCCGGAGTCAGTCGAAAATCTACGCGCGTCACAATGAACCGCCCGCGATCGCTGGCATTGAAGCGGCTGCGCCGGTACGAAAATCCGCACTCCGCCGCGCTTAACTCGACAAACCTTCCCTCTTCCGTGTCGAAAGCCCGCACCCGCTCGATGACCGAGGAAACCTCCTGTCCATACGCGCCCACATTCTGCACCGGCGTGCCGCCCACAGTGCCGGGAATCCCGGTGAGACACTCGATTCCCGCCCATCCCGCATCGAGGCTCCGCTCCACGCAAAGCTCCCATGGTTCGCCGGCGGCGGCGCGCACAATCCCTTGCGTGCGGCCGTCCGCGCGCGATTCCTCCATCGTCATCCCGCGCCGCGCCACGTGCAGCACCAGGCCATCGAACCCCGCATCCGCCACCAGCAGATTGCTGCCGCCGCCCAGCACGAACAGCGGCACACGCCGCTCGCGTGCCCAAGCCACGGCCTCCACGATCTCGTCTTCGCTGGCAGCCTCGACAAACCACCGCGCCGGCCCTCCAATGCCCAGCGTCGTGAAGGGCGCAAGCGGCCTGTTTTCTTCAAGGGGCATTGCTAATAGGCTATACCTCGCGATCGCGATAAAATGGACACAGGCGACTTTCCTGCCGGAGGCAAAATGTATCCAGAATTGATGGTTATTCCCATGCGCGAGGAGCTGGCGCGCGCCGGAATCAAGGAAACCCGCACTGCCGAAGAAGTGGACGCGGCGCTGGCTCAGCCCGGAACCACGCTCCTTGTAGTCAACTCCATCTGCGGCTGCGCGGCCGGCAAGGCACGGCCCGGCATTCGCTTGGCGCTGGCCAACTCCGCCAACCTTCCCGATCACAAGATCACTGTCTTCGCCGGCCAGGATCGCGAGGCCACGGAGCGCGCGCGCAGCTACTTTGAAGGCCAGCCGCCCAGCTCGCCAGCCATCGCCATCCTGCGCGATGGCAGGCTGGTGTACCTGATGCAGCGCTACGTCATCGAGCAGGCCACGGCCCAACAGATCGCCGGCGAGCTGATCCGCGCCTTCGACGAGTTCTGCGCCAAAGCGCCGGCAGCGTAGACGGCGGAATTTAAGGCCCAACCGCAGACCTTTCGACTCCGGTCGCCGCGGAGGCGTGCGCTCAGGATGACAGACGGTTGTGATGCGGACTTCCGTGGCTGGATACTACCAGCCAGCAGCGCTCAACAGCATGGCGATCTCGCGCGGCTGATTCCGCCACAGCAGCGGCACGTAATACGTCTCCAGATACCACGACAAGACAAACATCACGGCCACGCCCAAAAGCGTCCACAGAAACATGCGCACCGGGAGAGTCCGCATCAGCGGCTCACCCGGGTCGCCGGCGCGCGGCGGACGATAGAAGAAGAGACCGCTCGCAAAACAGACGCAACCGGCCAGGGCAATCTTCACCAGCGACAGGCTCAACCGTTCTTCCCAATGCGTTCCGGGCACAAAAAAGGCGTTCAGCACAATGGGAAAAAGCGACAGGATGCTCAGCAGGAACGAGAGCGCTCTGCCGATTTCGAGCAACACGCTCCCGGCGCTTCGCCAGGAGAGGCTTGAGAGCCGCCGGACGCTCGCACCGCCAAGTCTCATGGCAGCCATTTTACCCCGCTCGAAAATCCTAAGGTGAGCTCAGGCGCTCCGGTATACACTCATCCCAAGCTCATGCGCGCCTTTACCATGGTTTTCCTGTTCGTAGCCGCTCCCGGCCTGATCTGGGCGCTGGGCGCACCGGCGCCGCAGAGCGCAGCCGCACCTCACGCCGAAAAAATGAAATCCAATACGCCAAGCCCCGCAGCGGTACAAGCTTCCGCCATCGTCATTGACGCTCACGCCGACACGCCGCAGCGCATTCTCGACGAGCACTACGACCTGGCCGATCCACTCAACGGCGGCAACTGGAACCTGGAAACCGCGCGCCAGGGCAACCTGGGCGCGCAGTTTTTTGCCATCTGGGTCGAACCCAGTCTCTACAGAGGCCAGTACGCGCACCGCACGCTGGAGCTGATTGACGCGGTCAAGGAGCAGGTGGCGCATCACTCCGATCAGTTGATGCTGGCCACGTCGCCCGCGGAAATCGAGGAGGCGCATCGCGAGCATAAGATCGCAATCCTGATGGGCATCGAAGGCGGCCATTCCATCGAGGATTCACTCGCCCTGCTGCGCCAGTATTACGCGCTGGGCGCACGCTACATGACGCTCACCTGGAACAACTCTAACGGCTGGGCCGACAGCTCCACCGACATCAATGACCCGGGCGTCCCGCACACAAAAGAGGGCCTGAGCGAGTTTGGCAAAGACCTGGTCTACGAGATGAATCGCCTGGGCATGATGGTCGACGTCTCGCACGTGTCGGACAAGACGTTTTATCGCACGCTCATCATTTCGCGCGCCCCAATCATTGCTTCGCACTCCGATGCGCGCGCCCTCTGCAACGCCCCGCGCAATATGAGCGACGACATGCTGCGCGCCATTGCCAACTCCGGCGGGCCCGATTCCAAGGGCGGCGTGGTCATGGTCAACTTCTACTCCGGATTTCTTTCGCAGCCGTACCGCGATGCGATGCTCAAGATGCAGCCTGAAGTTGACAAGGAGATCCAGGCCTACAAAGACAAGGCCGAAGCCGAAGGCCGGCCAGTGGGCTACGCGGAAATCTCGCGCATCCAGAAGGCAGCTTTCGATCAGATTCCCCGCCCGCCGCTCTCGGTGCTCATCGATCACATCGATCACGTCGCGAAAGTCGCCGGGATCGATCATGTGGGCCTGGGATCGGACTTCGATGGCGTCCATGGGCAATTACCCGTAGGCATCGATTCGCCCGCTGATTTGCCCAAGATCACCGCGGCGCTGATGGCGCGAGGCTACTCGGCCGAGGACTGCCGCAAGATTCTCGGTGGCAATTTGTTGCGCGTCTTCGGGGAGGTTGAGGCAGTCTCAAAGCAGTTGCAGGCCGAGAACCGGCCC
>JASHRF010000019.1 GCA_030037545.1 Acidobacteriaceae bacterium | reverse complement strand
CCTCGCAGGCGCCCACCGCTCGGCTCACGCTCGCCCCACGGATCGCGCGCATGTTCCCGATGAGGCACGGGAGTCTGTTTCCCTTTGAGGCCAGGGACGAAAGCAAAGGCCGCGGCAACCGCCGCGGCCTCTTACTGATCTCCGATCCCTGATCTCGGCCGTTATAACTCCGACTCCCTCCCCTTCAGGTTGCGGGTAAGCACCTTCTCGACCACCTTCTCAACGTCGGTGAGGAAGAAGCTGTTGGCGGGCTGCTGGAGGGCGACCTGGGTTCCGGTGTGGCCGAGCGCGGACGCGATTTCGTTCCAGCGATAGATCGCAGAGCTGGCCGGCATCACCACCGGCTGCCGGTCGCGCTCCGGCAGCGCACAGTAAGCGATCCAGATGCCAAGGGACAGCAGGATCAGAGCCTCGTAGGCAAATTGGAGCGGAGCGATCAACGACGTGTAGGTCGACATCAGAGACGCAGCGATGAACTCGTTCGAAGCCATGAGGCCAAAGCCTAGGGCGATGCCGAAAGATAGATCGCGCACCGAAAGCCGCAACGCGTTTATGGTAAGGCAGAGGAAGGCCAGCAGGCACAATTCAAGAATGCTGACCGAGCGCATCAGCGCATAGGCGATGTCGGGGATGAGCATTAGTCCGCGGTGCAGGAACGAGATGGAGGATAGCGTGACAATCAGCGAAACCACGATCGCCCAGCGGAAGATCACGATGCCGATCTTGAGCAGACCGGGAAAGGATGCCAGAGCGGAACGGAAGATTTCAATGCAGATGAAGAGCAACAAGATGGTGCTGGCGATGTAGACCCCGAAATAACCGAAGAAATAGGCATTGGTGTAGAGCGCGTGATCCACCCAGAGCTGGGACCGCCCGTAAAGCAGCAATAACAAAATGGGCGTGAAGACGACGTGCAGGCCGAGGTACGCGCCCATGACAGGAAAGCGGCGATACAGCTTCCGTTTCCAGAAGAGGAAGGCAAGCGTGGCCCAGAGCAGAAACTCGGCCACGCTCATCGCCGACATTGCGAACTGTGAGGTCATTGCGCCGGGTCCGCCATCCTTAAATCTTCCTCAGAATAGCGCTAAACCCCTCACGGCTCAACAACCAAAGGGTAACAGCACGATGGCACTTTCGTGCTACCTTTCAGGAACTTAGCGCAGGCTGCCGCTGCCCGGAGGCGGAGTCGTCGGGCAGGTAGGGATGCCGGGGGCACAAGACGGAATCGGCAGGGTGAGCGGGCCAGGGCCAGCCGCGGCGGCGGAAAGATGGCTGGATAGCACTTGCGAACTCACCGAAGGCAGCGATGCCGTAGCGAGTCCAGCGAAAACGACCATCATGGCAAAGAAGCGGAGTGCGAATTTCATGGTAATGGCTCCTGAGTGAAATCAAGTTAGCGGGAAATATGTTCCCGCAGTTGATGACTAAGCAACGGGACTCCAGGGGCACGGAATGCCCGAGCCGCAGCTTAAGGTGGGGAGCAAAGCGAAGCAATGCGCCGGATTCGGAGGCCGAGCGGGAATGCCTGATCAGCGGCCGGCGTTGGAAATGGCCAAGCTATAGACATTGTATCGGGGGTCCATGCGAAGGCGCCCGAAGTTTGCTCAACGGTAACCTCGAAATGGCGCGCAAATCGAACAACGACCCCTGATGTAAGATTGGACTATAACGCAACTTCACGTGCAAGTCCAGATATTTCTTTCAGATAGCTATAAAGTAATCAAAATAGATTACCTAAGTGTCATTAAAGGCCTGGATTTTGCACAGAATCTGAGCATTTGCAACCTGGCTCTGGCTGTTTTTAGAGACCTCCTACCGTGTTAAAATGATTACAGTCAAAGTCGCGTCAAGCCCCGGTCTTTCAATTGGTTAGTCTCTCAAATTGCGGCCTGGAAGCGAGCCGGACTCCGCGCCCGTCTGGAGCTGGAGCGATGGCGCCTTTTGTGAGCGGTCAGGCGCGCGAAACCACGGCTTTTCGCGCCATCACGCCCCCGCAGACGGAGTTTAATGGCTACAGAAGTTGTCAGCAACCTGCCCCTTTCCGACGATAACGGCAGCTACACCGGAGAAAACATCAAGGTGCTGGAGGGCCTGGAGGCGGTGCGCCTGCGCCCGGCCATGTACATTGGCTCGACCGGCGAGATGGGCCTGCATCACCTGGTCTATGAAGTTGTAGACAACTCCGTGGACGAAGCGCTCGCCGGCTACGCGAAGAAGGTGGAGGTGGTCATCCACGTGGACAACTCCATCACGGTGACCGACGACGGCCGCGGCATCCCCGTGGACATGATGGACTTGGCCGGCGGCGAGAAGATGCCTGCGGTGCAGGTGGTGCTGACCAAGCTGCACGCCGGTGGCAAGTTCGACTCTTCCACCTACAAAGTTTCTGGCGGACTGCACGGCGTGGGCGTGAGCTGCGTGAACGCGCTGAGCCAGGAATTCAGCGTGGAGATCTGGCGCGACGGCAAGACCTGGGAGATGGATTTCAGTTGCGGATTGCCCACCAGCAAGCTCAGGCAAACGGGCACCAGCAAGCGGCGCGGGACAAAGGTGCATTTCCTGCCCGACAAAAGCATCTTCGCCACCACTGAATTCAGTTACGACACGCTGGCGCAGCGGCTGCGCGAACTGGCCTTCCTGAACCGCGGCCTGGAGATCACGCTCACCGACGAGCGCACCGCCGACGCCAAAACCGGCGAGGCCAAGCACGCGGAGTTCAAGTACGCGGGCGGCATTGCCGAGTTTGTCAAGCATCTCAATCGTGGCAAGCAGGTTCTGCACGACAAGCCCATCGTGATGGATGCTTCGCGCTCAGGCATGGAGATCGACATCGCGCTGCAGTACAACGACAGTTACTCGGAAACCGTGTTCAGCTTCGCCAACAACATCAACACGGTGGACGGCGGCACGCATCTCTCAGGATTTCGCACCGCGCTTACGCGCACCATCAACGCCATTGGGCAGTCGATGGGCCTCTTTAAAGACATGAAAGAAAGCTTGAGCGGCGATGACGTGCGCGAAGGCCTGGTGGCCGTGGTCAGCGTTAAGCTGCCGCAGCCGCAGTTCGAAGGCCAGACCAAGGGCAAGCTCAACTCCGATATTGCCGGTGTGGTGCAGGCGTTTGTGAATGAACGGCTCGGCGCGTACCTGGAACAAAATCCTCCGGTGGCCCGCAAGGTCATCAATAAGGCCATCGAAGCGGCGCGGGCTCGCGAGGCGGCGCGCAAGGCGCGCGACCTGACGCGGCGCAAAGGCGCGCTCGACGGCGGCGGATTGCCGGGCAAGCTGTCCGACTGCTCGGAGCGCAACCCCGAGCGCTGCGAGCTGTTCCTGGTGGAGGGCGAATCGGCCGGCGGCACGGCGCGCACCGGACGCGACCGGCGCTTCCAGGCCATTCTTCCCCTCAAGGGCAAAATCCTGAACGTGGAAAAGGCGCGCTACGACAAGATGCTGGGCCACGAGGAAATCCGCGCCATGATCACCGCGCTGGGCACCGGCATCGGCAAAGACGACTTCGATCCCACCAAGGTGCGCTACGGCAAGATCATCCTCATGACCGACGCCGACGTCGACGGCTCGCATATTCGCACCCTGCTGCTCACGTTCTTCTTCCGCCACATGACCGACCTGATCCGACGCGACAACGTTTACATTGCCCAGCCGCCCCTATACAAGATCAAGAAGGGCCGCTTCGAGCAGTACATCAAAGACGATCGCGAATTTGTGAAGGTGATGGTGAAGCGCGCCGCCGAGGGCATGATCGTGCGCCACGGCGAGAACGCCAGCCGCATTGAGGGAGCGGCGCTCACCCGTTTCATGAGCACGCTCAACGAGTACCTCGGATTCGCCGAAAAGGTTGACAAACGCATCCGCAACGAGCGCCTCACCGAGTTGCTGGCGCGCGCCGAGCTCACGCACCGCGCCGACTTCTCCTCAAAGAACGAAGGCGAGGTTCCGGAAAAAATTGCCGCGCTCCAGAAAAAACTAGCCGAGTTCGCGGACGAGTTCGAGTACAAACTCGGCGAGCCGGTGCAGGACGAGGAGCATCATACTTGGTCCATTTGCTTCACCGATTCGCAGGGCGCCACGCGCTGCATCGACTGGACGCTGGCCTCCAGCCCCGAGTTCCGGCAGATGATGGCCAAATACAACCAGATCAAGGAATATCTGGAGCCGCCGTTTTTGATCGAGTACGCGTCCAAGGTCGCCGTGGCCGTGGAGACGAGCGATGAAGAGGAGCCAGATGCTGAAGGCGCGCCCTCGCCGGGCAGCGCCGAAGTACGCGCGGAAGCTAAATCCGGAGGACGCCAGGCACGCCTGCTGCGCGAGCCCATCGAGAAGCAGACCGCCCGCGAGCTGTTCGCCTATATCGTGGAGCAGGGCAAGAAGGACTACCAGGTGCAGCGTTACAAGGGGCTGGGCGAAATGAGCAACACCCAGTTGTGGGAGACAACCATGGATCCCGAGCGCCGCACCCTGCTGCGCGTAAAACTCGAAGACCTGGCCGAGACCGACGCCATCTTCACCACGTTGATGGGCGAAGACGTAGAGTCGCGGCGCAAGTTTATCGAGGACAATGCGCTGGATGTGAAGAACCTGGACATATAACGCGACCTGTCTGCAGGTTTGCGGAAAGACTGTCCAGAATTACGGAAAAAAAGGGAATGGCGTTTTCGATCTGCTTCGAGTATGTAGAGATCGTGAATCGGACGCCCAAGTCGATCTGAACCCGCATCAACTGTAAGTCGCTCTCATCGCTTTCCGATCTCCGCTCTCCCCAGCCCAAGGTCGTTTCGCCACAACCCATGTACTCAGCTTGAAGGAGACGACGCTGTCATGTCATCAGGTCTCCATTTTGAAACCTGGGAAGTCGCGATCTCAAAGAACGAGCCGATGGAGACAGAAACCTAGATGGGATGGCTTAAGCTCGCGCGCAGCCAGAGCCGCCAGCGTTACAGGGCGAAATCATCGCCCGCACGGAACACGAGTCCTTCGCTCCCGCGATAATGAAGACGGTCACCGTCTGAGACACGTACAAATTGGAAGTCTTCCGCCGCTTATAAGCGTATCCGAACGCTCCGACTAACCTGCCAGCCGTCGACTAAAGATGCATATCCACCATTTCGCCCCGGGTATCGGTTCCAAAATCCGGAGCCAGGCAACATGGGCCAAATCTCTCGATCTTCTCGCACTCTTTCTCAAATTCATCGAAGTGGCCTTCTTCATCGCCGACAATGTTCTCCAGGATTTCCTTCGATTCAGAGTCCGCGTCGGCGCCACACTCCGTCGCCGCCTGGTTGTAGAAGCGCGCGCGTTCCTCCTCCATCGCCATAGCCTTCACGAGAATCGCCTCGGGCTCGACGATCTTCTCCACCGGGCCAGCCGGAACCATTTCGACATCGCCTTTCAAAGACAGGATTCGTTCGGCCAGCCGCTCCACATGTACCATTCCCTGGATTGCCATCTGTTTGAAAAGCGAAGACAGCGGCGTAAACCGCTCATCGGCAAGATGGAAGTGAAAATACATGTACTGGTGCGCCGCCTGTAACTCATCGGCGACCGCTTCGTTCAAAAGATGAATGCTTTCCTTCTCCGTCATGACGCTAGCTCCGAATAATCTGGTCGTGCTCTGGCACTTTGTAGACAGCAGAGACTGCCGATCTCAATACCTCTTCAGCAGGCAGCATACACCTATCATCGGGACCTTTCAGCATTGGTGAGATAAGTCACATTTATCTCTCACTATTTTCAGAGTTAGTGAGCTAAGTCACCTCTACTTCCGGGCGGGTTAACAATACCGGACACGCAGGGAAATTGTGCGCCAGGCTAGTGGATAAGGCCCATACGCTGTTGCAGCTCATCAATAACCGCTCTTGATGAGATGCGTCGAAATCCCGAACTCGTCGTTACTCACTCTACAGCAACGGTATGAGCCATATGATTCGACGAATCAAGTCATAACTCATGGATGGTCTATCGCCTTTTGTCACAACCATGTAGTAAGTTGTCAATTCAGAGTGTCACATCATCGAGCATCGGGCGTCACAGAAAACCCGAGCGGCAGTGTTCAAATCTGATGAGTGTGTGAAGAGAAGCGCCCGGTCCTTCTTTTAAGCTCGCATCGTGTTCGGATGAAGAAAGAGAAGAACATCGAGCCTTCCCGCACATGATATATCCGGTCACATCTTTGGAGGCACTATGGCGATCGCGAAACAGGATGCTCTCGACTACCACTACGGCTCGCGGCCGGGAAAGATCGAAGTCGTTGCCACCAAGCCGTGCCGCACGCAACGCGATCTCAGCCTGGCGTATACACCCGGCGTCGCCGTGCCCTGTCTGGAGATAGAGAAGAACCCGCTGGACGCATTCAAGTACACCGCAAAGGGCAATCTTGTCGCGGTGATCAGCAACGGAACGGCAGTGCTTGGGCTGGGCGACATCGGAGCGTTGGCCGGAAAGCCGGTTATGGAGGGCAAAGGGGTCCTGTTTAAGAGATTTGCGGATGTCGATGTATTCGACATTGAATTAGACACCCATAACCCTGACGAGATTATCAGGGCCTGTCAGCTTCTGGAGCCCACTTTCGGGGGCATCAACCTGGAGGACATCAAGGCGCCCGAGTGCTTCTACATTGAGGAAACGTTGAGGAAGACGATGAAGATTCCCGTCTTTCACGACGATCAGCACGGCACCGCCATCATTTCCGGCGCGGCGCTGGTGAATGCATTGGAGCTCACGGGCAAATACATCGATCGCATCAAGGTAGTCATCAATGGCGCGGGTGCCGCAGGCATTGCCTGTGCCGATCACTACGTTCATCTCGGCGTCAAGCGCGACAACATCACCATGGCTGATACCAAGGGCGTCATCTACAAAGGGCGCAAAGAGGGCATGAATCCCTACAAGGAGCGGTTCGCGAAGGACACGCCCTTGCGTACTCTCGCCGAGGCCGCTAAAGGAGCCGATGTTCTGCTGGGACTCTCCGCGAAAGGCGCATTCACGCCGGAACTAATCGCTTCACTGGCTCCGCGGCCCATGGTATTCGCCTTGGCCAACCCCGATCCGGAGATCACTTACGAAGAAGCGACTGCCGTCCGCGACGACATCATCATGGCCACCGGGCGCTCGGACTATCCGAACCAGGTAAACAATGTGCTGGGGTTCCCGTTCATCTTCCGCGGCGCACTCGATGTGCACGCCACCATCATCAATGAAGAGATGAAACTGGCTGCCACGTATGCGTTGGCATCCCTGGCCAAGGAGGATGCCCCTGATTCAGTATGCCGCGCTTATGGCGTGGAAACCCTGAAGTTCGGGACTGACTACATCATTCCCAAACCCTTCGATCCTCGCGTGCTGCTTTGGGAAGCGGTCGCCGTGGCCAAGGCGGCAATGACTACTGGCGTGGCGCAGAATCCGGTGGACCCGGTGGAGTACCGCGAGCAGCTTGAGAAGCGGCTGGGCAAGGCCCACGAGCTCATGCGGCAGATGATTCACAAAGCCCAGGCGAATCCGAAACGAGTGGTGTTTCCAGAAGGTGCGCATCCCAAGATCTTACGCGCCTGTCACATCCTGGTCGAAGAGAAGATCGCGGCTCCTGTGCTCCTGGGCCGCTCCGACGAAATCCAGCGCAAAGCAGCCGAGTTGGAAGTGCCGCTGGACGGGGTAGCGATCGTCGATCCGGAGACCGTACAACGACGGCCGGAGTATGTGAGCGAGTTCTACCGGCTGAGGCAGCGCCGCGGCGTGACGCAGAGCACCGCTGAGGAGCTGATGAACGACCGCAACATCTTCGGATCGATGATGGTGCGCATGGGCGACGCCGACGCCTTTGTTGCCGGGGTGAGCCAGAACTATCCGGATACGATCCGTCCCGCCCTGCAGGTGATCGGAGTGCGCGAAGGCATTCACAAGGTATCGGGTCTATACCTGATCATTACGCGCAAGGGCGACCTATACTTCCTGGCCGACGCCACGGTGAATATTGAGCCCACGGCCGAAGACCTGGCGGAAATCGCTCTGAGTGCGGCGCAGGAGGCGCGCCGCTTTGGGGTGGAACCACGCATCGCCATGTTGTCGTTTTCCAGCTTCGGAAGCACCCGGCACCCGCTCTGCGAGAAGATGCGCCGAGCCACAGAGTTGGTCCGGCACGCCGACCCGATGTTGACCATCGATGGCGAAGTGCAAGCAGGCATTGCAGTCAATCCCAAGAAACTCGCGGTGGATTACCCATTCTCGACCTTGAAGAATGGAGCCAACGTTCTGATCTTCCCCGATCTGGAAGCCTGCAACATAGCTTGCAAGCTGCTGGGCAGCCTGGGAGGAGCCGAAATTGTAGGACCCATCCTGATGGGCATGGCGAGGCCGGTTCATCTGCTGCAACGCGGAGACGAGGTCGATGACGTCGTCAGCATGACGACCATCGCGGTCGTGGATGCACAAGATATAGCCGTTTCCACGGCCAGAGAGCTGGCCGAGCTGGCGGTAAGATAAACAGCAAGATTTGTACGACAAGATTTGCGCGGCAAAGAGAGAGGCGCTTCGGCAATCACGCGTCTCTCTGTATTCCGGCTGTCTACGGCGTTTTCACTATTTCCGTTAACATTTTCGCGTTGGGCCTCTTTCGGCGGCCACTCACTTCCGCGCCTGCATGGCCGCGGACAAAACCAGCTTCTTGGGCTATTGGCGTCGGCTCTTCCCGGAATTCGACCGGACGAGAGCCGGGCAAGGACAATCGATGTGCTGTTGCACGAATGGAAAAGCGATCTGCCGCGCATTTGGCTGGGACCCATACGGGTGCGTTACTGTGGTGGCTCGATCGTGACGCTGCCGTAAGAATAGGTAATGGTTGCGGTATTCTTGCCGTTTGTCGTGACGACTTGCAAGGGCAAGTCGTTTGCGCCGAGCCAGACGGTTGCCGGGGTTCCGCCGACTCCGGTGCCAACGTAGGAATAGGCGTGCAATGATTCTCCCCCGACTGCCTGCATACCTAAATCCTTTACTGAATTTGGATCGATGCTCAAGAGCGGCGAACGGCGGTATTGCTCGATCATTGCGGTCAACGGGCCGGCCGCCATCGCCGGCACTGGCTGCCAACTCCCATTTCGGTTCAACCAGATGTCGGAACCGATAAACACCTCGGTCACGCCGCCGGGTAGTACGACCCTTGCTCGATCGGCGCCAACAAACTCGACCGTAATGATGCGCCCGTTAGTAAAGCGCATCTCGGCGTGGAAGGATGGCTGCGCGCTGAACTTGGCCGCCGCCTTCTGCAGATCGCCGTAAGGATCGGCGAACATGCTGACTGGCCGAACTGCCGCTACAAATGCGAGAGCTATCATCAATGCTCGTCTCATGTTCAACTCCACTCGTTTGTTCCCTTCCAGTAATTGATTCGCCTTAGCTGCCAAAATCCGGGTTGAAGGTTTACCGCACCCGGAAGTCGTCACCGGAGCCGATCGAGCTGAGCTCGATGTTGCTGTCGGTGGCCGCGCCGTTCGGATTGTAGTAAGTATCGGCGCTGATGTCGGCGCCCTCAACGAAGAAACCGCCCAGCCCCGGATGCCGCGGGACGGCGCTCGCCGTCCACATTTTTCCGGAAACCGTGATAGCGTATTTGTAGTTTGAATCGCGGGCTGGATCGTATTTCAGTCTGCCCACCGGCCGATTGGGCGAATCCACGCCGGCCACCAGCTCAGCGAGTGAACATCTTCGTTTCACGCCGAACAGGCAATCGTTCTCCATAAATGAAATTGACTGCATGAACAGCAAGGCCACTTTCTCTGCCGGTTTGAGTGCGACGGCATGGTCATTCGAATCGCTTGCGGAAACGTCCGCGTCGGCGGGGATGGGACCTGAACCAGAAGCCGTCGAGGCGGGCGATGACCTACCCGTCGCCGCGCCCTGAGAGCCGGCCGCTGTAAAGCTGATGTCGTCAATTGCAAAATCGTTCCAGGTTGCATCGGCATTCAAGTCATAGAGCGCGAGGTCGGCTGTGCGGCTCGGGCCGGAGTTCCAGGTGAAGCTGAAGTTTTGCCACTGTCCGCCATTGTCGGGGCTGTTTTTCTGGAAAATGCTGCTTCCAATCGGCCTTCCGTTGATCTTCAGCGCCAGGCGAGGCAAGGAATTGCTGTTGCGGTCCACTTCGGCTCCCCAATAGGAGAACCGGTAGTTCTTATTCGGCGAAACATGCACGACCTGCTCCCAAACCGGCCATGAGGCGAATGTGGCCCCGTTGGCGATCAACATCATCCCGGTTCCTGTCGTGTGATCGCCGCAGTTGCACCAGTCGCCATAAGCGCCGGGCGCGGATGAAGGACTAGTCCCGATGTCGTACGTGCCTGGATTGGACACATTTCCAAAGCTGTACTGGGTGGTAAAGCCGCTGTTGCCGTTTTCAAAGTTGCCGTTGATCACCAGATTCTGCGCAGCCCCGTGCGTCAGGAATGCAGCCGCAAAGAACCCAAATCTGCAGATGGCAGTGAACGGTCTTGGTCCCCCAAAAGCTCGCATAAGCTTCTCCTTTCAAATTGAAAAAACACACCGCAGAATGCCTCCGGGCCCTCTACACTGCGTTAGCCTTCGCCGCATCCTCATGGGGTGTTTTCCCCGAATCGAAATACCACGCCCGCGGATATCCGCAGATGGTTTTGCTGGCCGTTTGTGCCGTTCGGCAACCGCGTCTGCAAGTAATCAATCTGTGCGAAGCGAAACCCGAGCCGGCGCGATATCTTCCCATTCAGCCCTCCGCCCAGGGCGAAGGCCGGCGACACAGGCGAAACCGCCGATCCGCCGGCATTCGGAAACAGGGCGTCGAACCCATGCACGCCTCCCATCAGCGTCTGCGCAAAGGGCGTGAATCTACCGAATGAGCGCAGCGAGTAGCGCGGTCCGAAGAGAAAGGTAACCAGGCCCAGTCCCTCGTGCGCCGAATTGATGCTGTTTGCGTGCTCGCTTCCAAGCTCAGCCACCACGCTCAGGCCGCGTCCGAAGTAGGCGCTGGCCTCGGATTTGCCGCCTTGCATCCAGAAGCATCCGCGCCCTCCTACTACTCCATTGGTGCGGTCGGTGCTGTAAACCAGCGCAACCTCCAAGGGCGCCGCGGCTGGCGATTGCGCCTGAGCGACCAGAGGAACGACCTGAAACTCAAGTCCGATCAAGACGGCGAGCAGAGCGATGCGTGGAATCATTGTGGCTCCTATTCTGCCGTCAGAGTGAATGTGACTGAGTGCTGCACCGTGCCGCTGGTGGCCGTGAGCGTGACCGTGTAAGTTTGCGGGGACTGGTTGAAAAAGCCGCCGCCTCCGCAAGAGCTGACCCCCGCGAATGCAATCAACGCGAGCAGTGCAACCATGAACAGCCAGCCGTCGCGGCGCAGCCTGCGGCGCATCCGCCTGAGGCCGAGCAGCGGCACGAAAGGCACGAGCAGCGCGAACACGAGAGGCGCGCGAGAACGCAGCCCGCGGTCAGGTTGCGCGAATGTCTCGAGAGTGGCCCAGGTAATGGTTGCGGTGACAGTTTGCGGAGTTGAGCCAACCGTGACACTGGACGGATCGAACGACACCGTGAACCCCTTGGGAAGCCCGGTCATGGAGAAGTCGATCGGTTCATTGAACGGGGCATCGGCCGACGAAACAGTGAGCGGAATGTTGACGCTCTGGCCGGGCAACAAACTCAGATTCGAGGGCGGCTGGAAATTGAGAGTAAAGTCGGCCACGGTCAAGCTCTCAGAGACGGAGGTGGACGACAGAAAATTCGAATTCGAACTGGGCGTATAGGTTGCCGCGCAGTCTTTGTACACGCCGCCGGGCAGGCTGGAGGTGGACCAGGATGCGGTGCTGGTGGCTGGGCCGCCGGAAACCGCAGTCAAACTGATCGCACCGGAATTTGCGGTTTGCCCGCAGGTAAACGTGACCGTGCCGATGGGAGCGGCCGAACCTGTCGCCGCGGCGACCGTCGCGGTGAAGGTGATCTGCTGGCCGGCGTTGGCCGGGGTGGGCGAAATAAAGAGCGACGTCGCTGTAGTGGTGTAAATTCTCGTCACGGTCACAAGCGGTATGTCTGTTACAGTGACGATTTCCGGGTCGCTCACATCAACGAGCTGCACCTGCTCGATGTCATTCACCATGACAGTTTCGGGATCGTTAATCGCAATCGTTTTCGGAGACACGCTGATGATCGTCAGAACATAGCTTTGCGTCGCAGTGTCGCCTGCCGAGTCCGTCACCTGTGCCGAAAACGACGCTTGGCCGGCAGCGATTGGCGTCCCGCTGATGAGTCCGGTGGAAGAGAGGTTCAGGCCAAGGTTGCCAAGACTCACTGTCCCGGCCGCGTTTGTTGACCAGGTGTATCCGGCACCGCTGCCGCCTGTAGCGGTGAGGGTTTCTGAGTACGCCGTTCCCACCGTGCCCGTGGGCAGAGCGGTTGGTCCAATCGCAAGCGCGGGATAAACAGTAAGCTGGTAGGGCCGGGAAACCTGGTCGCCGAGTGAGTCGGTCACCTCAACCGTGAAGCTTGCCGCGGTCTCAGTGCCAGTGGGCGTCCCGGAGATGACGCCTGTAGACGACAGCGTAAGTCCAACGGCGGAGAGCCCCGTGCCGGAGGTGACGGCCCAACCATATCCGGCGCCGCTACCTCCGGAGGCAGTGAGAGTCTGCGAATAGACTCCCCCGACAATGCCAGAGGGCAGCGTGGCAGGCGCGATGGCAAGGACCGGATCGATCGTAAGGTGGTAGACCATCGTCGTAACGTCGCCTGCGGAATCAACCACGTCGACGATAAAAGCCGCGGCTGTTTCAGGCGCGGTGGGCGTTCCTGAGATGACCCCGGCCGATGACAGCGTAAGCCCGACGGCCGAGAGGGCCGTGCCGGAGGTCACACCCCACTGGTAGTCCGTGCCCGTACCGCCGGTGGCGGTGAGCGTCTGCGAATATGCCCGCCCAACAACACCAACTGGCAAGGTAGCGGGTGTAATCGCGAGCGCGGGATAAATAGTGAGTTGATAGGTCTGGCTGGATTTGTCGCTTTCTGAGTCCGTGACCGTCACGACCACGCTGGCAGATGTCTCCGTGCCCGTCGGGGTGCCGGAGACGACGCCGGAAGAAGTCAGCGCCAGCCCGACAGCGGAGAACGCTGTGCCGGACTGGACCGCCCAGACATATCCAGTGCCGCTTCCGCCACTGGCTGTCAGCGTCTGTGAATACGGTGTACCGGCCGGGCCCGCCGGCAGAGCGGCTGGAGAAATCGTGATGGGCGAATAAACCACGAGCTGAATGTCGATCGAGTTGGCGTTGTAATTCTCGTCGCCTGCATAACTCAACGTAATCGTGTATTGTCCGGGCGCCAGCGTGTTCGGGATCGGAATGCTCGTGCTCCCGTTCGCTACCAGCAACGACCCTGGTCCAAAGGCATTTCCGCTCACGCTGTAATTCAGTCCGCCGGTCGGTGCGGCGATCCCGCTGCCTGTGTATTCTCCCGCGATGGTTGCCGGGATCGAACCTGCCGTGCCGCCCTGCAGCCTAACCGGCTGGGTGGCCGGGCCAGCAAGCGTTACTGATGCCTTGTTTACGACCACCGTCGAAGACGCACTGGTCAACGCGCTGGCTTGAAAGTTGGAATCGCCGGAATACTGGGCCGCATAGGTGTGGCTGGCAACCGTGGGTACGTTCACTGTGTAGCTTGCCGCAGCACTGGACACGGCGGAGTTTGGCGTGAGCGCGGTTGTGCCGTCGTAGAAAGTTACTGATCCCGTTGGCACGGTGGAGAGCACGCTCGCTGGGCTGATGGCTGCAGTGATCGTCACCGGTTGCCCGTAGGTGAGAGACGTCGCGGCCGGGGTTACCACCAGGCTCGTCGGCGTTTGCGTATTCGTTAAGGAAAACGAAGCTGGTGTGCTGACCCCTGCTACCGATGCCGAGACCTGATACGCCGTCGGACTGGCGATTCCGTTAGCCGTCGCGGTTACACTGGCATTGCCGTTACTGCCGGTCGTCACGGTCGTGGCAGACAGGGTCGCGCTCGCGCCCGAAGATGGCGCGGTAAACGTAACGGTCGCGCCGGAGACCGGATTACCGTTTGCATCCGTGACATTCACTGTCAGCGCATTGGCGAACGGCTGCCCGATCACCGCGCTCTGTCCGCCTCCGGAAACGGCGTTGATGACGGCCGGCGCCGGCTGCGACGAGGAGCAGGGGCTGGCCGGTGGCGCCACATACTCCAGCGCGGCCGGTGTGCCAGGCGGAGGATAAGTGGACGCCGGCTGGATGGCGTAGATATAGCCGGAGTCCTGATTCACGACCGGAAAATCGAGCGGCGTGGTGGTATCCCCGCTTCCCAAAAGGATGGTCAACGAGGGGTTGCCTGCGCATAGCGGCGTCGTGACGCCGAGATCGCCTGAGTTGTACTCGCTTGCCGACAGTACAATCTCAGTCGATTCGGGATCGTAATTGAGCTGTTGCCACAGATCGGGAACCTGACTGGGCATGGCAACGCTTGAGCTAAGCACCGTTTCCTGCGGAGCCGCATAGTTATACGCGATCAGCTCTTCGGGCCCGGAAAATGTGCTTTGGTTGAAGACGAAGGCGTACACCTGGCTGGCGGCTGTATTGATATCCGCGGGACCGACTGCATAGTACTGCGTCGCAGGAGCGATGGTGGTCAGCGCGTTTCCGGCCGTGATGTCGAAAGTGCTGACCGTCGCCTGTTGCGTATTGGTGAAGAAGCTGAATCCCGATGTAGTAGTGTTCAGGACGCTCACCGGCGGCGTGCTGGCGCTGTAGGTGGCGGAGGAGGCGCTGGGATTCTCGTTGATCAGCACCAGCGTTCCGTTGCCGTTGTCGAGCAGCGTTCCCACGTTGAATGGCGTTATCGCTCCGCCGCTCGTCGTCATGTAGCCGGCCACATGCTCGGGATTGGGGGCCGATCCACTGTAGTTGGGGTCGTAGACAAAGAACCCGGACGTCGCGAAGGTCCCCGGCACCGCTCCGTTGGCCGATCCGCCGAGGTCGTTGATGAAGACCTGGTGCGTCGAGGGGTCGATCACAATGGGCCCGTACTCGACTGAATAATCCATAGTGAATGGCGCCGGCGGGGTCAGGGACGCCGACCACGGCGCGGGTAGAACGTAGAGCGAATCCGGGAAAGCGCCGGAGTAGTTCAGGATGTAGACGTTGCCCTGCGCGATGTCGGCGTTCATCTCTACGCCGGAGTTGGCGTTCGTGCTTAACTGCACGAGCGGCCCCTGCGTGCAAGTTCCCGCCGACACGTTGAAAGTGTCGTAGGCCGCGTACAAGCTTGTCGTTCCGCTGACGCTCTCGATCGCGGCGAGATAGACGCGGGAGTTGGCGCCGTCAAGATAGATTGCGCCGGAAGAAAGGCTGCCGCCGCTCAGGCTGGAAAACGCGGAACAGCTCACGCCCGATACCAGCGCGCCGTTTTGAACCAGGCTCACCGACGAATCGGAGTTGAGCACGGCGTTCAAGCCGGTTCCCGAGCTGTTGGCGTTGATGGCCAGCGGTGCGCTGACGCCGGCAACCGTACTCAAAGCCGGAGGCGTCCCGGAAGAAGCTGTAGTTACCGTTACAGTCGAGGTTGCGGCCGTCAGCGCGCTGGCCAGGAAATTCGAGTCGCCCAGGTACTGCGCGGAGTAGGTGTGGGTGCCGACGGACGGCTCGCTCACGGTATAGCTCGCCGATCCTGCCGAAACCGCCGAATTGGGGGTCAGCGCCGTAGAACCGTCGTAGAAGGTCACATAGCCGGTGGGCATGGTTCCCTCTACGCTCGACGGGCTGATGGCAGCCGTGAGGGTGACGGTTTGCCCGTAGGTGAGAGACGTTGCCGATGGGGTTACGATCAGGCTCGTGGCCGCCTGCGTGTTGGTGAGCGAAAAGGTTGCGGGCGTGCTCGCGCCGGCTACAGACGCCGTGATTTCGTAGGCCGTGGAGTTGGCGATCCCGTTGGCCGTGGCGGTAACGCTGGCGTTTCCGCTGCTATTGGTGGTCGCCGTCGATGAGGAAAGGCTCGCGCTTGCTCCTGAAGCGGGCGCGGTGAAGGTCACGGTCGCGCCACTCACTGGATTGCCGCTGGAATCGGTAACATTGACAACCAGCGGATTGGCGAAAGCCTGTCCGATCGTCGCGCTCTGCCCTCCGCCGGAGACAGCGGTAATGGCCGCGGCGGTCGGCGGAGTAAGCCCGCTTGCGAACTTGACGACGTATGCGTTCTCGCAATTCGGCGATGAACTTGTTCCGCCAACGCTGCAGGCGGGTTGATACGCACCCGGTGTTGAGGGAAAGTTCTGCGCCTCCGTCATGCCAGTGAGATAAGCATTGTCGCTGACATCGACGGCAATGCCGAACCCCCAGCTAATATTGTCGTTCCCTCCCAGATACGTCGAATAGGTGAGCGAGGAAGAACCCGCGACATTCGTGTCAAGGATGGAGAAAAACGCACCCCCGCAGGCCGAAGGGTCAGAGCATAAAGTCGTTTGATAACCATTCGGCGTAACTGGGAAATAGCTGGACGACGTGATGCCGGTCACATAAGCGTTGCCGCTCGAGTCCGCGGCGATGGCCTCGGTAGCCGTCAAAGGTCCCCCCTGTTGCGCGCCTGGGGGAGAATTCCCTCCGAGAAAGCCCAGGTACCCCAGTTGCGTGCCTCCCGGCGGAAACATCGCCACAAAGCTAAAGGACTCATTGCAGCCCTCCTGCGTCGCGTTGGGGCACAGGAGGGCGGGCCCAGATACAGTCGGGCCCGCAGCCAAACCTGACGCGAAGCTGGCCGCAGAGCTTGTGCCCGTGAGATAGGCGTTCCCGGACGAGTCCAGAGCAACCGCCGGTAGATACTGGCCCCCGCTCACATCGGTGCCCAGAAATGTTGAGTAAACAATGCCGGAACCACTGGGGTTCAGCTCGGTCAGGAAGGCGTTGGGGCTGGAACAGAAGGGTGGCGCGTTGGGAACTGCATAGGCCAGACATGCGGGCTGCGGCGCTCCTGGCGTTACCGGAAAATCCGTGGATTGGGTGGTCCCGGCTACGTAGGCATCTCCCTGGGTGTCGACTGCGATCGAGTAGCCGAACTCTCCGGCGTTATTATTGTCTGCGGCTCCGCCCTGCCCCGTCAGCAGTGTTGAGTAGACAAGGCTGGAACCGTCCGGGCTGAGTTTGGTGATCGTTGCCGCGGGAGCACAAACGCCGTTGGAGCAGCCGTAAGCCGCTGTCTGCCACGCGCCCGCCGTGGTCGGGAATGAAGGCGATAGAGTGTAGCCCACCACGTAAGCGCTGCCCTGAGAATCGACGGCGATGCCTGTCCTGGGCGTGGTTGGGTATGAGCCTATAATGCCGATCTGTGCCGCATAGATTAGATCCGAGCCGTCGGGGCTCAGCTTGGCGACGGTAATGCTGTCGGAGCCGGCGCCGGCCTGATAGGCTCCCGAAGTGGTAAAGCTCTGGTTCGCAGTTTCCGAAACATACGCAGAGCCGCTGCTGTCCACGGCAAGCGCATTCCCGTTGTAGGAACCTGCAAGAAAGGCGGTGTACTCCAGTTGCGAGCCGTCCGGACTGAGCTTGCTCACGTAGGTTCCGCCAGGAAGCGCATCCTCAAGCCCGTTCGGGGTCGGGAATTGAACGGAACCTGTATACCCCGACACATAAGCGTCGCCGGAAGAGTCGACGGCAATGGCATAGCCATAGGTGTAGCCAGGATTACCGATCCCCCCACCGAGAAACGTCGAATAACTCAGCGTCGGATCGATCGTCAGCCGCTGCGCGCGGTCGTATTTCCCCAGCGAGAAACCAACGCGGTGTGAGCCGCGCAGGATGAACCTGCCGGTAATCTCATGCCTCACGCCGGCGATTTCCTGGTAGACAACCGGCTTGCCCAGCTTAATCTCTCCGCCGGATTTGCCAAGTCCCAGCATGACGTCGCCGTCGCCATCCACGCGCAGCACGCGCCCGCCGGCAAAATCGAGAGCGACCTTCGAGGGGTCCGCGCCGGGCGCCACGTCGAAATCGAATTCCAGCCGCTGCGGGCTGCCGTGGAACACGGCATCTACACCCGGATACACGTCGCGATAACTCACCGCGGAGTAATTCGGAATCCCGGTATGCCAAGTGCGCCTGTCGCCAGAGGAGAAATAGTTGGTTTTGCCGGGGAGTTCGTCCTCGCCATCGATCTTGGCGTCTGGGTTGCCCCCGGCGAATCGCAGCCGCAGCGCGGCGTTCGTATGCCCCTTCGTCCCATGCGGCGCGGGAAACGCAAAGACCGCTTCCTTGCCGGTGAAGAAGAGTGTGTATCCCGGCCCGCGGGAGAGGAACTTCACGCGAGAATCGGTCTGGCCGTCGTTTTGTTCGAACTGCAGTGGCAGCCTGGAGAAGTTGCTCGCAGCTCGCACCCTGGCTGAAGCCGCGGCTGCTGCGCCGCTAACGGGCAGTTTCTGACTCGCGCCTTGCAGCGTGCTCGATTGCGCCTGAGCCGCGCAGCCGAGAAGCAGAAGAACGACCGAGAGTATGGCTGCACATAGAGCTGGGGATGCTGCTCCCGCGTCACGAATTGTCGTTGGCCGTCTGTCCATCTCGCCTCCTC
>JASHRF010000018.1 GCA_030037545.1 Acidobacteriaceae bacterium | reverse complement strand
TATTTTCGCCGCTCGTTGCGGGTTAATTTCGCCCTTCCGCTATGCTGTGAAGAAACGTTCCCAGGCACTCGTGGCCGCTCGAGAATCCGGGGCCGGCAGGCACAAAAACGCGCAAGAAAGTTACGCTTACTTGCGTGAAACTGCACGTAAATCGCACCCGAAAACGCATCTAACCGTCAGAAAATAAGGAGCTTCATGGCAAAATCCCACGCACCCCCCCGGGGGGGTACGTATGAACCTGAAATCGACACCACCGGCACGCCTTTCCAAGTGCGATTGCCCTGAGTCAGACTTGAGGATTGCTATTCAAGACATTGAATTTCCGATGAATGGATTCAAAGATGGGACGGGCCGATTGGGTGGCCGGCCCATAAGTATCGCGGAGACGCTTACGATTCGCTCAGCCTTTTCTGCAATATTGGCCGCGCCGGGAGGGAAGAACTTCGATGTCGTCGAGGGTGTCGCGGCGATCGAGCCGGGCCGTCTGGGGAGGAAGAAACTCAGGCGCCGCCACCACGCGCAGCGTGCCTTGCGGCTCGCCGGTTTCGGCGGCAGCAGCCGGCCGCGGAGCCGGCTCGGGAATCGGCGTGTACGGGGACGCGTAAGCCGGCGCCAACACGGGTGCGGACGATTCAGGAACATACGGCTCGGGCCGATATGGTTGACCTGCAAACAGTTCAATGGCATGTGCCTCAGGCCCAAGCTCCTCCGGCTCGAACTCTGGGGCCACAAGCGGCTCCGGCTCAAAGCTTTTTGACCGCACCGGCGGCTGCGCCGGCTCCTCGTTCCACGGCTCCTCGCGCCTCTCCCCGTCGCGCTTGACCGTGCCGAGCGCGCCCACCCCGAACAACACGTTTCTCAGTCCGCTGAGCCGCGAAACCGGAAAACCGACCGCCCCGCGTCCACCTGGTTGCGATGCACGCTCTCGCGCTCCAGGAGAACCGTCCGATAAAATTTTCCCATTCGTAGCCTGGGTCGTCAGTGGGGTTTCGCTCAGCCACCAGGGTACATTTGCGTCCGGCGCAGGTCCCGGTGCTGCGGATTCCTGCGTCCCACGCCCGTTTCTTGGCGATGGTGCGGGCGAACCTGCAAGCGCCGATACCGTGTCCTCCTGGGACATAAATTGGGGCGGAAACTGGGATGCCGCTGGCGGCGCTTCCGCTTCTGCGCCGCGCTCCATTGCGAGGCGTTCCGCTGCAGGCTGCGGCAAAACCATCGCGGAAACCTTCGACTCCATGGGCTGCCGGTGCGCAACCGCCTGCGAATACGTAACCGCTGGCGGGCGTGCTGGAGCTTCCGGCTCCGCCACTCGCTTACGCGTTTCATGCTTCACAGGAGCCGTGGGAACGTCTGCCTCAAAATCGCGCCTTCTCGGCGCCGATCTGGGCACCTGCCTGGCCGTCGTCCGGCCCTGCTCGCGCACATGCGCCGCGACCCCCAGCACAGATTTCCGGAACGCCGCATCGGCCTTGGCCAGACTCACCCGGTTCAGCACCAGCCCCGCCGCCGGCACGCTCAGCCGCTGCAAGGCAGCGGCCGTGGCCCGCAACTCGGCGCGCGTGGTTACACCCGACTCCGCCACCACGATGGCGCAATCCACGAAACGGGCCAGGTATTCAGTCTCCGCCGAAATCAGCAGCGGCGCCGTGTCGCTCAACACCAGGCTTTCATCCTGCGTTCCAGTCTCCGCCGTAACCCGCTGCAGCAGCGCCAGCGAACGGCTGCCGCGCTCGTTCGCCGCCGTCTGCGCCGTCTGCGCCGAACCCTCAAAACGAATTCCCTCCCCGCTCCTGGGCGTAGCCGCGCGTAGCCCGTCGGCGGCATCCACCAGAACCGTGGGTCTGCCCATTGAGGCCAGCATGTCGCGCACCCGCGTCACCACCGCCGTAACCCCGGTGCCCGGGCCGGTGCCCGTAAAGATGCAGTTGCGCAGGCTGCCCTGTTGGCGCGCATGTTCGATCGCCGTCGACAATCGCAAAATGTGCTCTTCGAAAACCGCCTCCGGAACCTCGCCGTAATCCGGCAGCGCGATCAGGGGCGCAAACCCCAGCAGGTGCTGCACATCGGAACCGATGTACACCTTCGGATCGAGCTGATTGGCCAGCAGCGCCGCCAGCAGCCCCAGCAGGATGCCGCCCACCCCAAGCGGCAAGGACCTGCGCAGAATTCCGGTATAGCTGGGATCGAGCGGCGGCGCTGCGGTCACCGCAAGATGCACCGCGCCCGGCACGCTGTCCTGAAGGATGATGTCGTGCAGCTCCTCGTCCACCGCCGCATAACGGCTGCGCAGGCGAACAATGTCGGTGGCCAGATCATTGTCCCGCTGCAGCTTGGGAGTGGCGCTGGCCGCGGTCTCCGCCAGTTGCCGCAACTGCCCGTTCAACCGCGCTTCCACGCCCGCTGTCCGCTCCAGGTCGGTGCGCAGCTTTTCCCGGATGCGCGCCGCCGCCTTGACCCGCAAGTCCTTCATCATCGCGTCCAGCGAGGTATTAATTTGCGCCAGTTCCTGCGCGTCCAGCTTGTACTCGGGATTATTCGGCGTCAGGTTCGCCATCTGCGTAATCAGCGTGGCGCGCCGCTGGTTGAGAGACGTCTTCATGCTGGTCAAGCCTGGGTCGCCCGCCACCAGCTCGTCTGCCTCCGCGTCCAGGGCCGCCGACGACTGCGGATTCTTCGCGTCCAGTGACGCAAACCGCGCCTCGGCTTGGTCGTGATCGGTGCGCGCCTTGATCAGCTCCTCGCGCGTAGCCCCAATCGCGTTATCGATCAGGTCAGGCGCCTCGGTTCCCACCGCCGCCATGCCCAGTTGCTTGTTGAGCGTGTCCTGTTCGGCCAGGTCGGCGTTCAGTTGATTCTGCACCCGGTCGCGCTCGCTCTTCAGAATCGCCAGCCGCTGCGGGTCGCCCGCATTTTCCTCGTGCGCAGCCTTCTCTACAATGCTGCCCGCTACGGCGTTGGCAATCTGCGCCGCCATTTCCGCGCTCTTGGACTGCGCCGTAATCCCAACCTGGTAGCTCGACCCCTCCCTCTCGACTTTGATCGACCGCCCCAGCCGCTCCGCCGCAGCCTGGTCGCTCTCGCCCGCCTTCTGCCACGAGCCGGCGGGCAACTTGCGCATCGCGTCTTCCAGAACGTCAGGGTTCGACGCCAGTTGCACCTGCTGCTGGATAAACGAATCGTAGGTATTGGAATCGTAGGGCCAGCGCGTCTGATTGTTGCCTTGGTCCATGATCTTGACGGACGTGGGCTGGATATAAATCTCGCTCTCGGCCGTATAAACCGGCCAGCTCAGCGCCGCGTACGCCACCGCCAGCGCCATCCCGGTCACGGCAAAGCTCAGCGCCAGCTTGCGGTGCAGCTCCAGCGCGCGCAGGATATCAAAGCGAAAATACGGCTGTTCCGTTGCTTCTGCCGTGGTGTGGCCGGCAGGCGGAGGCATGTTCCCCGCGCTGGCGGCGGCCGTAAGCTGCTGCACGGCTTGGGACGGGCTGTGCTCCAGACTCATAATGCCCCTGCATAAAATGCAATCGTGGCCACGGTTACCAGTGGATTGAGCCTCTCCAGAAAATACGTCGCATGATAGAACCCGGTCTGCGGCACAAGGATGATGTCGCCGGGCTTCAGTTGAATCTCGCTCGATTTGCCGGGATTGAGCACGTCGGCAAAGGAAAACGTCTGCCTGGTTCCGCTGCTCGGGTCCACAACCTCAACGTGCGGCTTGCTGCCCGCACCCTCAGTAAACCCTCCGGCTGAAGCCACAATGCTGGCCAGCGTGGCGTTGTACGTCAACGGAATCGCGCCCGGATTCTTCACCTGTCCCAGCACCGAGACAAAGCGCTCGGCGTTGCTGGGAACATAAATCACATCATCGCGACGCAGGCGCAGATCGGCCATCGCGCTCCCCGTTTCCACCAGCTTTCTCAACTCCACCCAGATCACCTGGTCATTGCCCCGGTAGATGGCGCAGCGCTCGGGAATCTGGTCCGTTTGCAGGGTCTGGCCGCCGCTTTTGTCCGGACCTGCCTGCACGCCGCCTCGCGCCAGCGCCTCCAGCAGCGTAGGCGTTCCATCGAACGTTATGGTGCCGGGATGATCCACCGCGCCCAGAAGCACCACGCGATTGGCCGAGTATTGCGTTACGGTGACTGTGGCAACCAGGTTGGAATAGTAGGGCGCCAGCGCGGTCTCGATGGCCTGCGCGGCCTGAGGCCGTGTCAGCCCATCCAGCATGATGTCTCCGGCCAGCGGCAGCGTGATGCGTCCGTCCGGACCCACGATCAGCTTGGCCGATAAATCCGGCCGGCCGGCAAAATCCACCGTGATCGCGTCGCCTTTGCCCAACCGGTACTCTTCATTCGCGCCCGGCTCAAAGTTGCGCAGCGTCTCCAGCGGATTCGGCTTGAGCGTCGGCTGCCCCTCCGCCTGCGCCTTTTCCTGGACCTCGATCTGGGCCTGAATCTGCGCCTGGCTGGGGGTCTGGGTCTGATTCTGGCTCTGATTTTGGTTCTGAGATGGCGCGGGAAGCGGCAATGGCACATCCGCTTGCGCTGCGGGCGGCGCCGGAAGCGGCGGCGGTTCCTGCGCCGCACCCGCTCCTGCCGCGCACAGCCCCACCCCACACAGCCACAGCACGACCAAAGCTGAGCCGGCTCGATGGATCATGCCGTTGCCTCCCGGCCGCCGCTTTTCATGAATTTCTGCCCTTCGGATCCGTTGATCGCGCCCGTGCAGTTTCTCTTTCCGGAAACGTTCGTTCCTGCAAGCATATGCAATCCGGCGCCGAGACTGAATAGCACGAACAGGGCGAGGAGCAGACTCATGGGTAACCTAAAAATGAACTCGAACGTGCACAATACCGAGGTACTTCCGAAACCGGCTGCTCAGGCTGGGGAATCTGCTCCGGAGCGCTGACTTGCTCACTTGCCGACTCGCTGACCCGCCGCTTTTACCCCACCGCCGTCATTCCCGCCGCAGCCTCGGCCGCAACCGGCAAAATCACCGATTCCAGCCTCTCCACCACCATCCGGAACTCCCGCAGGATCTCCGGGTTCGACGTCACGTTGTCAGCGTGCAGTAGCATCACCACGTCGCGCTCGGCCGCCTCCCGCAACAGCCAGTTAATGGGAAACTTGGTTGTGTCCCGCCACTGCGGTTCCAGCCAGAAGGCCGACGGAAAATACACCAGCCCGCCGCCCTCGACCGGCCCAAGCCGCGGATCCTCCTGGTTCCCGAAGAAAAATTTCAACCCCGCCTGCCGTGCCCAGGGCAGGTACCGCTCCGGCTCATAGGGGGCAAAGTGGTAACGCCCCCACCGCCGCCTGCCTGACCCGTGCTTCGAAAACGCGGTCACGCGGAACCCCAGCTCCCGCTCCAGCGCCTCGAGCTCTTCCCGAAACATCTCCTCCGATCGCGAATTCTCCAGATGCAGCCCGAACTGGTGCTTTCCCGCTGCCATCAGCTCGCGCACCTCCGCCGACGGATAACTACACTTGCGGAAGAACACGTACGCCGATCTGCCGTTGGCATTCAGAATGCCCAGAATCGTTTTCAGCTCGCTGAGGTATCGCAGCCACTCCATGCGCGGTAAATAGTAGTCCGAGCTTACCCGGCTGGCCACGTGGCGCGCCCATCCCTGCTTCCCATAGGGACGGTCAACGTCGATGCGTACAATCAGCGCCACTCCTTATTCCTCTTCAGTTACGGATTCAGCCACAAGCTCGGGTGTGGGTGCCCCATCCTTTTCAC
The DNA here is from genome assembly GCA_030037545.1 of Acidobacteriaceae bacterium. Classification (GTDB taxonomy): domain Bacteria; phylum Acidobacteriota; class Terriglobia; order Terriglobales; family Acidobacteriaceae; genus Telmatobacter. Next base: position 37,658 of record JASHRF010000018.1, on the reverse strand, counting down.
GGCTTTATTGTGAAAAGGATGGGAAGCCGCCAGCGCCGACACGCAGGTCGCGTGACTTACCTGGCGCTTCCCGCGCCGATCTCTTCCACTTCCTTCGCCACCAGCGCCGCAGGCGCATCCCCCTCGTCCACCACCCGGTACAGCTCGCCCTTGAACGCGTCCCAGTTAAAGTGCTTTGCGAACTTCGCGCCCTGCCGGGCCAGCTCCGCCCGCCTTCCTGGGTCGGCATAGAGCCGGCAAATGGCAGCGGCCAGCTCCGCCACGCTTCCCGCTTCGTAATACTCCACCTGGTTCTCGCCGAAGTAATACTGGATGGTCATGAGCCGCGGCGCGATCGCCGGTATGCCCATGTGTACATACTCCAGCAGCTTGACCGGAAGCATATATTCCGTGGCCAGCTCGCGCCGGTTGCACACGATCCCCACCGAAGCGCCTTGGATCATCTCCGTAATGGCCTCCACGCGAAACATCTTCCGGCGGAAATAAATCCTGCCGGCCACGCCCGAAGCCTCAATCTGCGCCTCCAGCTCATCGCCGGCGTCGCCATCGCCGAAGATCTCCAGGCGCGCATCCGGGCACGAGCTGGTCGCCTCCGCAAACGCGCTCACCGCCAGGTCGAGACCCAGCCGCCGCGCGATGGTTCCGTGGTAAACAATCCGAAATGCGTCGCCTGTCTTTGCTGCCGGAAGGTCGTTGCGAAATACCAGCGGATCGGGAACATTGGGCAGAACCGTGATCTTCGCCCGTGGCGCGCCACGCCGGCACAGCACATCGCGGTGCGGATCGTGTACGGAAATTGCCCGGTCGGCCAGCCGGATGCTCAGTTGCTCCTGCCACGCAAGGAATCGAATCAGCGGATGCTTCTCCGGGATGCCGAACTTCGACATGTAAAGCTCCGGCATCATGTCATGCAGATTGAGCACCACCCGCGCGCCCATCAATTTCGGAATCAGCGCGGCCAGCACCAGCAGATCGGGCATGGTGTGCACGTACACCACGTCGTACCGTTCCTTCCCATTCAGGCGCAGAAGCCTGGCCGTCACCGCACCCAGGAATCGCAGGTACGAGAGCACGTAGCGCGCGCCGCTGCTGCCCCGGTACTTCAGTTGCTTCACGCGCAACAGCCGCACGCCTTCCACCGTCTCTATGGCCGGGGCGTTCTTTTCCCCCAGCGCGATGAAATCCACGCGATCGCCACGCCGCACCAGCGTCTCCGCCTCGCGCCGCGGACGCGCGTCGGAGAGATAGTTCGTGTACGCGATCATGCAGATCCGTTTCATGTCTGGCTTATAGCCTCAACGCCAGAAGGGCGAAAATCAATACCACCTTTGGAAGTTACCCTCGTCAAACACCGGGGTTGGGAAGCCGCCAATAAATATTGGGTGCCCAGGTCTCGCTTTTGAGGCCTGAGAAAGGCAGGATCTCAATTGCCGCGCCTGCCTCATCCTTCGCACGGTCTTATCGTGCGAAGGGTGGGAAACTACCGATCCCCACCGACCTAACTCAGCGCCAACGGTTGCAGCCGCTCCCTCACCTGCTCTTCCTGCACCGCCAGCTCCGCCTTGCGCGCCTGGTTCGATTGCTTCATGACTTTGAGAAAATCCGATGCGAAGTGCTGCTCCAACAGCTCGATATTCGGCATTACGCAATGTCCGCCGATCACTCCCGGCTGGAACAGCACCCTGGGCAGATACGCAATCTCGCGAAAGAGCTTTCCGATCTCCACGTAATCCGCATCGACTGCCGCGGCAAACCGGTTCATCTCCTGCGCCCACGCGATCAGTAGGCCGAAATAGGTGGTCTCAAGCAGCTTGGCCAGCTCCAGCGTCTCGGGCGTCGATATCACCTCCGACTTCAATCCCGCAGCCTCAAAGTGCTCCCGCACCCGTTCCGTAGCAGCGGCATTCGTCCCCGCCACAAACTTCACATACAGCTTCAGGTCTTCCACCATCCTGGTGTGCTTGCCGCGAATCGGGCTGTATACGCTGGCAATGCCGGTGCGCGCCTCGATCGACCGCGTTGTTCCCGGCGCCACCGTGCTGTTCACCACAATGATTTCCGGGCCGTACTTGCGCGCATACTCTGCGACCGCGGCCTCAAAGCGCGCCGCTTCCTGGAACGGAAAACAAATGTGCAGAATGCCCACCGGCCGGTCGATCGAAACCGGCTCAACGTCGATGCCCACCACCTCCGCATCCTGCTTTTCGAGGATCGTGCACAGCGGCCTGCCTACCTCGCCCAGTCCGACGACTAACGTTAAGCCCTTGCTGGTCGCCATTCGACTTTCTCCATTCCTGGTTGGAATTTTGTTGCGCGCCCGGTTCGCTCGCTGGCTCTCACCGAGAAGAACAACCACAGATTCCTTGACTCCGTTTGGCCAAAATGCCTGCCAAGCTCCGCTCAGCGATGACAAGCCATTTTTTCGCTGCGAGCTTCAGGGGACGGGAGCACTAGCGCCCCGTACCGTAACATCTCGCCGCGTTGAATTCCAGCGGCCCGCCCGCTCCACCATCTGACCCGCCCATTACCTTCAAATAGCAAGCCCACGCCGGATTTCCGTAGCTGTGTCCACCCGGCCCCGGGCCGCCGCTCACATCCGGCCCGGTGGCGGGAAACGGCATCGACCCCCACCACGCCGGCTTGCCCTTCAGATACAGCGACGCCGGCAGCACCCGCGTCACTCCCGCAACCCAGCTCGTCGATGCTCCAATATTGTCATAATTCCCATGCCCAAAATCGCTTGCCGAAGTCCCGCCGCGATGACACGGCGGAACCCCTCCGCCACATCCTGTGCTGGAGCCATCGTCTCCCGTCCCTCCGTACCCGAACGACCACCCGTACGCCGTCCCGTCGTAGCTGCGCGGCGCGGGAAATTCCACCGACCGTTGCTGCCGCAGCGCACCGTGATCTCCCATCAGCGACTGCATCGCCGACGAGCCCACCACGTTGCCGATAAAATTATTGCGCGTGCTCAGGTACGAGAATTCTATGGCCCGCGCCGCCTGGAACCCGTAGTGCCCGTTCACGCCCGCGCAGCTCACCGTCCCGCGTCCGCTCATGGGGCTGCAAATCCGGTTGGCGCCCGTCACCCAGTTGCGAAACGCAGTGGTGTCGCTCGACGTCCCCCAAACAGAATCCGCTTCGATCATGGTCACCACGTTGCCTTCCAGCAAATTGAACTGCGGGTGCGCACCGTGAAAATCGATGCCGCCGATATCCAGGTTCGGCGCGCCGTTATCGAACTCGCCCATGGTGTAGTTGTAGGCAATCACGTTGCCGGCCGCGCCCCACTCCACCATCACCGCCGCGTGCGTGCGCTCGATAATGTTGTTCTCCACCAGGCTGGCCGTAGTCTTCCATCCCATCTGGATATCGGAATCGTGTTGCCCCGGCCCGTGCAGAAACGCATTGGAAAAATAGCTGTCGCGAATCTCATCGTGAAATCCCCAGTACACCTCCACGTGATCGCCGTCAGCATAATTTGACTCCACGCCCTCGATCCAGCAGTAGGCGCACGCCGCCATGCCGAAATTCGATCCGTAGCCGCTCTGGTTCGCAACCACTTGCAAATCCTCTACGCCCGCATAGCTCTCCGCCATCTCGAATGGAACCGCGATCGACGCTTGGGTGTAGGTGCTGAAGAGCGCGGGTGAAATGCTCACCGCCCGGCCGCTGACTCCCGTCACCGCAACAATCTGCCCGCGAGCCAGGCTCCCGTCCTTGGTCCACCCATCGCACCAGTTGCAGTTGCCCCCGCTCCCGGCGGCCGAAACATACGCCGGATCGTTGTTCTCGGCAATCGCCAGATAGCTTCCCGCGCGGATTCCCGCCGTATCGCTAAGCTCGATGCCGGTTGACCCCGCGCCCGCGCCGCCCGTAATCCGCAGCGGTCGGTACGCAACCGAACCCTCGCCCATGCTGATCACATCACCCCCGCCGGTTCCCACGGCGTTCAGGATGGTCCGGTCAGCGCCCGCGCCGCGCAGGGTCACGTTCGATGGAATCCGCACCGTGCCCGTGATCCTGTATGTGCCCGGCTCCAGGTAAACGGATTCGCCGCTGGGGCACACAGCCAGTGCCGTGTTGATTTTGGCCAGCCTCGCGGATGGGCCCAGCATCGCGCAAATTTTGGTGCGCGGCGGAATCCCTCCCACGCCTACGCTCGCCCAATCAACTACTCCTCGCGATCTCACGTTCCCAGCCGTCGTCTGCGCAGAGCTATGCAGCGCAAACACCGCCAGCAGCAATACAGGCACGAGGATACCTTTGCCGGAGCGCTCCGCGCGCGCCGTCGACATCATGTCGCGCACCAGCCCCAGTAGCCTTTCGAGCGGATGCGGCCCGCGGTGCAGCGCCACCATCGCGCCCAGGTACAGCACCACGAACACCATGGACTCAACCACCAGTCGCAGCGCCGCGCCCCCTGTGCCACCGGCTGCGGCCAGCGCCGGCCAGCGCGCCACCATCCACAAGCTCGCCACGCACGCCAGCAGCGCGGCCACGATGTAGCGCCACACCGTCTGCAGCAGCGGCCCCACCCCAATCCCCATCGGCCGCCCCGCGTACCACATGGCCGGAATGGTCAGCGTCCAGTACGAAACGCCCCACGCCACTGCAATGCCCTCCGGCCCCCAGTGCAGGCCGGCTACAAACAGCAGGATGGTGACCGTCCACTCGACGAGACCCCAGCGAAACCAGCGGTCCGCGCGGCCGATCGAAAGATGGATCCATCCGTGTGTGCCGTACAGGATCATCACTCCAATGCCGGGCGCAAAATACGTGAAGATCGTGCCCGCCGGACCCCACTTGGCGCCCAGCAGCACGCGAATCAAATCTTTGCCCACCAGCGTCAGGTCGCCGGCAATGCCCATCCCCACCAGCGCCATCACCGCAAACGCGCCCGTCAGGTAGCGAAGGTACTGCGCGCGGTCGTCGCGCACCCGGCTCAGCGCCGACACCGCAACCACAGCGGTCGACGAGACCAGTTGCGTGGCTGACAGCGAAAACAGGTCGTAGGCCTTTTTGTAAAATCCTATCGCCGGTGCGCCAAACCGCCAGCCCACCAGCAGATTGTCTGTGTTTCGCGCAAAATAATTCACGCTGAACCTGCCGTAGGTGTACATTGCGAAAATCGACATCTCGCCGGTGCCCGCTGCGTAGCGCGGCCGTCCCGGCCTCCATCGGCACATCAGCCACGCCCCGATGCAGGAGCTCAGCGGCTGCGCCCACGCTCCCATCACCAGCGCCCAGTAGCCCCAGCCGCAGACAGCAAACAAAATCGAAACCGCCACCGACGCGGCCTTGGCTACAATGTCGTTCTTGGCCACGGCCGGAAATAGCATGGCTCGCTTCAGCAGCGCCAGGTGCAACACCGAAGCGGTGCTCAAAAAAATCGTCAGCGACATGGCCACGCTGATGGGCGCCACCAGCGGCTCGCCGTAAAACCACGCCAGCAGCGATCCCGCCGCCGCAAACCCCGCGCTCAGCAGCAACCCGCCGCTCATATTGATCCAGAAAAGATTGCTCGCCGTGGCGTGATCGATGTGCTCGCGCTGCACCACCGCTTCGGTAAATCCGTTCAGCCCGAAGTTCGAGAGCAGCAGGCTGAAAGTGGACACCATCGCCACCAGACCGAAATCGCGCGGCATGAGCAGCCGCGCCAACACCACGGTGGCAATCGTCTGGATGGCGAGCGAGAGCCCGCCCGACAACACCGTCATCCCCGCGCCGCGCACCGCCATGCGCCGCAGCGTGTCGCCTCCATGGGGCACGGTGGGCGCAAATGCGCCCTTTTCGTCGAACGGCCTCAAACAATAAATAAGCAACACTCTTCGCTTTCCTGCGCCCGGCATATTATGCCCGGCTTCATTGGAAAATCCGTATTTTTCCCGCGGCGGCTTTCTGCGTCGGCGGCGAGAGCGCAGTCTGCGCGCTCGGCTTCCGCTCCAACACCAGCGCTGGCCCGGCTATGGCCAGCAGAAAAGCAATCCAGACCGGGTTCATCATCCGGAATCCTGCTTCGGTCAGGCTGTAGATCAATCCCGCCACAAAGAAAGCCAGCCTCAACCTTCCCCAGTGCGGCATCCGGCGCAGCGCCATCAGAATCCGCGGGTAGGCGGCCACGATCATGGCGATCAGCAACAGCTCTCCAATCCAGCCCAGGTTGATATACACCTCAAGATAGCCATTGTGCGCCTCCTGAATACCGTGCACGCTCAGGTCCCACACTCTCTGCAGGTGATTTCCCAGCCAGAAGCTCTCAAACCCCGCGCCCACAAACGGGTTGGTGTGCATGGCCAGAACCGCAGCCCAGATCGATGTCCGGTCGGTCAGGTTCGGTTTTCGTCCCAGCGCGTGAAGCAGCCCGCTGTCGATGAACAGCGCGAACAACGGTAATACAATCGCAGATCCAATCACCAGGTGGATCCGGCTCGGCTTGCGCAGCATCCACTGCTGCCCGGCCATCACCAGCACCGCAGCCGCCAGGCCAAAGCAGGACAGCGCGGTCATGGAATCGCACTTCACCAGCAGCCACACCGCGGTCAGAACCATCAGCCCGTGGGCCAGCAGATGTTTCCCGCGGCGTGTCATCAGCCGGTCCTGGTACGCGCCCATAAGCGACCACAGCGACGCAAGGCCGCACACCATCGAGGTCATGCCCAGCAGGTTCTTGAAGGTGGTCACGCCTACGTACATCACGACCCGTTCGTCCGGGTCGTAGGCGCTTCCGATTCCGGGGTAGAACAGAATCAGCAGCACGGAGACCGGCAACAGGATAAAAGTCACGCGCTTGAAAAAACGCTGAATCGCACTCAGCGGATCGGCATCGCTCAGCACCACCAGCACCATCACCAGGTCCCCCGCCGCCTTGCTCCACCGCTTCAACGCGATGAACGGATAATCGGACCAGAGAATGCTCAGCGCGCAATACACAAAGAACAAAATCACGGGAAGGTTTTGCCGCAGCAGCTCCCCGGTGCGCCGCGTCCTGAAATTGAGCACCACGATTCCGCCCACGATCAGCGCTCCGAAGATCACCGCGTCCAGCGGACTGCCCTCCGAATATCGCATCGACAGCGGTTCTGCCGTTGTCCTGTGCAGCCAGTCGGACACCGATCGCGAGCTGTTGATCAGCATCCACACCGTGGGGATCCACAGCGCCGGCGAAGTTCGCATTTCGCGCCCGCGATCCAGCGCAAACAGCCACAGAATCGCGCCGATGCAGGCAATAGTGGCAATCAGTGACATGGCGAGTCGATCAACAACCGGTGCAGGTGTTCCAGCGTCAGTATCTTGTGCAGCGCGGCCGTGTAATTGCAGTTTCCTTTCAAGTGCCCTTGCACAACCTCCTCAACCACCCTGCGCTCGAGATAAGGCCTTGAAAGCGTGCGCGAATCCAGCAGCATCTCGCGAAGGTAATTCGCCAGCTGGTCCCGGTACCATACCCGGTAGTGATAGAACTTGTGCCGGCCTAGAAACAGCCTCTCCAAATGCGCCCCCTTGAGCGCATGATCGACCCGCGCCAGAAACTGCGGCATGCCGTTGTCGCAGGCAAATTCCGCCTTGAATGTGAATTCGAAATAATTCCGTTGCGCGGCCCCTAGCCATGCGGGCAGGTTCCCACCCAGCCCGCGATCCGTCCTCAGCCGGCGCAGCTTCGGATTCCCGTCGGCAATCAGGCGCAGCGAAATCCGGTCGCTGTTCAACGTAGACTGGGGCGCGCGGTAGATCGTGCGCACAAATTCATTGTCGAGAAACGGCGAGCGCAGCGTAAGCTGGCTCTGCTCCAGGCTGAGCAGCCCATAATGATGCCACGGCGCCTGGCAAAATAGAGCAAACGAAAGCGGGTGACCGTCGATCAGTCCGCCATAGGTGCTCTTCGCGCGTTCGATGTGTACCGAACAATCCGCGCTGAACAACCCCGGCACAGGGTCAACCGGCTTGAATGCCCGTACGCTACGCAGCACCTCCCCGCCGTAATTTCCCGTCATCCGCACCGGCGCAATCTTCTCCGCCAGCTCGTTGAGGTATAAGTCGGCCGCGTGCCGCACTGCGACGCATCCATCGGTAAGATAGACCGTGCGCTCCGCATAATACGGAAAACGGGAAAGAAACTCGCTGCCCAGTGGAATCGTTTCATGAGTCTGGCCACAAATTTCAGCTACTTTGCGCGCCACCAGCACATCTTGAGAATCGCGGTACATCCCGCCGAACGAATAGCAAGGAAGCTCGCCAGCCCCGGCCTTGTGCCAGGACATAATCACGCGCGTGTCCAGCCCTCCGGTGAGCGATACTCCTACCTTTCCGCGCCCATTAAAGTACCGGGGAAGGTTCCTCGTAAACACTTCTTTCAGTTGCTGGTAATAAGTCTCCACATTGAGCGGCTGCTCCGCTTCCCAAGCGCGCGCATCGAAATACTGCGCTCGCCGCTCCACGGCGCCTTGCAGGAAGGTCCATGCCGAGCCCGGCGGCAGCACGCCAATCCCTTTGAAGACCGTGCGGTTCTCGAGCGTGCAGCCGCAGGCAATCAACTCGCCCAACCCATCCGCATCGATGGAGCGCAGTTCCGGCCGCACTGCCAGGATGGCCTTGGCCTCGGCCGCGAAATAGAATGCATCCGGCGCTTCGTGATAATAGAGCCGGTGCATTCCGTAACGGTCGTTGAAAAGCGTAATGCTTCCCGTGCGCCGGTCGGCCAGCACGCCGTGAAACCTGCCGTTCAGGATCTCCGGGAATCCCGGCTCCTCGGCCAGATGAACCAGGTACGACGCGCCTTCCCCCACCGCATGGCCGCGCGCTTTCAGGCCCTGCGCGCAATCGGGATGCGGATACTCCTCACCTGAAAACACCAGCACCAGATCGCGCCGCTCATTCCAGAGTGGCATGCACTCCGCGAACGATCCGCGCAGCGCGGCCCAACCCAGGTAAACTCCCAGCGCCTCATCGCCCCACGCGCCCGTCACATACGTGGCCTCATGACGCAGAGTGCCGCTCATGCGCCGCACTTCCGCCTCCGCGCGCTCCCGCGACCATCGTGTGATAAGGCCAACCAGCCCTGGCATTCTTGTCTGCGCTCCGCTTACCGCATGTTCAAGCTCTAGACGCCGTCGCCGCGCGCTGCGTTCTCGCGTACCACTTAGCCCGCAGATTGACTCCCGCCGTAATCAAGCTATGAGGAAGAAACCCGTGCAGACCACGGTAGAGCCTGGCCTTTACGCACATCGTTCCCCACAACGTAAGCGGAACGTAATAGCGCGGCACCAGCATCTCGCTAAATCCGTGCCGCACCTTGAACTCCCGTAGCGAGCTATCGCCCTTGTTCCCGTAGTTGAACTCGCCGTAAGTCAGGTAGCGAATCCCCTTCTCCGCGCAGAGCTCCGCTGCTTTGGCCAGCAGACCATTGGCCGTGCGCTTTTCGTAATGGACTATCTTGGACACCATCTGCAGAATCGACGCCACTCCGCCCCGGTAAACCAGTTTCAAAAAGCCAATCAATTCGTCTCCGCTGTAGGCGCAGATAAAATCGCTGCGATCGACAAACGCCCCGTGATCGATGCGCACCTGCTCATAGGACTTTCCGTAATGCGGATATGGCCTTCCCTGCCGCACCGGGGTCTCATTCTGTACCTCGCAGATTCCCTGGATCACGTCGGGTTCGAACCCCCGCACCTGGATCGTCACTCCGCGCTTCTCGGCGCGCCGGATGTTCTGTCGCGTCGGGCCCGGCAACTGGCTTAGCCAACCCTCATAACTCGGCACTTGCGCCACCGCGACACTGCGCATCTCCATGGCATCGGGATAGCGCGGAGTGATATCCGGAATCTTCTGCGAAAAACAGAAAATGTCGGCGCGCGCAGAGCCGTGGCGCTTGCGCAGCGCGCGCACGCAGGCCTCGGGATCGATCACCTCGTTCTCCACCCAGTCCTCGTCGTGGAGCATGGCGATCTTGATCCACTTTCCCCTGGTCACGATTTCCTGGCCATGCACGCGCAGCACCGGCGCATCCACCCACTTACCCTTCACGCTCACCGGAATCGTGTCATTCAACGCCGAAGCGCCGTTACCCGCTGCCATCGAATCTTGCATCGATCCCACTCCCTCTCACGCCGGCAGCGCTCAAATTCCTTCGCTGCATCTCGACTGTCCCGCTCACTTCTCCAAGCCGGCCGGCAGACCCGCGCCGTCTAACCCAGGCACGCTTTTCTTGCGCTCCAATTCCGCTCCCGCACCTTCACTTACTCCCGAGACATATTCCTCCCGGACCGGATCCATGCCCATTGCCCGGACCAGCTTACCCGAATGATCCGCAATCTTCACCAGCAGTTCCATGAATCGATGCTGTCCGAGCAGCAATGTAAACGGCAGGCAAAGCGTGTAGAGCGGCACGGCAACAATCGCCTTTGCAATGCTGATGGCCCCGAAGCCGGGGTGCTGCGCCGCCGTTGCCCCTTGCAGCGCCGCTTTGCGCAGCACATACATGCGCTTCCAGCGAGCCGGCGGTATGGTCTCGTAGACAATGGCCTCCGCGCACCAGATGAAGACAAAACCCTCCGCAATCTTTCTCCAGAAAAAGTCCTGGTCTTCGCCGGCGCGAAACTCCGGCCGGAAGGGTATTTCCCCCGCCATCACCTGCGCCTTCGCCAGAACATTGCCGGTGCGCGCTTCCTTCCACTTCACCACCATTCCCGTCGGGTTGACCCTGCGGTCGTAAATATTGCTTTTTTGAAACCACGCTGGCGGGGTCTGGTCGAAATGCCGGATCACCGGCCCCAGCACGCCGTCCACGCCGTGCTGTGCGCAGGTCCTGAACAACGTAAGCAGCCAGTCCGGCGCCGGAAACTCATCGTCGTCGATGAGCGCCACAAACTCCCCGCTGGCGTTGGCCACCGCCCGGTTGCGCGCCAGCGCGATGCTGCGCCGCGCCTCTACGTCGTATCGCACCGCCACCGGAAGCATGGCGCCCGCTTCCGCCGTCGTGGCCTCAGCGGATCGCGCCTCATCGTTGTCCACAACCACGATCGAATAGGTGAACAGGCCTCCGGTCTCCTGCTCGCCAAGGTGCAGTAAAAGACGCTTCAGCAAATCCGGCCGCTTGTATGTGCACACACAGACCGAGAGATGCGGAACCGCCGCTTCCGGAGTGGAGCTCGCTTCCGTATGTGCATACCTCATGGGATACCTCTCAGCTTGCGGCCGTTCCAATGAAGCTTTGGCTCGCGGCCAAACTGTCTTCGCCGGCGTCGAAGTTGCGCAGAACATAGCCCCGCATGATCGAAACTTCGCCGGCAAAGCGGTCGAACCCTCCCCGGAGAAACGTGTACTCCTCGTCGTTGATGGGGTGCGTTTCCACCTCCACGTTGGCATGGGCGCCAAGCGCAAAAATTCTCTCCAGCCTTTCCAGCGGCTTGACCGGGATAAGGTTGAAGAAATAATCCGCAATCCGGTAGCGCCGCGCCAGTTTCCGGTCGCGCCAGTTTCGGTAGGCGCGATTCAGGCCGCCTTTTTCTCCCCGCTGGAACGAGAAATCCCGGCGCACAATCGCGCCCGCCGGCAGCAGCTTTCCGCCCAGCACGTTGGCGCAGAGATGCATATGGTGGTGGCCGTCAATCCGGCCTGGCGCAGCCCCGTACAGCCGTTCGTATTCCTCGCGTTGTGCCCGCATCACGTATTCGAACGATGCTCTGAGTCCGGGATGAAAAAACGCGGGAGCAAATGGGTGCGACGTCAGAAAACGCTTGATCCTTGCCTGGTGCTCCTTTAGCCTGGCCGGGCACTCCGGCCCCGAAAACTCGGTAGAGAAATTCAAGTGCAGCCCGGTGTCAACCGCGTGCGCGAGCGCCACCTCCGCCGCCCGCTCCGAATCCTCCATCCACACCATGGCACTGGTGGACGAAACTACGCCCGCGCAAATGCATTCCAGAATACGGCCGGTGGTCGCTCGATCCCGGCCCCAGTCATCCGCGTTGATGATGATCGCGGTCTCCGGCCGCTCCATCGGGGCGCAAGACGGCAATGCGCCGACCCAGTAACCATCGCCGGCAGCGCCATGCGCTCTTTCCGGATTCCGTAGTCCGTTACCCGTCATTGCCCCATTGCTCCCCAGGAAGCCTGCCTTCCAAATATTCTTCAATGCGCTGCTTCGGCTCCGTCGCGCACCGAGGGCATCGACTCTTCCCGCACCCCCGCGACCGTTCTGCGCGGCCATAATCTCCGCTTAAATGCCGCTCGCAGGCGCTGCATCTGTTCGCCGCGGTGAAACGCGATCAGCTCTGCGGATACCGGCCGCTCTGCACGCCGCAGCCACGCCCAAACGTATCCCGCCCCGATCGCCACGCCGCGCACCACGTATGGCTTTTGGCTCATCTGATAAAGAGTGCGGAAGAACTGCCACAGCGGGCGATTGCCCATGGTGTAGTCCATCACCCCGGCTACCAGCCGCGCCTTCATGGGGCTGGCCTGGGCGGTGCCCACAATGCGGTGGTGCAGGCAGACCTTCTCGGTAAACGTGCGCGTCTTCCAACCCTTCATGCGCGCCGTGATCACCGCAATGCAGTCGATGGTACCCACCTTCACCGCCGCATAGCCGCCGATGGCCTCGTAACATTCCCGCCGGAAAACCTGGCACGCCCCCGACACATGCTCGATGTTTACGTACCGGTAGTCGTAGATCTCCTTCGTCGTCTCTACGTAAGGAGTTCCGATCACGCCCAGCCGCGTGTCGGTGCTCAGCCTCTCCAGCAGAAACGCAAAATAATCGCTCTCGAAGGTAATATCGGCATCGAGATTCGCAATCACCCCGTAGCGCAGCCCATCCACCCTTGCCTTGCCGGCGCTGAAGGCGTGCGCCTTGCCGGCAAAGCTGCGTTCCCTGCGCTCCGGCAATCGCACCAGCTCGATCCACTCGTATGCGGCCGCGTAGCGACTGACAATCTCGTCGGTGCCGTCGGTCGAGCCGTCGCTCACGATCACCCACTTCAGCGGCAGCACCGTCTGGCGCACAACCGACTCAATCGTCTGCTCAATCAGCCGCGCCTCGTTGCGCGCCGGGGTAATCAATACATACGACGGTAACTTCGACACTATATAAGCCTCACAACCCGGCCTCCACGATCCGAGCAGGCCAGAGCTTTGTCGTCGCGCTCGGCCTGTCTTTGGACTTCGCAAGCGAAGGCCAGAACCTCATCAGCCACGCGCGCCTGCTGCGCGGAAGTGAGCTGCGGAAACATGGGCAAGGAGAGAATCTCCGCAGACAACCGTTCCGCTACCGGAAAATCTCCGCTCTGATAATTCAGTCCGGCATAGGCCTTCTGCAAGTGCAACGGAATCGGATAATGAATTCCCGTACCGATGCCGGCGGTGTTCAGGTGCTGCATCAGCCCCTCGCGATCGCTGCAGCACACCACGTACAGGTGGTACACGCCGCGCGACCACGGCGGCTCAGTGAATAGCTTCACCACTCCGTTACCGGCCAGAAGCTTCTGGTATGTTCCGGCACGCTCGCGGCGCTGCGCATTCCACTGCCGCAAATGCGGCAGCTTGGCGTGCAGAAATCCCGCCTGGATCGCGTCCAGCCGCCCGTTGTAGCCTTCCACGTCGTGGTAATACTTCTTCGCCTGGCCGTGATCGCGCAGCTTGCGCACCGTCGCGGCCAGTTCGCCGTCGTTGGTGCTTACCGCTCCGCCTTCGCCGCACGCGCCCAGGTTTTTGCCTGGGTAAAAGCTGAAGGCTGCAGCCCGCCCCATCGACCCGGCCTTCATCCAGCGATCCCGCTTCCGCGAAAAATGCGCGGCGCCGTGCGCCTGGCAGGCATCTTCCACCACCACCAGGCCGTACTCCTCGGCCACGCTCAGGATGGCATCCATGTCCGCCATCTGGCCGTACAAATGCACCGGTACCACCGCCGTCACCGGCCCTCCGCTGCGCAGGCTCACCAGCCTGCCGCCGGCGTCACGCCCGCAACCGCGTTCCAGATGCTCCTGCAGCCGCTCGACTGATAAGTTGGACGTCTGCTCATCCACGTCCACGAATTCCGGCGTAGCCCCGGCCTGTGATATCGCCTCGGTGGTGGCGATAAACGTATTCGGAACCGTGATAACCACGTCCCCGGCTCGCACTCCGGCCGCCATGAGAGCAAATCGCAGCGCGTCGGTGCCGCTGTTTACCGCGATGGCGTGGCTCACTTCGCAAAAGCTCGCGAATGCCGTTTCGAACTCCTCGACCATCGCGCCGCCTACAAAACCGGCCGTGCGCAGGCTGCGCCGGAAAACCTCCACCAGTTCCCGCTCCAGCTCCCGGTGCGGCGTCACTAGGTCCAAAAACGGCACCGGCCCCGCGGCGCGAATCGGCATCGGCGCTTCCACAAACCGTATAACCCGGGCCGGATTGCCCGCCACGATGGCGTGCGTCGGAACGTCCCGGGTGACCACGCTGCCCGCGCCCACAATGGCGTTTTCGCCGATCGTCACGTTGGCCAGCACGGTCGCGCCCGAACCGATCGAAGCGCCCCGCTTCACCAGCGTGCGCTCCACTTTCCAGTCCGATTCCGTCTGCAGCTTTCCATCCGCCGCCGTCGCCCGCGGGTAGCTGTCGTTGATGAACGTGACCCCGTGCCCGATAAAAACGCTGTCCTCGATCTCCACCCCTTCGCACACAAAACTGTGGCTCGAAATCTTGCAGCGCCTGCCCACCCGTGCATTCTTCTGGATCTCGACAAACGCGCCGATCCTGGTCTCGTCCCCAATCTCGCAGCCGTACAAATTGATGAACTTCGAAAGCCGGACGTCCTTGCCCAGCTTTACATCCTCGGCAATGGATTGGAACGAGTTCATAGATAAACCAGCGAGCCCCTCTTCTCCAGCGATTCGCTGGCCGCCTCCAGCACTTTCACCACCCGCAACCCTGCACAGCCGTCGTTGAACGGCTTTTTGTCATTGGAAATGCACTCCACGAAATACTGCAGCTCCCGCTTCAGCGCCTCGCCCTGCTCCAGTTGCGGCGCCCACATGTCTCCGGCGCGATAGTGCACCAGCGCCTCGTAGACGCCTTCCTGGCTGGTGATGTTCACGCCCTTGTCGTATACCTTCACCTTTTCGTCGGCTTCCAGATCGTTCCATACCAGCATCTTCTTCTGTCCGCCGATCAGCGTGGTCCTGACCTTCACCGGCGAAAGCCAGTTCACGTTGATGTGCGCGATCACTTTATCGGGATAGTAAAGAGTAAGGAAGGCGATGTCCTCATGGCCGTTCAGGTGCTTCTGCCCGGTGGCCGAAATAGCCTCCGGCTTGGTCTCCATAAGGTAATCCACGATCGACAGATCGTGCGGCGCCAGGTCCCAGAGCACGTTAATGTCGTGCTGGAACAAACCCAGGTTCACGCGCGTTGCGTCGTAGTAATACAGGCGGCCCAGAACCTGCTCGTCAAGCAGTTGGCGAATCTTGCGCACCGCGCCGGTGAACAGGAACGTATGATCCACCATGATTTTGAGCTTCTTGCGGAGCGCCAGTTCGATCAATTCCTGCGCCTGCGCCGAATTGCTGGCGAAAGGCTTCTCCACAAACACATGCTTGCCGTTCTCCAGGGCGGCCTTGGCCAGCTCGTAGTGCGTCCACACCGGCGACACCACCGCCACCGCATCGATGGCCGGCGATTGGACCACTTCCATTGCGTCCGCGGTCACCCTGATGTGCGGGTACGCCTTTTGTGCGCGGGCGCGCGCGCTCTCCCCGAGGTCCGCAATCGCCAGCACTTGAGAGCCTTCCAGCGCCGCCAGATTCCTTACTACATTAGGGCCCCAGTACCCGTAACCGATGACTCCGAAGTTCATCTCTTACCACCATTCATTGCAGACCGCCGGTACCGACCTGATGCCGCGCCGAACTGCTACGGGGCGTCCCATCCGGGCCGCGTGCCGCCGCGGCGACTCTTTGCAGCCAAGGTGGGAAGCCCCGCTTACAAAACGCGCAAAGAAAGCTAGTATGCTCCCGTGCCGCGCAATACCGCCAGCGGCGTCAACAGCAGAATCTTGATATCCAGCCACGGAGTCCAGCCGATCGAATAGCGCAGATCCATGCGCACCATCTCGTCGAATCGCACCCGGCTCCGCCCCTCCACCTGCCACAGGCCGGTGATGCCCGGCCGCGCCTCAAGAACCCGCCGCCGGTGCCACGGCTGATAGGCGGCCAGCTCGTAGGGAATCGCAGGCCGCGGCCCCACCAGCGACATTTCGCCCTTCAACACGTTCAGCAGTTGCGGCAGCTCGTCCAGGCTGGTGCGGCGCAGAATCTTGCCTATCCGCGTGATGCGGCGATCGTTCTGGAGCTTGTACAGGCCTTCTTGCTTGGCCTCCGCCGGCTTCTGCACTGCGTCGCGCCTGATCAGCTCGGTCACAAACTTCTGGTGAACCTCGGAATCGCTGTTCACATACATGGAGCGGAACTTGAGAAAAGTGAAACACTTCCCGTACTGCCCCACCCGCTGTTGCCGGAACAGCACTGGCCCCTCCGACGAAACCTTGATCGCTGCCGCGATCGCCAGCAGCAGCGGCGCGCACAGCACCAGCAGCACCGCGCTTCCCGCTACGTCGATCGCCCGCTTCAGGAAGAGTAGCAACTTCTTGCGCTTGCCCGGCTTCATCACATCTGGGTACAGGGCCGGGTCGCTCGGATTGATCTTGTCGGGGTGTTCCCAGTCGGGGAAGAAATGAAATGAAATCTGGAGCTGGCTGAACTGGTTGAAGTTCAACTCTTCGCGAAGCACCAGCTTCACGCGGCCTAGAATGGTGCTCACAATCGCGTTCTTGTCGCCGCTTTCCAGGCCCGTATAAAGCACTCCCACCGAGGTCCGCTCGCTGTGCCAGCCCACCACGTCCGTTTCCCGGCTGTGCGCAAACAGCGCCGACGCCATGGCCTCCAGCGCCTTGGCATTCACCTCGGAACCCTCGGGAGCTCCGGCTTCCAGAAGCATCAGCAAAAACGGCTCCTGCGTCCGCTCCGTGCGCTTGCGCTCAATCGCAATCATGCGCTTGAATGCTTCTTCCTTGAGCATTTCGCGCGCCGGCGACATGGACTCAAGCGGCGAACCGTCCCCCAGCGGAGCCCTGTTCACACTCAACTTCGTCATTGCTGGCCCTTTCGACGCCTGCGGCCCCGTGACCCCGATGTCCTGCACCGATGATGATTCAGCCTCATGGTCATCGTTTCGCTTCAGTCCTTCAATCCAACATTCGGGCTAGCTTGGTGATGCGCCGGTAACTAACTTGTGAATTACCAACAGCCCATCCTGTTTCTCTGCTGCGCATCGCTCTTTCAGCTCTTCTGCGCCGGAGGATCCCCAAAAACTCCACCCCGCGTCCGTCCCGTGCGCCCACGCCTCCTTATGCCGGATTTTCTCGCTCTCCATTGACTTCTTCTCTTTGCTCAACGGCTCCGACTCTCGATCTTGGATATAGCTCCGCTCTGTGAGTCACAGGGCGCGCACCTGAAGATGAAGCGTGAATCGGGACTTCATCATTCGTCAAGTTGTAAAGTTGGACAATGACCTGTTAAGTGGTTGCCCGTGCCCGAGAGTCCGATTCCGGGCGAACAAGAGAGAGTTACCGGAAGACAGGGAAGCAGTACGGTAGTTCGATCAAACCGCACGCGCTGCCTCTTTTACTTCTATCAGTTGGAAGGCTTCCAAGCACCCGGCGTTTCCTCGCATCCGAACCCCAGGAGTACTCACGGATAAATCCCAAAGTTTGTAATCGTATGAGTACTCAGGTAACATTTCGGCGCCAACATCCAACCGGCCCGCAAACTCCAGTTTTTTCGCGTCCCTCGTCACGGATGGAGCCGCCAGGACGCATGGACCTATAATCAAAATTCAATTCCTATGACGGAGAGATCCCTCACATGGCGACTTTCAGAATGCAGATAGACAACGGGCTCACAAGCCCTACCGGACTGGGCCTCACTGATCAGATCATCGGCGATCTCGTGAAACAGACAGCGGAACGCGTGGGATGGAACGACCTCGGCTCCCCTGTCAACTTCGGCAAACAGCAGGTTGCTACGCCCACCGGACTCAAGGTCAAGAACATTCACGCGGACTCCGGTGTGGAATTCAAATCGGGATTTCTGATGTTTGAAGTCGAAGGCGCCCAGCAGAAGTGGGAGGGTCAAGCTCTCTCCGGAGGGTTCCGGCTCGATTTGCAGAACATCTCCAACGGCTACGCCAACTTCTCCATCCAAACCAATGGCGCCAACAGCAAGACCATTGCCAAGTGCATGATGCAGGTTCGCAAGAGCTTCGGGCAGGGTCAGCTCTTCCATGCCTTGAAGAGGAGCCGCGATGAGCGGAGCCAAGATGGCAAGCAGCAGAGCTGCTACTTGACTTTCCAGTAACCTTCCAGATCCAAACTGGCTCTCCAGGAAAGGGCGCCCGGCTATCGAGACTACGGGCGCGAAATGACCGATTGCATTTCAGCCTTCGGGACTAAGGTCGATCAAATCCCACACCATACAATCGACTCATGACCTCGTCCGCCAGCCTTGCGCAGCTCAAAGAGAAGATCGAGTCCCGCGATGCGCGCATCGGCATCATCGGCATGGGTTACGTCGGCCTCCCGCTGGCCCTGCTCTTCAGCGCCGAACGCTTCCGCGTCACCGGCTTCGACATCGCGTCCGACAAGGTGGAAACCCTCAATGCCGGCGGGTCCTACATTGTCCGCATTACGCCCCAGGCCATCCGCGGCGCACAGCAATCCGGCTTCCGCGCCACCGCCGACTACTCCCAAATCTCCGCCATGGACGCCGTCATCATCTGCGTCCCCACTCCCCTCGACGAGCACCATCAGCCCGATCTCGGCTATGTGCGCAATACCGTTTCCTCCATCGCTCCCCATGTCCGCGACGCCCAGTTGATCGTGCTCGAAAGCACCACCTATCCGGGCACCACCGAAGAGGTCGTGGCTCCTCTGCTCGAATCCGGCAATCCCCGCGGCCTGAAAATTGCCCGCGGCGCAGAGGCATCCGGCATTCATCTCGTCTTCTCGCCGGAACGCGAAGATCCCGGCAACGACAGCGTCGCCCGCCACGACATTCCCAAGGTCATCGGCGGATGCGGCGCCGTGGCCAGCGAACTGGCCGCCGCCATGTACGGCTCCATCTTCCGCCGCGTGGTTCCCGTCACTAGCCCCTCGGTGGCGGAGATGACCAAGCTGCTCGAAAACATCTACCGCTGCGTCAACATCGCGCTGGTCAACGAGCTCAAGCAGCTCTGCATGAGGATGGGCATCGACATCCACGAAGTCATTGAAGCCGCCAAAACCAAGCCCTTCGGCTTCCAGGCGTTTTATCCCGGCCCCGGACTGGGCGGCCATTGCATCCCCATCGATCCTTTTTATCTGTCCTGGAAGGCGCGCGAATTCGACTTCCGCACCCGCTTCATCGAGCTGGCCGGCGAGATCAACATCGCCATGCCCTACTTCGTGCTCGAGCAGATCGCCGCCGCCCTCAACAAGTGCGGCAAATCGCTCAAAAGCGCAAGAGTGCTGGTCCTGGGCTTGGCCTACAAGCGCGACATCGACGATCTGCGCGAGTCGCCTTCGCTCACCATCATCGAGCTGCTGCGCGAAAAGGGCGCCAACGTCGCCTACAACGACCCCTATTTCCCCACCGTGGGCCGCGGCCGCCATTACGACCTGAACATGGCCAGCGTCCCGCTCACCGATTTAGGCCGATACGACGCCGTGGTCATCGTTACCGACCACTCCAGCTACGACTACCGCGCCCTGGTCGAGCAATCGCAGCTAGTGATCGACACCCGCAACGCCACCAAAGGCATCGATTCTCCCAAAATCGTGCGTTGTTAAAGCTTCTTGGTGTCGTCCTGGCGGAGCGAACTTTTCCACCGTCATCCTGAGTCTCCATGGGCCTGCGGCCCAGCAAAGCTCACGAAAATCTCTTCCCTTGGCTCCGCGACGATCTCGGTCCCGAGGGAGCGTTGAAGTTAGCCCAGGACAAGCACAGCGCAGTCCTGGGTAAGCGGCCAAGAAAACGATCTAAGAGAGTGTTTCAAAGATAGGTTTTGAAAGGGCACGTCTTCAGCCGTGCCGTGCAAAATCCGCCGTTTATGCGGCTTTATTGATTCCTGCAAAAGCAATGACCGCGTTCATCCCTGGCTCGATTCCGCCATGAACTGTCATCCTGAGCGCAGTTGGCGCCGCTTTTTGCGCCGACGGAGTCGAAGGATCTGCGGTTGTCTTTCGGTCCGCTTCAGGAAATTTCTTATGCAGGCACCTATAGCCCCTGAGGGATGGTTCCTTGATTGTCCCAGCAGCATTTTTGAAACGCTGTAAGAATCTGTTCCCAATCGGCAAGAAGGGTGGCTTTCGACTTGCCAAGTCCGCCCCAGGCAGGCGACAGACGGTAACCCCAGGCGCCAGCCTGGAGAACAGAAGGCTGATTTCGTAGCCCAGCCCGCTTCAGCAGGCGAAAAAACGCTGCCCTCCAACAAATCGTAAACAGGCTCTAAGCCCCGTAGACACATTGCACCTGGCCGCCAGCGCCTTCCCGCACCTCCGGTATTCTGACTTCATGCGCCCAGCCGGCGACTCCGGGCTCATCCAGATCGTCGACGCCAACCTCGCCGTCGCGTCGCGCCGCGCCGGCCCGCATCTGGCCTGCCGCATCGGCTGCACCCAATGCTGTTACGGCGCCTTCGCCATCAACGCTCTCGACGTAATGCGGCTCCGCGCCGGCATGGAAGCATTGCATGCAAAGGAACCTGAAGCTGCTGCGGCCATAGAAGACCGAGCCCGCGCCTGGATCGCCGAGCACGGCGCCGCATTTCCCGGCGATTCCGCCACCGGAGCGCTAGGCACTGCGGACCAGGACCGCGCCCGCTTCGAGGATTTCGCCAACCAGGCACCCTGCCCCGCACTCGATCCCGCTACCGGCCGCTGCGACGTTTACGCCTGGCGTCCCATGACCTGCCGCGTCTTCGGCCCGCCCATCCGCGCCACCGGCCCCGGCGGTGAAGAGGCCCTCGGTCACTGCGAGCTCTGCTTCACAGCAGCCACCGAAGAAGAAATCGCCGCCTGCGAAATGCCCGTCCCGCACCAGGCGGAAGCCACGCTCATCGAAACAATCGGCGACCGCAGCGAAACCATAGTCGCCTTCGCGCTGCTGCGCTGACCCTCGGAACTCTCGCGGTGTACAGTACCGGTTCACGCGCAGAACCGCCCCATGAACAAGCGTCCCATCGCCGTCACCATCATCGCCTGGCTCTATATCGCGGCCGGTGCGGGCCCTCGATGGACACAAATACATCCGACAACCGCAACCTGCCTTCCCTTTCCATCGCCCTCCTGGAAACAGAAGACCGGCTGCTAAAGGCAGAAACGAGTATCAACCCTGATCCCGCATCCCAGATAACACTCACGTTCATGCGATTGCCTTCGAGGGAAACCGAACATCCGGGGCTGAAGCCGGTGATTTCTGCGGCTTGAATGAGGGGCGTGAAGGCCCCCGCTCCCGCCGATGATCGCCCGCCGAAGCGGACGATCTTCGCCCAGGGCGACAACGCGATGAGTTGGAGTCTCAGGAGTTCCACTTTTTCCTCTGAAACAAGCGGAAGGGATCGGGCAGGCAGTTCGTTGTGGAGGTGGCTACTCTTCTTCTTCCTCCACGGGCCGCTTGGCGTTGGCGAGAATTTTTTCGGCTACTAACTGCGGCACTATATCGTAGTGATCGACCTCCATGCGGTAGCTGCCTTTGCCTTGCGTCATGCTGGTTAGCAGAGTGCCGTAGGTGAGCATCTCGGCCATGGGCACCTCGGCGTTGATGACCGTGGCGCGGCCCTTGGAGTCCATGCCCTGCACGCGGCCGCGGCGGCTGTTCAGGTCGCCCATCAGCGTGCCGGCAAACTCCTCGGGCGCTTCGATCTCCACCTTCATAACGGGTTCGAGCAGACAGGGCTTGGCCTGCTCCATGCATTTGCGGAAGGCAATGCGGCCGGCCATCTTGAACGACAATTCGTTGGAGTCGACTTCGTGATAGCTGCCGTCGTAGACGGTGACCTTGAAATCGACTACCGGGTAGCCAGCCAGATAGCCGCGCTGCGCCGACTCCACAATGCCCTTTTCGACGGCGGGGACGAAGTTGCGCGGAATGGCTCCGCCGAAGATGTCGTTTTCAAACACGAAGCCGGCGCCGCGGGGCAGTGGCTCCATGCGGATTTTGCAGTCGCCGAACTGGCCGTGGCCGCCGGTCTGCTTCTTGTGGCGGCCCTGCGCGTCGGCTTTGCCGCGAATGGTCTCGCGGTACGGCACCTTGGGCGCCTTGAGCGTGACCTCGGCGTGGTAGCGCTTTTTGAGGCGGCTGACGATGGCTTCGATATGCGGCTGGCCGGCGCCGGCGATGAGGAACTCGTTGGTCTGCGGATCGCGAAAGAAGCGGATGAGCAGGTCCTCTTCCATGAGCTTGTGAATGGCGGGCGCGAGCTTGTCTTCGTCGGCGCGCGATTTGGGCTCGATGGCGTAGGTCATGGCCGGCTCGGGCAGGCGGGCCAGCTCTACCTGGATGTCGGCGCCCTTCACGCCCAGCGTGTCGCCAGTGAGCGTCTCGCGCAGTTTGGCCACGCCGCCAATGTCGCCGGCGTGCAGCTCGGGAACTTCCATGGCCTTGCGTCCCTGCATCACGCTCAGGTGCGAGAACTTTTCCTGGCCGCGGCGAGTGTAGTTTTCGAGGGTGGCCTCGTTCTTGATGACGCCGCCGATGACTTTGAAGAAGCTGATGCGGCCGGCGAAGGGATCGGACATGGTCTTGAAAACGGCGACCGCGGCGGGATCGCTGTCAGAGATTTTGCGCGGCACTTCGTGCTGTTCTTGTCCTGCGGTGCCCGCAGCCACGGCTTGTGCGGCGAGGGATTTGACGGGAATGGGCGCGCGCTCCACGGGCGCGGGCGCGTAGACCTTCAGAAAATCGAGCAGATGATCGAGGGCCATGTTGGCCAGTCCGCTCGAAAACAGGACCGGGAAGATGCGGTCTTCGCGAATTGCTTCATGGAGCGCGGCGATGAGATGGTCTTCGGGGATGGTGCCCTTCTCAAAGAACTCTTCCATCAGCTCGTCTTTGCCTTCGGCCACCAGCTCGACCAGCGCTTCGTGGCGCGCCTTGGCATCGGCCGCGAGCGCGGCCGGAATTTCGCCGGAAGCCTTGCCGCGGCCATCACCGCCGGGGGTGTAAGTAAAGGCCTCCATGGTCACCAAGTCGACGACGCCGTGAAATCCCTGTGCATCGACGATTGGCAACTGGACGGGAACACAGTTGCGGCCCCAGCGCTCGTGGATGTCGTCGATGAGGGCGCTCAGCCCGCCTCCGCCGCCGGCCTTGGGATTGTCCATCTGGTTTACGAGAACGATGCGCGGCACGTTGGCTTCTTCGGCATAGCGCCACACGCGCTCGGTAACCGGCTCTACGCCGGACTGCGCATTCACGACCACTACGGCGGACTCGACCGGCAGCAGCGCGGCGCGGGCTTCGTGGTTGAACATATGAAAACCGGGGGTATCGACGAGGTTGATTTTGACGCCCTGCCACTCGGCAAAGGCGACGGCGTTCTGCATGGTGATGCCGCGGGCAACTTCCTCTTCGTCGTAGGCCGTTACGGCCGAGCCATCGTCAACGCGGCCCTGGGCGGGCGTCATTTTGGCGGCATGCAGCATGGCGGCTATGAGCGTGGTTTTGCCGCTGTGCGCATGCCCCACTACAGCTACGTTGCGGATCTCACTTCCCTGGTACGTTTTCATGGAGTTCTCCTCAAATGTGCAATGATGGTGCTGGAATTTTGGCCGATCTGGGCTGGTGGTTTCGCGGGTCTCAAAATCGAGACCAGGGGCGCCCAGCGATGGATTGCCGAGCTTGTGCGGCACAGGGACTGCGGGAGGACGCCGCACGGTGCGTTCGGATGGCCGGATTGCCGGGCTTGGGGTCCCGGTCTGCCGTCTTCCTCATCCATACGGAGGCTCAGGCTCGGCGCGCGGGGTAAGATTGAGCAGGCTCCCGCAACTGCCGCATCAAAAACCGGATGCTATCACAGCGGGAGTATGAACGTCCTGTGACAGAAAGCAGGGACCGAGGGACCGAGGGCCTTCGCCTGGCCGCGCAGCGCTATCTTCGGCACCGGGCATTTGGAAGCTGAAGGCTGGATGCCAGAGGCTGGCCCCTTACTCGTGAAACCTGTGCTATGCTCTTGAGTTTTGGAGGGGTGCGCATGAAAATTCTAATTTCACTCGCCGTGTTTGCGGAGATTCTGGCTATCGCGCCCTGCGTTCATGGCGCCAATTTGACCGGAACGTGGAAAGGCGCATTCGATTACCAGGGCGAGAGCGTGCCGCTCACGTTCCATTTGACCGTGACGGGCGGCGCGGTAACCGGGACCATCGAGGGACTGCCGACCACGCCCACCGACATTCATGAGGGCAAGATCGATGGCGACAAGGTGAGCTTCTGGGCCAATACCGATTACCAGGGCCAGACTTACAAGCTGGTGTTCACGGGCCAGGTTTCGAGCGCCGCCGACGGGATTTCATTTACGCTGGGCACCGATGATGGCAGTTGGAGCTCGGCGCTGCGGGCGCGGAAGAGCACTGAGCCAATTCCAGCGCCGGCAGATGTGACTGGAACATGGAAAGGCAGCTTCGATTTCCAGGGAATGACGGCGCCCGTGACGCTCAATCTCACCTCGGCGGGGGAAGCCGTGACCGGGACCGTGGCGGGAATGGTGGACGGAGCGCCGGACAAACCGGTCGAGATTCAAGAAGGCAAACTTGACGGCGATACGCTGACCTTCTGGCTCAACACCCAATACCAGGGCGATACCTACAAGATCGTTTACAACGGCAAGCTGGTCGACGGGAAAATCAAGTTTACCTTCGGCACCGATGATGGAAGCTGGACAAACGAGATGACGGTGGAGAAGGCGGGAAACCAGGGAACCGGGGTCAGGGACTAGGGACTCGGCGTTGGCGGTGGGTGAGAAATTGCTGGAGGCGGCGGGCGTAGACGGCGAGGATAAGCGCGCAAACGGTGACGCCGGCAACGGTGACGACCCAGCCGGGAAGATTGGGATAGACAATTGAGTCGAGCAGATGGAGCAGGAAATCGCCTTGATAGGCGGTTTGGCCGGCACGGGTTTCGAAATACTGCTCGGCGAGGGTGAGCGGGCACGGCCACGGACCGGCTTCGACCACAATTCCCCACGCCAGCGCGGCGATGTGAATGCCGCTCCAGACCGGGCGGCCGCGGGTGAAGAATACTCCGAAGATGACCAGCGCGATCCACAGCAGATGCGCGAGCAGGATTAGAGTGGCGATGGTAGCCATGTGCGCCCGAGTTCATCGTAGCGCCGAGGCGGTTGAGGATGAAGTTTGCGCCGGGACAGGATGATGGCATGACGCGCGGGATCGGCTTGTTGGTGCTGGCATTCTTCACTTCGATGCTCGGGCCGAGCATGGTATGCGCGCAGGCGCCCAGCTCGTCTGCGCCGCGATTCAGGATGCCGGCGCCTTATAAAAATGCGCCGCTGGGCAAAATCGAGCGCTTTCCGGGCGATGGCGCGGGCGCATACGCTACGCATCGCTACCGAAACCTGTTTGCTGAGCAGGGGCACACCCCGGCCCAAGCCCAAGCCAAGATCGAGCACGCGTTTCAGCAGCTCTTTCACGGCGACGGGCAGGAGCAGCGCGTCTACTTTGAGGCCGGCGCCAACCGGAACGGGCCGCTGGCGTACGTGACCGACTGGGCCAACAACGACGTGCGCACCGAAGGCATGAGCTACGGCATGATCATCGCCGTCGAGCTCAATAAAAAGCGCGAGTTCGACGCGCTTTGGAACTGGGCGAAGACGTACATGCTCATCACCGACCCCAGGAATCCCTCGGTGGGGTACTTTGCGTGGTCGATGAACACCGACGGCACGCCGCGATCCACGGGCCCGGCGCCGGATGGCGAAGAGTACTTTGTCATGTCGCTCTATTTTGCCGCGCACCGCTGGGGTAATGGCAAAGGTATTTACAACTATCAGGCTGAGGCGGACAGGATCCTGCGCGGTATGCGGCATCACCCGGTGCTGACCGGGACGGGGCCGTTTCGCATTCATCCCGGCGATGCCCTGTTTATCGCTCCCGATCATCCCTGGCCCAGCCCCAACAATCGCCGCCTGGAGGCCGAGGCCAAATCGAGCGGAAAGCCGTGGCCGCCGCCATCGTTCCGGTTTTTCCGCGGGCCGCACCAGGAAATCGTCGGGCCCATGGTCGATGAGCCGTATTTCATGATCCGCTTTGTGCCCAATCTGCCCGACGGCGTGACCGATGTTTCGTATCACCTGCCGGCGTTCTATGAATTGTGGGCGCGCTGGGGTCCGGTGGAGGATCGGGCATTCTGGGCCATGGCCGCGGATGTAAGCCGGGATTTTTTCCATCGCGTCGCAGGGCCCGAGACCGGCCTCACGCCGGACCGTAGCAACTTCGACGGCACGCCGGTGATGGGCTTTGATGGAAAGCCAGTGCCGTTCATGGCCGATGCGTGGCGCACAGTGAGCAACTGGAGCGTGGATTACGCGTGGTGGCGCAAAGACCCGCGCGAGACCGCGCTCAGCGACCGTCTGCAGAAGTTTCTTTTTGCGCAGGGCATTGGTACGTTTGCGAATCGATACACGCTGGATGGAAAGCCACAGTCGACAACTCATTCGCCGGGCATGGTGGCGACGACGGCGGTGGGCAGCCTCGCGGCAACGGATGGACCGGCCGCGAAGGCGTTCGTTGACGCGCTGTGGAAGATGCCGGTTCCCTCCGGCGAACAACGCTACTACGACGGCATGCTCTACCTGATGAGCCTGATGCACTGCAGCGGGGAGTTTCGGATTATCCGGTAGCAAATACGCGCTGCTGTTGGCCGCCGAAGCGGTTTCGCATCGTGCCACGACTTGGTACACAGTTCTGCGACTCCTGGTGCGTGCCGCACGTCTTATCAGTAGAACAAGATTCCATGGCGGCGCTTCCCTTGAGCCACGGAACCGTCTCCACTCTCAATACGTATCTGAAATCACTGTTCATTTGCGGACGCTTGCGGGCAAGGATCGCACAGCGCCGGGTAGAACGGGAAGAAGCTTCGACGCAATCGGTCCTTTTGGTTCAGTTACTTACCGCTAATTCACTTTGGCCGTTCGCGTGCAACTTAAGAGGGCGAGGGTCAAAATCAGTTCTCAGGAGGAAACGCGGCTACGGTCGCCGCGGAGGAGGTTTTATGACCGGTGCGAGCAATTTTGAGAGCATGCCGATGGTTGTGGAAGCGACTGCGCAGGGAGAAAAAATGGAATTGGTTCGCGGGCAGGAGCAGGATTTGGTGGAGCGGCTGACGCCGGTGGTGCGGCGTGAGAGCGTGTCGCTCGACCTGGGTTCGGTGGAACGCATCGACGCAGCCGGCCTGGCAGCGCTCATCACGCTGTATTGCGACGCTTGCAAGGCGGGGCACAGCTTTACCGTGGCGCGGCCGCGGCGGCATGTGCGCGAGATTCTTGCGCTGGTGGGGCTGGACCGGATTCTGATCGCCCCGGACGCAGCGCAGCGGGAGGCCTGTTTCGAGGAGAGCGCCGCGTAATGCCGATCCTGAATGGAAAGGAAAATCTTCGATGCGGACCTTCGGGCGGAATTTCAAATTTGCGCTTCGGCAAATGCGCCGCAATCGAGGATTCTCTGCGGCTGTGGTCATCACTCTGGCGTTGGCCATCGGGGCCAATACTGCCGTCTTCTCCATCGTGAATGCGCTCATTTTGACGGGCCTTCCCTATCCGCACCCGGAACGGATGGGGACGATCTTCAGGGTCATGCAGGGGCCAACGCCGTACGATGGGGCTCACGGCATCGATGGCGAGCAATGGGAGTTGCTGCGCGACAGTGTGCCTGCGCTCAACTCCGCGATTTCCGGCGGGATTTCCGGCGCGAATCTTCAAGCCGGCGCGCGGGTTGCATACGTGCAGGACGGCCGCATATCCCAGCACTACCTTGACGTGCTCGGCATCCATCCTGCTGCCGGGCGCAACTTTACGGCGGCAGAGGACCAGCCGCGCGGGCCCAACGCCGCCATTCTCAGCTACCGGCTGTGGCGTAACATCTTCGGCGGCGACCGCGGCATCGTGGGACAATCCATTCACCTGAAGGGCGAGTTGTACACGGTGATTGGCATCCTGCCGCAAGGCGCCACAACGCCGCTTGATGCCGATGTGTACACCGCGCTCCAGCCCAGCAGGCAGGGCGAGGGCGGCGGCACCAACTACGATGTCATCACGCGCCTGCGCGACGGCGCCACATGGCAGGAGGCCGACGCGGAGATCAACCGCGCCTGGGCCGTTCCGGCAGCGAGCATCGCGCGCGAAAACCACGAGACAAAGGTCTCGTTTTACACCGTGCCCTTGCAGCAAGGCCAAGCGGCCGCATTGCGCCCGAAGGCTCTTGCGTTGATGACGGCCGCGGGATTGATTTTATTGATCGCCTGCGCCAATCTTGCCGGGCTGACGCTGGTGCACATGTCGCGGCGCGTTCCGGAGATTGCCACGCGCCTGGCGCTGGGAGCTTCGCGCTGGCAGATCGAGCGGCAGTTCTGGATGGAGAACCTGGTGCTGGCCGTGGCAGGCGGTGCAGCCGGTGTGGGAGTGGGCTTTCTGGCCCTGCGTGGCTTGCTCTCGCTGCTGCCACTGGGATTTTTGCCGGTTACCAGCGTGCCGCTTGACGCCCGTGTGCTGGCGTTCACGCTCATTGTCTCCATTCTCACCAGTGTTCTATTCGGGATGTTGCCGGCTTTCATTACGCGCCGAATCGATCTGCGCGCCTCGATGGCGAGCCGCGGCGTTGCGAGCATGGAAAGACTGCGATTGCGGCAAGTGCTGATTGCCGGCGAGGTGGCACTCACGGTTCTTTTGCTGGCCGGATCGGGACTGCTCATCCGCAGCCTCGTCCACCTGGAAACACTGCCGCCGGGATTCAATCCCCATGGCGTGATGACGGCAAAGGCTTCGCTCAACGACGCGCATTATAACGATCCCGCGGCGTTCCGCCGGTTGCTCGACGAGAGCACGGAAGCGATGCGGCGCATTCCCGGCGTAGAAAGCGCGGCGGTGGGACTGACGCTGCCCTTTGAGCGCACGCTCAACGACCAGGTTACGCTGGCCGACGGCAAGGAGACCGGTGAACAGGTTGGTACCGATATCCTTTACGTGACGCCCGGCTACTTCAAGACTCTTGAGATTCCACTGTTCGCCGGGCGCAGCTTTACCAGCTCCGACGGACCGAACACGCAACTCGTCGCCATCGTCAACCGCGCTTTCGCCAAGAAGTTCTATCACGGCGCCAATCCTGTGGGGCGCACGCTCGACAAGGGCACGGTCATCGTGGGCGAAGTTGGGGATATTCAGCTTTCGTCAGGGCTTGATCCGGTTGCTCCGCTGCAAACTGAAGAGACCATGTACATTCCGGCGGCGCAGATGACGCAGCCCGGCATGCTCGCGCTCATTCACACCTGGTTCCAGCCCAGTTGGATTGTGCGCACGGCGGGTCCGGTTGAAGGGCTGACGTCCCAGATGCAGCGGGCGCTGGCCAGCGCCGATCCCGGCCTGCCGTTTTCCGGCTTTTACCGGATGAGCGACCTCGAGGCGCAGACGCTGGCCGCGCAGCGCATAGAAGTAGCGCTGCTGGGCGCAATGGCCGCTCTGGCGCTCCTGCTCAGCGTGGTGGGGATTTTCGCCCTGGTGGCCAGCATGGTGGTTCAGCGCACGCGAGAGATCGGGATTCGGATCGCGCTCGGTTCCACCATTCGCCGGGCCATGATCCACATCGGGGCGCCAGGGCTCTATGCCTCGACATGGGGGCTCATCCTGGGTTTGATGCTGTGTGCGGGAGCTCTTCGGATCTTGCGCGGCGTACTTTATGGAGTAGGAGTCTACGACGGCCCCACAATTCTCGCCGTCGTTGTGTTGCTTGCGGCGGCAGCTCTGGTGGCCGCGGCCGTTCCGGCCTTGCGCGTGGCGCGGATCGCTCCGGCGCAGACGCTGCGCGAGGAGTAAGAAGGGGTACTCTGGGTTCACGTTACCCCTTTGGGTGGCAGATCTGTCCTGGTTCAGTCCCCGGCTGCCCATGTACCATGCTGCACATGCGGGATGTTTGGATGTTTTGGGCCGCTTTAATCGCCGCCCAGCGGGAGGTTTCATTGCGCAAAAGAATCTGTTCTCTCTGCGTCCTTGTGTTTGCGGGAGCGGCGACGGCTGCTGGTTTCGCACAAAGCGCCGAACGCTTTATTTTCGACCAGAAGCCAGGCGCTTATGCCGTGGGGCTCAAGGTAGTGGATCAGTATGACTACTCGCGGACGTGGGGGCCTGCGGTAGACGATCTGGGCAAGCCTGTTAGCGGAGAGCGTGCGCGACCGCTGCAGACGCTGATCTGGTATCCGGCGGAAAAGACCGCGGGCAAGCCGATGACGGTGGGCGATTACTTCGCGCTGCTGGAGACGGAGACCAGTTTCGACAAGCCGCACCTGCCGATCTATTGGCAGGACTGGAAGACGGGACTGGCGCCGGCCATGCAGGACGCGCTGTGGGCGGTGCGCGACGCACCGGCTGTCGCGGGGCATTACCCGGTGGTGATCTACGCGCCCAGTTTCGGATCGATGGCCTGGGAGAATGCGGACCTGTGCGAATTTCTGGCCAGCAATGGCTACGTAGTGCTGGCCACGGGAGCGCTGGGCGCCGAGTCGCGCGACATGACGAACGACCTTGCCGGAATCGATGCGCAGGCGCGGGATATTTCATTCCTGGTGGGGTATGGTCGGGGCCTGGCGAACACGGACATGTCGGAAGTGGCTGTGGCGGGGTTCAGTTGGGGAGGGATTGCGAACCTGTTTGCGGCGGCGCGCGATACCCGCATCGACGCGCTGGTGGCGCTTGATGGGAGCATGCGCTACTACCCTGGCCTGGTGAAGGATGCAGGCGATGTGCATCCGAATCTTGAGACCATCCCGCTGCTCTTCTTTACGGAGGGCGAGTTTACGATCGAGGATATCGATAAATATCTCAACGGGCCGGCGAACCGAGGGCCCGACCCTCTGAATGAGTGGACGCACGGCGATCTGACCACCGTACATATGATGGCGATGATTCACACAGAATTCAGCTCCATTTATCAGCGCAACGAAAACGTCTGGAAGAATTTTGCGGAGTCCAGGAAGGCGGATTATCCCCGCGAGGACGGAATACCGGGCTATGGATGGATGGCGCGGTACACGCTCGCGTACCTGGATGCATATTTGAAGCACGACTCGGGAGCGATGGCGTGGCTAAAGAAGACGCCGGCGGAAAACGGCGCGCCGCAGCACTTTATCTATACCAGTTTCCGCGCGGCAAGCGGCGTTCCCGCATCGCTGGAAGGTTTCAAAACAGAATTGGGGAGGCGCGGGTTCGATCAAATTCAGGAGGTCTACGCCGCGTTCCATAAAGAAAATCCCGACTTCAAGCTGCAGGAAGACCAGGTGAACCTGTGGGGCTACACGCTGCTGGGCGATGGCCATCTGCCGGAGGCAATTGCGGTCCTGAAGCTAAACACCACACTGTATCCCGATTCCGGCAACACATACGACAGCCTGGGCGATGCGTATGCGAAGGCGGGCAGCAAAGATCTGGCCATGGAGAATTACAGGAAGGCGGTGGCGACGCATTATCCGCAGGCGGAGCAGTCGCAAAAGAAGCTGGATGAGCTGGAGAAAGCGCCGGCGGCGAAGTAGGAAATCCTCAGACGCCGGCCGCTTACGATTTGTGGCTTCGCAGGTATCAGAATCGAGACTCGGCAAATTCCCTTACCAGGGCGGGCACTAACTCAATATCGCGGGTTGCCGAGATGACGCTGATATCGTCGTTTTGGCCAAATTTCTGCGCGGCGTCGGCGACTGCGCTGGCGGAATTGCCGGTTTTCAGAAGCTCGTCGATTCGCTCATACCCGAATAGTTTCCCCTCCGCGTTCGTTGCCTCCGCTATCCCGTCGGACATGAGCACCAGCCGATCGCGCTCGTTCAGCTTGAAGTGCATGACGCTGAACTGCGCTTCGTCCAGAACCCCGAGCGGCAGCGCGCCTTCCATTTGCAGTGGCTCGCCATTCAGATAAGGGGACAGGTGCCCGGCATTGGCCAGGGTCACGCTGCCATCCTTGCCAATGCGCAGCGCCAGGCAGGTGGTTTGCGCATCGGCGCGGTCCAGGAGACGCCGATTCAGCGCCTCCAACATGAGCAGCGGATCGGTGATGGTTTCTGCCGCCATGCGAATGGCTCCCACCAGCAGCGCCACCAGCATTCCCGCTTTCAGTCCTTTGCCGGTAACATCGCCGGCCACGATGAGCACGCTTCCATTGGTGGCATCCGGCAAAATCTGGAAAAAATCGCCGCCCACTTCGGTGACCGGACGGTAATCGCTCTCAATGACCAGTCCCGGCAATGCGGTGCGCGTCTGGGACAGGATGACGCGTTGAACTTCCTGCGCCTGCTTCAGGTCCAGCGCCATGCGCCGTTGCCGTTCCAGCGAGTGGAGCAGCCGGCGGAGGAGCAGCAGCGAGAGCGCCACTTCAAGGACCAGATTGGCAAGGTTGCCGATGGTGAAATTTATCCCCAATGGATGCCACTGCACGGGCATGTGCAGCAAGACCAGTTCGGTTTGGAACTGCAGGCCGGCCAGGGGCACGACCGCAGGCAGAACCAGCCAGCCGCTGGGGCCGTCTTCGCGGATTCCCAGCCCGATGATGAAGACCAGGAGGCCGAGAAACGCCAGCCGCGTCACGGCCGGGCCGGCTACGAAACCGGCGCTCAAGGGGTGCGGAGTTGCGCCGGGCAGAACGCCCTCGGAAACGAAGCCAAAGATCATGTAGGCCAGGGTGAGTCCAACGATGGCCAATGGAACCCACGCCGGACGTCGCAAGCGGAACCACTTCCACCACACCATTAACCAGCCGCCCATATGCAGCGGCAGGAAAATGCCCTGGAAGAACAGGAAGTAGAATCTCGCGCTTACCCAGTGGGTCCAGGCGGAGCCCGCGTTCACCAGCAGATCGAAGCCGGCGGAGAAGAAGAGAACGGCAGCCAGCCAGCCATATACGCCATCGGAGCGGTCGATCAGGATCAGGCTTGCCGCCAGCAGGCCGAGCAGAAACAACACCGCGCCCTCAAAAGGCGACCAACTGTTTTCGATGATGTTCTCGTGCCAGTCCAGCAGGTTTTGTGCTTTGATGGCCTTGGCTCCGCCGAGCAGGGGCGCGTAATGCAGGCCGCCGGCGTCAGCAAAATGCATCAGCCCGGGCTGCCCCATCCACACTCTCATGGCCAAAGTGATCCCAGCGGGACCTGCGCCGGTTCCCAGCGCGGCGGGCAGTGGAAACATGGTGGGCTGCGTGAAATAAGTTGCGGGGGTTTTGTCAGTATTGCCGAACTTGCCGTAGCTCCCCAGCAGCGTTCCGTTGGCGAAGGCCTGATATCCATCCTCCATCCAGAACGGCCCTTCCAGCGCCAGCTCCTCCCTGGGGCCTTGCACTACGACGCGCAGCCGATACCAGGCCCATCCCCGGTATCCGGGATGGCCCTTTCTCGTCCATCCGCGCACATAGCGGGGATCTCCGTTGAACGGGTCCGCACCTCCCGGTTGCGGCGTCAGGTAGACTGTCTCCCAATTTGAGTCTTCGAAGCCGGGTTCGGCCCACAGCCGCTGGTGCGTGGCCGTGTCAATAGGCGAGTCGCCGAGATGAAATTTCCACGGACCGTTCAGCGGCACCGCAGATTGGCCGTGGGTAATGACTACGGCGTTATTGGCCGTGAATGAGGTTGATTGAGGATGCTGCGCCAGGGCCGCAATGCTGCACGCCAAGGCCAGAGAAAACGAAAACGCAACGGGGGAAAGGCGTGCCACCGCAGGACCTCACTTGGGTTGAGATTCAGGGTCCGGAATATATAGACTCAATACCACTTCTCAAAAGTTTTGGGAAGAGAAAGGCGAAGCTCACGCTGAAGTGCGGGCCGCCACGCCTCTGGCGCGAAGAGGCAGAGCCCTGCTCCGCCGATGAATCACGTTCATGCTGCGTTCACGCAATTGCTCTCTCGTTGCACTCGTTGCATGTGACGCGTGGCACAGGCAACCGTATACTGGAGACAATTACAGTAGTAATGATGGCATGTGCCCGCACGTGCGCAGTCTCCGGCGCGCTCAGAAGAACCCTCCTATTGGAATCCTGAGCCCCCGAAGCGTTACCCTGACCTATGGACGGCCTGTGCGGATGCGGGGCTCCGCGACTGGAATGGTCGCCGGAGCGTTGATATTGATTCCCTGCGGCTGGCTCTTCGGAGTCTCGGGCGCGGGACAAAAGTCGAAAACGGAGGATTTTCCATGACGCAGGGCGTTCTGGAGCAGACGCCTGCCGAGACGGCAGGCACGACGACCACTGAAACCAAGTATGTTTATTTCTTCGGCGACGGTCATGCCGACGGCAACGGCAAGATGAAGGATGAGCTGGGCGGCAAAGGCGCCGGCTTGGCGGAGATGACCAATGCCGGATTGCCGGTGCCTCCGGGATTCACTATTCAAACCGAAGCCTGCCGCGAATACATGCGCGGCAAGCTGAGCCCGCAGATCGACAAGGAGATGAAGGCCGCGCTGGCGCGGCTCGAAGTGCTGCAGGGGCAGAAGCTGGGCGCGGGCGAAAATCCGCTGCTGGTGAGTGTGCGCTCGGGCGCCAAGTTCTCTATGCCCGGCATGATGGACACCATTCTGAACCTGGGCCTCAACGACGAGGCCGTGGAAGCGCTGGCCAAGCGCAGTAACAATCCCCGTTTTGCATACGATTCCTATCGTCGGCTCATCCAGATGTTCGGCGACGTGGTGCTGGACATTCCGAAAAAGAAGTTCGAGCACATCTTCGACGGCGTGAAGGCTAAGAAGAAGGTGAGATTTGACTACGAGCTGCAGCCCGACGCGCTCCAGGAGATCATCGACGAGTACAAGAAGCTGGTGAAGAAGGAGACGGGAAAAGATTTTCCTCAAGACCCGATGGAGCAGCTTGCGGAGGCGCGAGACGCCGTGTTCCGGAGCTGGCAGAACGAGAGGGCCAAGACCTATCGCCGCATCAACAGGATAGATGACTGGCTCGGGACTGCGGTCAACGTGCAGGCCATGGTGTTCGGCAACCTGGGCGAGAGCTCTGGCACGGGCGTGGGCTTTACGCGCAACCCGGCCACCGGAGAGCACAAGTTCTTCGGCGAGTACCTGATGAACGCGCAGGGCGAGGACGTGGTCAGCGGCGTGCGCACGCCGCTTTCGATCAGCGAACTCGATAAAGCCATGCCCAGGGTGTACGAGCAGCTCAAGGACATTACGCGGCGCATGGAAAAGCACTACCGCGACATGCAGGACTTTGAGTTCACCATCCAGGATGGGAAGCTCTACATGCTGCAGACGCGCAACGGCAAGCGCACGGGGCTGGCCGCGGTGCGCGTTGCGATCGACATGGTGAAGGAGGGACTGATCACGCAGGACGAGGCCATCTTCCGCGTGGAGCCGAACCAGTTGTACGACTTCTTGGTTCCGCGGCTGGTGGAAAAAGGCGAGAAGATCGAAGTGCTGGCGACCGGATTGCCGGCTTCGCCGGGCGCGGCTGTGGGGCAGATTGTTTTCACCGCCGAGGACGCGGTGAAGTATCACAATAACGGCACGTACAAATCTGTGATTCTGGTGCGCGGTGAGACCACGCCGGAAGATATCGCCGGAATGGAAGTGGCTGACGGTATTTTGACTTCGCGCGGCGGCATGACTTCGCACGCGGCGGTGGTAACGCGCGGCATGGGCAAGTGCTGCGTGGCCGGCGCCGGTGACTGCACGGTCGACGAGGCGAAGAAGGAGCTGCGGGTCAAAGGACACACCTACAAGCAGGGCGATTACATTTCGCTCGACGGCACCACGGGACGCGTGATCGCCGGCAAACTCAAAACACTCGAAGCGCAGCCCGACGATCCGGATCTGGTGACTTTCATGAGCTGGGTCGATCCGGTCCGGCGGCTGCGGATTCGCGCCAACGCCGACATTCCGCGCGATGCGAAGAATGCGCGCGCGTTCGGCGCCGAAGGCATCGGACTGTGCCGCACCGAGCACATGTTCTTTGCCGAGGACCGCATCGAGCATATGCGCGCCATGATTCTGGCCGATAACGAGAAGGATCGCCGCGCGGCTCTGAAAAGACTTTTGCCCATGCAGCGCGCCGACTTTATCGGGCTGTTCAAGGCCATGGAAGAGCTGCCGGTGACCATTCGCACCATCGATCCGCCGCTGCACGAGTTCCTGCCCAAGCGTGAAGATCTCATGGTTCAAATCGCGCGCCTGGAGGAGACCAAGCCGCGCTCGCCCAAGCTCAAGGAGCTGCGCACGCTGCTGGCACGCGTCGAAGAGCTGCACGAGCAGAACCCCATGCTCGGGTTGCGCGGATGCCGGCTGGGCATCACCTTCCCGGAGATTACCGAGATGCAGGCGCGGGCCATTCTCGAAGCCGCGGTCGCGGTCAAGCTCAAGGGCGGCAATCCGCACCCCGAGATTATGATCCCGCTGGTGGGAGGGATCGAGGAGATGCGCAACCAGGCGGCTATCGTGCGCCGCGTGGCCGACGAGGTGTTCAAGGAGAAGGGCGCGAAAGTCGACTACATGGTGGGAACCATGATCGAGTTGCCGCGCGCGGCGTTGACCGCCGGCCAGATTGCCGAGGAGGCGGAGTTCTTCAGCTTCGGCACCAACGACCTGACGCAGACCACCTTTGGAATTTCAAGGGACGACATCAACAACTTCCTGCCCGCGTACCTGAAGCAGGGCATCTTCAAGTTTGATCCCTTCGCCACGCTGGACCAGGCTGGGGTTGGGCAGCTCGTGAAGATGGCCACGGACAGGGGACGCAGCACCCGGCCCAACCTGAAGGTAGGCATCTGCGGCGAGCATGGCGGCGATCCGGAGAGCGTCAAGTTCTGCCACAAGACGGGGCTGAACTACGTATCGTGCTCTCCGTTCCGCCTGCTGACTGCGCGGCTGGCTGCAGCTCAGGCGGCGCTCGAAGAGACGCACGGCGGGTCTACCGGGTCAAAGTAAACAGTACTTTCAACCATGAAGAGAAGGGCGCAGCCGGGCGGTTGCGCCTTTCATGCAGGGCGGACTCCTCTTCTTCGCCTTGCCGTTGTCAAGCCCTTGCCAAGGCCGCATCTTCCGCATCGCGCTCATTCGGCGGGAAATATTTTTTCGCCGCTCGTTGCGGGTTAATTTCGCCCTTCCGCTATGCTGTGAAGAAACGTTCCTAGGCACTCGTGGCTGCTCGAGCACCCGGGGCCGGCAGGCGCAAAGAAGCGCAGGAAAGGCTAGAAGCTGTTTCATAACCCTGTTTTGAAAGGGCACGGCTTCAGCTGTACGGAACCATGACATGCTTTACAGATTGTCTCCAGACATACTTTACAGGTTTTGTTGATCTGTGGAGGGTATTGGGGATGGGGTGGAGGCATGTGGAGATCGGGTCGCAGCGATTAGCTTTTGTGCGTGAGGCGGAGTCAGGAGTGCGCTCTCTGTCTTCACTTTGCGTA
>JASHRF010000017.1 GCA_030037545.1 Acidobacteriaceae bacterium | reverse complement strand
TTAATAGTGGCCAGCGCCGCGCCGGTGATCATGTTGGTTGCGCCGGGTTCGATGGACGACGTGCAGGCATAGGCGCGCAGGCGATTACTGGCCTTGGCGAATCCCGATGCGAAGTATACGCCCGCCTGCTCGTTGCGCACCAGGATGCAAGGAAAATCGGGATTCTGCTGCAGCGCCTGCCCAATCCCGGCGACGTTGCCGTGGCCGAAGATGCCAACCATACTAGCGAAAAATTTGTGCCCGCGCCCATCGCGCTCCACATACTGATTCTTGAGGAACGCAATCAGCGCCTGTGCCATGGTCATGCGCCGCGTCGTCACACTCATTCTCAGCTCCGTGGTCCCAATTCCCGCAGCCCCTTACTCCCTGTTCCCTCGTTCCCTTGTTCCCATGTCGAAGTGAAGCCGCGCATCGATATTCCTGTTGACAAGAAGATCGTCGACACACTGCTCAAAAAGTTTCCGGATTTCGAGCGCGCCTACAACGAGAACGGTCTCACGCCCGCTGAGTTCGGTACGTTTGGTTGCACGCGCCGCATCCTGCGCCAATTCATCGCCGCCTGCGCTGAGATGAACGCGCTGGTGCGCGACATCATCCTCCTCAACCCGGACACGGAGTGACAGGGAACAAGGGAGAAAGCGAACACTCGCCGAAGCTGCGAGGTTCGATAACACGATCGGGGCTGCCCACGCGGGCAGCTTCTTTCGGGAAAACGCTGTCCGCACCGGTCGGCAAGCCGCTCAGGCAGCCGCCTGCGACTTCATGTGCTGCTTCATCTCCTCCACGGAGACATCGCGAACATGGGTGGCGAGAAACCACCTGTGCCCGAACGGATCCTGGAGACCGGCGGTGCGGTCGCCGTAGAACTGGTCGGCGAGGGGGCGAACCACCTTGGCGCCCGCCGCGGTCGCCTGTTTGGTGGTGGCGTCTACATCTTTGAGATAGACGTGAAGGGTAATGGGCGAGCCGCCATAATGACTGGGGCCGTAGGCTTCCACTTTGGCGTCCTCGTCGGCCAGCATGATTCTCGAGTCGCCGAGTTGCATCTCTGCATGACCGATGCCGCCGTCAGGCCGCGGCATGCGCATCACTTCTTTGGCACCCAGGGCACGCGCATAGAAGTCGAGGGCTTCTTTCGCTCGTCCGCCGGGGATAATGAGATAGGGCGTAACGGAGTGATATCCGTCAGGAATGGGCTTGACTGCCTTTGACATGGGGGAAAACCTCCTGTTTTCGCTCTCTCCGGATCAGATTACTCCTTCGATACGATGATTGGCCAAAAATACGAATCCCCCGGAAAGAAATGGCGATTCAAGCCAGGCTTGGGCCCCAGGGCAATCGCACTTCAAAAACCAGCTATCCTGTTTAAGGAGTCCTCCTCTTCGTTTTTGCCGATGTCAAGGCTTTGCCAATGTCACATCGCCCGCATCGCCCTCATTCGGCGGGAAATATATTTTCGCCCTTCGTTGCGGGTTAATTCCGCCGTTCCGCTATGCTGTGAAGAATGCTCCCAGGCAGGCGCTCATGGACGCTCCAGAATCCGGGGCCGGCAGGCGCAAAGAAGCACAGGAAAGTTAAGTTTTCTCGCACAAATCTGCATGTTAATCGCACCCGAAACGCATCCAACCATCAGAAAACAAGGAGCTTCATGGCAGAATCCCACGCACCCCCCCGGGGGGTACGTATGAATCTGAAATCAACACCGCCGGCGCACCCATTCCAAGTGCGGCATTTTCCGCATCATTGTCAGTGGCCCTCCCAAAGAGGCACGGCTCTTCATCCCTACACCATCGTCACACCGGAACACGATCAACGGGAATTAGAGATGCGCCCGCCCATTGGCGTTGCTGTTGAGGCATTATGGATCGTTTCCTATTTCGTCTGAAGAGAGCTCGACCGACGAAACCGGGACCCTAACGCTCTTGATTTTCATATCAACCACTCAAAGTCAAACGCTATTCCAACTATAGAATCTTCTTCCCGAACACCGAGCATGCCAGTTCCACCGCCAGATCCGCGGTACGGTTGTGCTCGTCGATCACCGGGTTTACCTCCACGATCTCGAAGCCCAGCAGCCGCCCGTGATCGGCGATGATCTCCATGGCCAGGTGCGCTTCGCGATAGGTCGCGCCGCCGCGCACCGGTGTTCCCACCCCAGGCGCGTTCTCGGGATCGATCCAATCCATATCCAGCGACACATGGTATCCAGCAGTCCCGCGCCCGGCGGCGCGCAACGCCTCTTCCATCACCGCTCTCATGCCGCGCTCGTCGATGTCGCGCATGGTGTACACCTCGGCCATGCCCGCGCGGCGAATGTTCTCGCGCTCCGCGGCGTCGACGTCGCGCACGCCGATCAGCACCGCATTCTCCGCCGCGACCTTGGGCGCGAAGCCGACAATGTTGCTCAACTTCTCCGGGCCCAGGCCCAACAGCGCAGCCAGCGGCATGCCGTGCACATTCCCTGATGGCGAGGTCTCCGGCGTGTTGATGTCCGCGTGAGCATCGATCCAGAGCAGGCCGAT
This sequence comes from Acidobacteriaceae bacterium, assembly GCA_030037545.1. Lineage (GTDB taxonomy): Bacteria > Acidobacteriota > Terriglobia > Terriglobales > Acidobacteriaceae > Telmatobacter. Next base: position 24,657 of record JASHRF010000017.1, on the reverse strand, counting down.
CTTCTGGCCGTGACGGCGGTGGAACTCCGCCACTCCTGAGACTGATCCCGCAGCCAGCGAGTGATCGCCGCCCAGCACCAGCGGCGTAGCTCCTTCCTCAAGCGCCGCGGCCACGGCTTCAGCGGTGCGCGTGCAGGTCTCGGCAATCTGCTTCAGATAGCGCGCATTTTTGTTGCCCACCGCCTGGGTTTCGGCAATCTCGACGCGAATGTTCCCCGCATCGGTGACGTGATGGCCGAGCATTTCGAGCCGCTTCTCCAATCCCGCCACGCGCACCGCCGAGGGCCCCATGTCGACGCCGCGGCGGCTGGCTCCCATGTCGAGCGGGACACCGATCATGCGGATGGAGCGCGTGGGCAGCGCCTGCGCACCACCCTTCGCCTGCGGCTGGGAAGTGGAGAGCGCGGGGGCAGAAGAACTGTGGCGGGTGGTCATGGAATAAGCCTCCTGAAGAGTGTAATTTGGCCTCGCAACCCTCGAGGTCAATATGGAATCGCCGGCCCTTCGAAGACCGGATCGGGAAATAGACCCCACTATACCCCAAAGTGGTTATTAAACCAGATTCCGCAGAGAGTAGGATGGAAGCGTCGCTAAAGCGCTGATTTCCGATATCCGGCGGGGACGATGATCCGCAGCCGTAGCATCGATTTGTGGTTTGGGGCCGGTTCCTGCAAATGCGGCCGATGTCGCGATAAGTTTGTCCTTTCGCCCTCCACGAAAGGACGGTGGTTGGTCAATGGGCGGCAACCGGCGTAAACCCGATAACGGATTTGACCCCGGTTGCCAGCGGCCGGCTACCGGTGGGGGCATGATCAAGTGCGCTTGCACAGCCGGGCTGGCGCTGGGGCTGGCCTCCGCCTCGCTCCTGGCGCAACCTGTCCCGCTCCCCACGCTGAGCGCGATCCACCAGATTTCAAATCAGCGGGCGGCGCAACGCCTGCCGGTGGACTTCGAAGCCACCGTCACTTTCTACCGCAGCTACGAGATCACGCTGTTTGTGCAGGACGGCGATCTCGCCATCTACGTGCAGCCCCCGCGAGGAACCAAGCTGGAGCCCGGAGACCGGGTGCGGATTCACGGCGTCACACACGAGAGTTTCCGGCCCTACATCGTAGCCGACAAGGTTACCGTGCTGGCCCACGGACAGCCGGTCGAGCCTGTGTCCGCCAGCTTCGAAGACCTTATCCATGCGCGCCTCGACTGCCGGCTGGTCAGGTTACAAGGGAGGGTGCTCTCCGCCGACATCGCCATCAGCTCGGACCGGCCCAGCACTGTGCTTGAGCTGCTCGTGGATGGCGCGACGGCGGAAGTCCAGATCGACAGCGATAACGCCTCCGTGCTTCCAGGGTTCCTGGATGCCGAGGTCGAGGTAACCGGCGCTGTGTCTGGACGCTTCGACGGCAAGATGGAGATGACGGGCATCGTCGTGCATACGCAGAGCCTTGCTGGCCTCAAGGTATTGCGGCCGCCCGCCAACACACCGTGGCTGGAGCCTCTGACGCCCATGGGCGAGATTCTGTCGGCGTTCCGGGAGAGCAACCAATCCAGCCGGGTGCGGGTGCGAGGCACCGTCACATATTTCATACCGGGTTCGGCCGTGGTGCTGCAGAACGGCTCCAGAAGCCTGTGGGTCAACACCCTCACGCGTGGCGACCTGAGAATCGGCGATGAGGCCGAGGCTATCGGTTTTCCTGACGTACACGACGGATTCCTGAAGCTCGCCGATGGCGAGATTCGGGATACCTTCGTGCCCGCGCCGGCAGAGCCGGTGGCCGCGTCCTGGCTCGAGCTTACCCAGAGCCATCACGTCTTCGACCTGGTCTCGGTCGAAGGGCAGGTGGTAGCCGAGGTGCGTGATGCAGCGCAGGACGAGTACGTGCTGGAGGACCAGGGCCGTTTGTTTTCCGCCATCTACCGGCACCCGGCGCCTACGAGCATGATCCCCGCGGCTCTGCCGGAGATGAAAGAGGTGGCGCCGGGTTCCACGGTACGCGTGGCGGGCATCTGCATCCTGGAAAACTCCAATCCCTTCAACGCGGATGTGCCCTTCGATATCCTGCTGCGCTCGGCCGACGATATTACAGTCGTCGCCAAGCCGGCGTGGCTGAATGTGCGCCACCTGACCGTGCTCGTCGAAATTCTGCTGCTGGTCATCTTCATGATCGGCATGAGGGTGATCTGGACGGAGCGCAAGGCGCGTCGCCACAACGCTGCCATGGCCTACCTGGAGCGGCGCCGCGGCCAGGTTTTAGAGGACATCAACAGTTCGCGGCCGCTGGCGGAGATACTGGAGCGCATCACGGAGATGGTTTCAATGCGGGTGGATGGCGCAGGATGCTGGATCCAGGTCACCGCCGGAGCCCTGCTGGGCAAGCGGCCGCCGCACACCGCGGGATTCCGCTTGCGCTTGGTGGAGCAACAGATTTTGGGCCGTTCCGGATCCGCACTCGCCACAATTTACGCCGCTTTCGATGCTCACTCCAAGCCCAGCGCCGAGGAGACAGACTCCCTGTCGATGGCAGCGGAACTGGCCACCCTGGCCATCGAAACCGCGCAGCTTTACTCCGACCTGGTGCACCGTTCCGAATTCGATCTGCTCACCGACGTTCCCAACCGCTTCTCGCTCGAGAAGCAGATTGAGGAACTGATTTTCAACGCGCGCCAGTCCGCTGGAATTTTTGCCATCATCTTTATCGACCTCGATCGCTTCAAGCAAGTGAACGATCGTTTCGGGCACCAGGGCGGTGATTTGTACCTGCAGGAAGCGGCGTTGCGCATGAAACGTCAACTGCGCCCCGGGGACACGCTGGCGCGGCTGGGCGGCGATGAATTCGCGGTTCTGGTTCCCAGAATCCGCAACCGGGCACAGGTCGAGGTGATCGCGATGCGCCTGGAGCGCTGTTTCGACGAGCCCTTTCAAGTGGACGGGAACATGGTGCCCGGCTCAGCCAGCGTGGGCATTGCCCTTTATCCCGAGGATGCCGCCACACGCGATGGCCTCTTAAGCAAAGCCGACGCTGCCATGTACGCAGTCAAGCAATCCCGGTCAAATGGCGATGAAACACAGAACGGCCAAGCTTCCGAAGTAGTATCCAAACCCATGGCATAAAAAAGGCCCGGCTAGCGCCGGGCCCTCCGATCACTGACAACTGACCACTGACAACTGTTCTCACTCCGCTGCCATCTCTTCGGCTTCGCCTTCCTGGCGCATGAGCTCCAGTTCGCGCTCTTCGGCTTCACGCTCCGCAGAAACTTCCTGCTGCACGCGCGCCGCTGCTTCCTCGAGCTCCGGCGAAAGCTGGACGTTGCGGTAGTATTCAAGACCCGTGCCCGCCGGAATCAAGCGCCCGACGATCACATTCTCCTTGAGGCCGCGCAGGTTGTCCACCGCGCCGTTGATGCTGGCTTCAGTCAACACTCGCGTGGTCTCCTGGAAACTGGCCGCGGAGATGAAGCTGTCCGTAGAGAGCGAGGCCTTGGTGATCCCCAACAGCAGCGGACGCCCGATAGCGGGACGCCCTCCGCTTTGGAGCACACGCTCATTCTCCTCACGGAAGCGGAACCGGTCGACCTGCTGCTCGAGCAGGAAGTTGGTGTCGCCCACTTCATCGATCCTCACCCAGCGCAGCATCTGGCGCACGATGACCTCGATGTGTTTGTCGCTGATGGCTACGCCCTGCAGCCGGTAGACTTCCTGGATTTCGTTTACCAGGTAAGCCTGCAGCTCCTTTTCGCCCAGCACGGCAAGAATGTCGTGCGGGTTGAGCGGACCATCCATCAGCGGATCGCCGGCGCGCAGGCGTTCGCCCTCCTGCACGTTCACGTGAATGCCGCGCGGCACCGAGTATTCTTTCTCGTCGCCGTTGTCGGCCGTCACATAAATCTTGCGCTGGCCTTTCGAGACTTCGCCGAAGCGAACCACGCCGTCGATTTCCGAGATGATCGCAGTCTCGCGAGGCTTGCGCGCTTCAAAGAGCTCGACTACGCGTGGCAAACCGCCGGTGATATCCTTGGTGCGCGTGCTCTCCTTGGGAATTTTCGCCAGCACGTCGCCGGGACCTACTTCGTCGCCGTCCTGCATCATCAGGTGAGCACCGCGCGGCAGCAGATAACGCTTGTTGCCCTTGGCGCCCTTGACCACGATGGCCGGCTGCCGCTTCTCATCGGGAGAATCGGCAACCACCCAGCGCGACAGGCCGGTGACTTCGTCCACTTCTTCGTTAAGCGTGATGCCTTCCTGCAGATCCTTGAACTGCACCGTGCCGCCAATCTCGGTGAGAATCGCGTAAGTGTAGGGATCCCACTCCGCCAGTAACTCGCCCAGCTTGACTGCGGTGTTGTCCTTGACGCGAAGGCGCGCGCCATAGACCACCTGGTAACGCTCCTTTTCGCGGCCACGCTCGTCCACGATGGCAACCGAACCGGAGCGGTTCATGGCCACCAGCGCGCCGTCCTTGCTTTCCACGGTGTTCAGGTTGATGAAGCGCACAAAGCCGTTGTTCTTGGCATCGAGGCGCGACTTGTCGGCCACGCGGCTGGCCGTTCCGCCCACGTGGAAGGTGCGCATGGTGAGCTGCGTGCCCGGCTCGCCGATGGACTGCGCCGCGATCACGCCGCAAGTCTCGCCCAGCTCGACCATGCGGCCCGATCCCAGGTTGCGCCCGTAGCACAGCGCGCAAACGCCGCGCCGCGATTCGCAAGTAAGCACGGAGCGGATTTTTACCTTCTCCACTCCCGCGCCCTGGATCGCCGAGGCAATTTCTTCGTCGATGGGCTGATTCACCTCGACCACCACGTTGCCGTCGTAGTCCTTAATGCGCTCCAGCGACACGCGGCCGATGATACGATCGCGCAACGGCTCGATGATCTCGCCTGACTCCACGATGGAGCCCACGTAGATGCCTTCCATGGTGCCGCAGTCGTGCTCGGTCACGATCACGTCCTGCGCCACGTCCACCAGGCGGCGGGTCAGGTAGCCGGAGTCGGCCGTCTTGAGCGCCGTATCGGCCAGGCCCTTGCGCGCGCCGTGCGTGGAGATGAAGTACTCGAGCACCGTCAACCCCTCGCGGAAGTTCGCGGTAATGGGCGTCTCAATGACTTCTCCCGAAGGCTTGGCCATCAATCCGCGCATGCCGCTGAGCTGGCGAATCTGCTGCTTCGACCCGCGGGCGCCGGAGTCGGCCATGATGTAAATCGGATTCATGGCTCCTTCGTCATCCGCACGCTTCATGTTGCCGAACATCTCGTCGGCAACCTGATCGGTCACCGCCGACCACATCTGGATCACCTTGTTCGAGCGCTCGCCGTTGGTGATGGCGCCGTCCATGTACTGCTTCTGGACCTCGATCACCTTCTTATCCGCTTCGTCCACCACCGTGTACTTGCTGGCCGGGATCACCATGTCGTCCAGACCAACAGACAGGCCAGAGCGCGTGGCGTACTGGAAGCCCAGACTCTTAATGCGGTCGAGCATGCCCACCGTGGTTTCGAGGCCGAGGTTCTGGTTGCAGTAGTTCACCAACTGCCCAATGCCCTTCTTCTTGAGCAGCCCGTTGATGAACGGCATACCCGGCGGCAGCGCGTCGTTCAGGATCACGCGCCCCACGGTAGTGTTGATGTACTCCTTGTCGAAGTCCACCGGCTCGGTGTGAGTCAGGTCCTGATCGTCGTAGGCCGTGGTCATGTCCAGCACCTTGCCCGAGTAGCGCAGGCGGATGGGCGACAAGGTCTCGATCTCCTTCGCTTCCAGAGCCATCAGCACTTCTTCCACGTTGGCAAAGACGCGGCCTTCGCCCTTGGCGCCATGCTTGGCCTTGGTTAGGTAATAGAGGCCGAGCACCATGTCCTGCGTAGGCACGGTGATAGGCTGGCCCGAGGCCGGCGACAGAATATTGTGCGAGGCCAGCATCAGCACGCTGGCTTCAATCTGCGCCTCCGGCGAGAGCGGAATGTGCACGGCCATCTGGTCGCCGTCAAAATCGGCGTTGAACGCGGTGCAGACCAGCGGGTGAATCTTGATGGCCTTGCCTTCGACCAGCACCGGCTCGAAAGCCTGAATGCCCAGCCGGTGCAGGGTTGGAGCGCGATTGAGCAGCACCGGGTGGTCCTTGATCACTTCCTCCAGGATGTCCCACACCACCGGCTCCTGCATCTCCACCATTTCTTTCGCCTGCTTGATGGTGGTGCATTGGCCGGTCTGCTCCAGGCGGTGATAGATGAACGGCTTGAACAGCTCGAGCGCCATCTTCTTGGGCAAGCCGCACTGGTGCAGCTTGAGCTCCGGACCGACCACGATCACCGAGCGGCCGGAGTAGTCCACGCGCTTGCCCAGCAGGTTTTGGCGGAAGCGGCCCTGCTTGCCCTTCAATGTGTCCGACAGCGATTTGAGCGGGCGATTGTTGGCACCCCTCAGCACGCGGCCGCGGCGTCCGTTATCGAACAGCGCGTCCACAGCTTCCTGCAACATGCGCTTCTCGTTGCGCACAATCACTTCCGGCGCGTGCAGGTCCATCAGCTTCTTCAACCGGTTGTTGCGGTTGATGACGCGGCGATAGAGGTCATTCAAATCCGAAGTCGCAAAGCGGCCGCCATCGAGCGGCACCAGCGGGCGCAGCTCTGGAGGAATCACCGGCAGCACGTCGAGAATCATCCATTGCGGCTTGTTGGCCGACTTGCGGAATGCCTCCACCACTTTCAGGCGCTTGGCGTACTTGAGCTTCTTCTGCGCGGAGGTCTCGCTCTTCATGCGCTCGCGCAGTTCCATGCCCAGCTCGTCAACGTTGACACGCTTGAGTAATTCCTTGATGGCTTCCGCACCCATCATGGCCTTGAAGCCCGAAGGCCGGAACTGCGTGTCGAGCTCGCGGAAGCGATTCTCGTCCTTGATGATCTCGCGCTCGCGCACCGGCGCGTCGCCGGGATCGACCACCACATAGGACTCGAAGTAGAGAATGCTTTCCAGATCCCTCAGCGAAATATCGAGCAGGTGGCCAATCCTCGAAGGCAGCCCCTTGAAGAACCACACGTGCGAGCACGGCGAAGCCAGCTCGATGTGCCCCATGCGCTCGCGGCGCACCTTTGAGACCGTCACTTCCACGCCGCACTTGTCGCAGATCACGCCGCGGTGCTTCATGCGCTTGTATTTGCCGCACAGGCACTCCCAGTCCGTCACCGGACCGAAGATGCGCGCGCAGAACAGGTCGTCGCGCTCCGGCTTGAAGGTGCGGTAGTTGATGGTTTCCGGCTTGGTGACCTCGCCATGCGACCAGCTGCGGATTTTTTCCGGGCTGGCCAGCATGATGCGAATGGCGTCGAAGTCGGTGATCGGGCTGGTAAGCTCAAATGGGTTCGAACGGAACAAGGCGACCCTCCTTGGCGGGCCTTTTGGCGCCGGCCACGGTTACGCGTTTTTCCAATTCGCTCTGGTCCAAAACGCTGCTGATCGGCGGCTCGTTCCTTGAGAAAGAGCCGCATTGAACAACACCGGCATGGCCACTCAAATTGGAAAAACGCTGTTCTTCCCGGGATTCCTTTGGGATCCTTCCTTCCCGGGAAGCGGCGTTTACCGCTGTCAAAGAAGAATCCCTAAAACAGTGATCAGTGGTCAGCTTTTGTCGTCTTCCAATCGCGCAATCTGAAAGGTTCAGCCAAATGACAACTGAATTCTGACAAATCGTTCTCAGTCCGCCACCGCCGCCACTTCCGGTGCCGGGGCTTTGCGCGCTACCTGGTCGGCGCGCTTGATCAGTTCCACATCCAGGCACAACGACTGCAATTCGCGAATGAGTACGTTGAACGACTCCGGCACTCCCGGCTCGATGGCCGCTTCGCCCTTGACGATGGCCTCGTAAATCTTGGTGCGGCCATAGACGTCATCGGACTTGGCAGTGAGCAGTTCCTGCAGGATGTACGCGGCGCCGTAAGCTTCCAGAGCCCACACTTCCATCTCGCCGAAGCGCTGCCCGCCGAACTGCGCCTTGCCGCCCAGCGGCTGCTGGGTGATGAGCGAGTAAGGACCGATAGAACGCGCGTGAATCTTGTCGTCCACCAGGTGCGACAGCTTGAGCATGTAGATGTAGCCCACCGTCACCGGCTGCTCGAACTGCTCACCGGTCATGCCGTCGTAGAGCGCCGTCTTGCCCGATTCCGGCAGTCCCGCAGCTTTCAGCAGCGCCTTGATCTCTTCCTCGCGCGCACCGTCGAAGACCGCCGTCCCAAACCAGATGCCGCGCTCCATGCCGCGCGTCACGCGAATCAGCATCTCGTCATCGAGCTCGAGCAACTGGCGCAGAGTTGCAGTGCCCGCGAACTCCTGCTTCATTTGCTCGCGAATGTACGCCGCATCGGAGTTGCCGTGCAGCAGAGCAGCGACCTTCTCGCCCAGTCCGTGCGCCGCCCAGCCCAGGTGCGTCTCCAGAATCTGGCCCACGTTCATGCGCGAAGGCACGCCCAGCGGGTTCAGCACGATCTCGACCGGCGTCCCGTTGGGTAGATACGGCATGTCCTCTTCGGGAAGAATGCGCGCGATCACACCCTTGTTGCCGTGCCGGCCGGCCATCTTGTCGCCCACCGAGAGTTTGCGCTTCATGGCCACGTACACCTTGACCAGCTTGATCACGCCCGGAGGCAGCTCGTCGCCCTTTTGCAACTTGGCCACCTTCTCATTGGTGATCTTGCGCAGCACTTCAATCTGCCGCGAGGTCATCTCCTCGATCTCGTCGATCTGTTCGTTCACCCGCGGATCCTTGTCGTTGTAGCGGATGCGCTTGAGATTCTTCGTCGAAATGCGCTCGATGGTCTCGCGATCGAGAATCGCGCCCTTGGTCAGCAACCGCTTGTTGGTACGCTCGTCGTGCAGATCGGCCAGCACTTCCTTGCCGCCCAGAATCGATTCCAGCCGCTTCAAGCGCTCGTCGGTCAAAATGCGGATTTCGTCGCCCAGATTCTTCTCGAGTTTGGCCACGTACTCGGCTTCGATCTGTTTTGCGCGCTCGTCCTTCTCCTGGCCCTTGCGGCTGAAGATGCGCACATCGACCACCGTACCCTCGATGCCCGGAGGGCAGGTGAGCGAAGCGTCGCGCACATCGCCGGCCTTTTCGCCGAAGATGGCGCGCAACAGCTTCTCTTCCGGCGTCAACTGGGTCTCGCCCTTGGGTGTGACCTTGCCGACCAGGATGTCGCCGTGCCCGATCTGCGCGCCAATGCGGATTACGCCGCTCTCGTCCAGATCGCGCAGCGCATGCTCGCTGACGTTGGGAATATCGCGCGTGATCTCTTCCGGTCCAAGCTTGGTGTCGCGCGCTTCGATCTCGAATTCCTCGATGTGCACCGAAGTGTAGTAATCCTCGCGCACCAGCCTCTCCGAGATCAGGATCGCGTCTTCGAAGTTGTACCCGCGCCAGGGCATGAAGGCCACCAGCACGTTGCGTCCCAGCGCCAGCTCGCCCTGCTCGGTGCACGGACCGTCGGCGATCACTTGCCCCTTGACCACACGGTCGCCTTCGCGGACTACCGGCTTCTGGTTGATGCAGGTGTTCTGGTTCGACCGCTTGAACTTGATGAGCTGGTAAATATCGGAGCCCACCTCGCGCGAAAGCTGCGTGGGATGATGCTCGCCTTCGACGCGCACGATGATGCGCTCGGAGTCGACCGAGTCCACGATACCGTTGCGCTTGGCCAGGATCACGGCACCGGAATCGCGCGCCGTTACGCCTTCCATTCCCGTGCCCACCAGCGGCGCCTCGGCAACAAGAAGCGGCACACTCTGGCGCTGCATGTTGGCGCCCATCAGCGCGCGATTGGCGTCGTCGTGCTCTAAAAATGGAACAAGGGAAGCGGCCACCGATACAAGCTGCTTCGGCGAGACGTCGATGTAGTCCACCTCGGCGCGATTCACCAGCACAAAATTCCCCTGCCGGCGCGCGTTCACCAGATCCTCGGTGATCTCGCCTTGGTCGTTGAATTCGATGTTGGCCTGCGCGATGGTATGCTTGTCCTCCTCCCACGCTGACAGGTAGAAGCTATAGGGAATAGAGTCGATGAGGCGCTTGCCCGCTTTCTTCATTTGCGCGTTCAGGCGCGCGGCTTCCTGCTTCTCGATGTGATCGCCCACGCGCAGGCCGCTTTCGCCGGCGTTGACAATTTCCACGAAGTCGAGAATCTTGGAGTCCTTCACCTTGCGGTAAGGCGACTCGATGAAGCCGTACTCATTGATACGCGCAAAGCAGCTCAGAGAGCTGATCAGTCCGATGTTGGGACCTTCCGGCGTCTCGATGGGGCAGATGCGGCCGTAGTGCGTGGGGTGTACGTCGCGCACTTCGAAACCGGCGCGCTCGCGCGACAACCCGCCCGGCCCCAGCGCCGACAAGCGCCGCTTGTGCGTGATCTCGGAGAGTGGATTCGTTTGATCCATGAACTGCGACAACTGTGAGGAGCCAAAGAACTCGCGAATCGCGGCCATCACCGGCTTCGCGTTGATGAGGTCGTGTGGCATGGCCGTGTTCAGCTCCTGATACACGCTCATCTTTTCCTTGATGGCGCGCTCCATGCGCACCAGGCCGATGCGGAATTGATTCTCCATCAGCTCGCCCACCGCTCTCACGCGGCGGTTGCCCAGGTGGTCAATATCATCAACCACACCGATGTTCTTGCGCAGCTTGAGTAGGTAGCGGATGGTGGCGTAAAAATCCTCGGGCGTCAGGGTGCGATGATCGAGCGGCGTGGCATCCTGATTCTCGTAGAGCTTGATGTTGAACTTCAGGCGCCCCACTCTCGAGAAGTCGTACTTGCGCGGATCGAAGAACATGCCTTCGAAGAGCGCCGTGGCTGTGTCCAGCGTGGGCGGATCGCCCGGGCGCAGCTTGCGGTAAATCTCGATGAGCGCTTCTTCCGGCTTGTGCACCGAATCGCGCCTGAGCGTGTTGGTGATGATGTTGCCCACGTCGTCGCGGTCGGGAAAGAACACTTCAAAACTCGTGGCGCCCGAAGCCATCACCTTGTGCAGCCGGTCAGCGGTCAGCTCCACGTTGGCTTCCACAATCACTTCGCCGGTGCCGGTATCCACCACGTCGGACGCCGTCATGGCGCCATCCAACTCCGCGGCTTCCACTTCCACACGATCGATGTTGGCCGCGCGCAGCGCCTTCATGGTGTGCGGCGTGATCTTGCGGCCGGAGTGCGCAATCTCCTCGCTGCCCAGGAGGACGGCGTGCGCCGGCTTGGAGCCCACCAGGTGCGTGCCGGCCGCCGCGTTCTCCGGAATCGCCCACTCCAGCTTGCCATCGGCCATGTGAATGCGGTCGACCGTGTAAAAGGTCTTGAGAATCTCCTCATCCGAACGCAGGCCCAGCGCACGCAGAAAGATGGTGCCCAGAAACTTGCGCTTGCGATCGATCCTCACATACAGCGTGTTCTTCTGGTCATACTCGAACTCCACCCACGAGCCGCGATAGGGAATGATCTTGCCCAGGAAGTAGGTGCGGTTGTTGGCCGTCTCGAAAAAGACGCCGGGCGAGCGGTGCAACTGCGAAACGATCACTCTCTCTGTCCCGTTAACGATGAACGTCCCGTTCGGCGTCATCAGCGGAATGTCGCCGAAGAATACCTCCTGTTCCTTGATGTCGCGGATGGTCTTGTTGCCGGTCTCCGGGTCTTTGTCGTAAATCGTCAGGCGTACCGTAACCTTGAGCGGCGCACTGAAGGTCATGCCGCGCTCTTCGCACTCCTGCTGGTCGTACTTCAGCTGCAGGCTCACCGGGTCGCCGCACTTGTTGCAGAAGTCGGGCGTGTTCTTGTTGTAGGTGCCGCACTTCTGGCAAAGCACGTCGCCGGGTAGGAACGGGTCCGTAATCACCATCGCTCCGCAATGCACGCAAGCCGTGCGCAGATGGTGCAGCCCTTTCAGGTGGCCGCACTTGCACTCCCAGTTGCCGATCGAGAAGTCCACAAAATCCAACTGCGAGATGCCGCGGAAATCGGTGATGGGGAAGACCGACACAAACACCGACTGCAAGCCGGAGTCGTCGCGCTCATTGGGCAGCTTGTCCATTTGCAGAAAGCGTTCGTAGGAGCGCCGCTGCACTTCAATCAGGTTGGGAATCTGTGTGGCGGTTGGAATTTTGGAAAAATCGAGCCGGCTGCGAATCGCGCGCTTCTCGTTGGACATGATCACTCCTGAGGCTCTTTACTCCGGCGGCACGTGGTCGATGCACGCCAAGCCTGCGCCTGAGTCTCACCGGCGCCGGCAGATGTCATTTAGAAATTCTCGAAAACCGAATGAACCAAGTTTTGAAGATCCAGTCCGCTTCCCTGTATTCCCTCCGCGCCCGAAGCTGGACTCCGGGTTGGAAAGATCATCGTTCGTCCTCACTATTCAGGTTCGTGTGCGCGGCGGGCCTTGCCGTGCATCCGGCCAGTGCGCTAGACTGCGCACAATCGAGAAGGGCATCGGAGCGGTTCGATCCGGAAAATCCGGAATGGACCGCGGGGATTGGACTATGCCCAGGGCAGGGGCGAAGGTCGAAAGTTTGCAGTTGTCCTTAGGGGAGACACAAATGGCTCGCAAGGACGCAATGCCTCACGAGCGCGGCCTTATGCCGATGCTCCCAACCGAATTCATATGCCCTGATTTCGCCGATCCCAAAGCTCGCTTCTGCGCTTGCTCGCCCGACACTCACCATCTGTCTCGATCGGCCAACAGCCGCTCCGCCTGACCCCGCAGCAAACCGCTGACCCGGATACACTTACGGAATTCTCCGAAAATTCTCGAAAAATTCTTAAGCTGCCCCGCTCCAGCCCGACCCCCGCAGCCTTGTTCCGCCCCGGCTGTCGAACTCTCGCATTTCGCTCACGACCCCACAAAATGGTCGCCTTGTGGCACATCCCCTGAAAAAACCGGAACAGGCCGAAAGACGCGCAACTTTTATCGTAGCGCGTCCCGGCCACCGTTGCAAGTTTGATGCCTTACTTGACCTCGACGGTCGCCACACCCTCAAACTTCTTTTTGATGGCCTCAGCCTCTTCTTTGGTCGCATTTTCTTTCAGAGGCTTGGGCGCCCCATCGACCAGGTCCTTGGCTTCTTTCAGGCCGAGCGAGGTAACCTCCCGTACTGCCTTGATGGTGTTTATCTTATTGGCACCAGCATCCTTCAGAATGATCTGGAATTCAGTCTTTTCCTCAGCCGCTGGAGCCGACGCTCCCCCGCCCGCCGCGCCGCCGGTCACCGCTACCGGCGCGGCCGCGGCCGCCGAAACGCCAAGCCGCTCCTCCAGCTTCTTCACCAGAGCCGCCGCTTCCAGCAGGCTCAACGAGACAATCTGCTCTTCCAACTGCGCAATATCCGCCATCTTCTTCTCCAATCAAAATCGTTAAATTTTGCTGAACGAGCCATAACCCTCGTCCAAAAGTCTGCTCCACGCAGTGGCCGCCCCACGCAGTGGAAAGTTTCCGATGCGCCAGACATGCGCCCTTTCGACTATCGCTGCGGCCAAAAATCTTGTCAGTTCACAGTTCTAGTTCGTAGCCACAGTTTTGACCCGCTCGCTAGGCGGCTGTGAACTATGAACTGTGAGCTGCCTTTACCCTCCCGCTCCAGCAGCGGCAAATTTCTCCTTCTCTACGCCCTGGCCCAGCACCACCGCCAAGTCGCGTCCCGTTGCATTGATCACCGTGGCCAGCCGCTGCGCCGGCGCATTAATAAGGAAGAGCAGCTTCGAGAAGATCTCTTCCCTGCCCGGCATGGTGGCCAGCGATTTCACTTCTTCCACGTTCAGCAGCTTGCCGTCCACGATGCCCAGCTTGAAATGAAACTCTGCCGCATTCTCGCCGGCCCACTTGGCGAAAACTTTCGCCAGCGCCACGGGGTCGCCCGCGGTAAACGCCACCGAGTTCACGCCCTTCAATCCCTTGAGCGCGGCCTCAACTTGCGTTCCGGTGCCGGAAATCGCCGCCAGCTTGTTCTTCACCACGCGGTACTTCCCGCCCACCTCGCGAATCACCTTGCGCAGCTCGTAATCCTTGGCCACCGAGAGTTTCGAAAACGTCCCAATAATCGCCGTGGTCGACGTCTCCAGCTCCTTGGCCAGCAACTGCACCTTCTCACTCTTCTTCGATCTCGAAATCGCCATTGCCTTCGCTCCGCTCCGGCAGAGATCAGAGAACAGAGATCAGAGATCAGCGCGTATCGGCCAATCGAAGTCTCGCCTTCCAATTCCGCCCCGCCGTCGCCCACCCGGCGGCACATCCCAAATCTCTTTCGTTCCGCTACAGCGCAGATATCAGAGCAGCACCAACCGTTCTCTGTTCTTAGTGTTTCCCCGCCGCATCCGCTACCGCCGAATCCAGCGGCACTCCCGGCCCCATCGTCGAGCTCAGCGTGACGCTCTTGATGTATTTGCCCTTGGCCGCCGAAGGCTTGGCACGCACAATCGACGTGATCACGGTAGTCGCATTGTCGATCAGCTTTTGCGGATCGAAACTGAGCTTGCCCACCGGCACGTGCACCAGGCTGGTCTTGTCGGCGCGAAACTCCACCTTGCCGGCCTTGATCTCTTTCACCGCTGCGGCCACATCCATGGTCACGGTGCCCGTCTTGGGATTCGGCATCAGGCCTTTCGGTCCCAGCACCTTGCCCAGCCGTCCCACCACCTTCATCATGTCCGGCGTGGCGATCAGCGCATCGAAGTCGGTCCAGTTTTCCTTCTGGATCTTCTCGACCATCTCTTCGCCGCCCACGAAATCCGCGCCGGCCTGCTGCGCTTCCTTCTGCCGATCACCGGTAGCAATCACGGCCACTGTCTTGGTCTTGCCCAGCCCGTGCGGTAGAACCACGGTGCCACGGACCATCTGGTCGGCGTGCCGCGTGTCGACACCCAGGCGCATGGTCAGGTCGACGGTCTCGTCGAACTTCGCGAACTTCACTTGCTTGAGCAGAGTCACCGCTTCAGGCAGCGGATACGCCGGCTTGGTTACAGCGGCGCGCGCCTTGGCTATATTCTTGCCAGTCTTGGCCATCTATCCCCCGTCTCCCACCGCGTTTACCAGCCCGCTCGATTCTGCGCTGAATTCCAGCCTTGAAAGGGCACGACTTTAGTCGTGCCGCAAAGCCTCAAACATCGATCGGGGCTTTAGCCCCTGAGGGATGCTTCTCTACAGAACCTCGGCGGAAACTCCACCAAGTACCTTGCGGCGCTCAGGGGTCCAAAGGCCGTGGTGCAATTGACGGCGCAGGGACTCCCCCGCGCACACGTACATTATCCTAGCGAATTGGCCCCGAGATTGCAAATACTGGAACTTCCCGCTGGGTCGGGAGACTCAAATTGCAGGCTATTTCCCCGCACTTTCTCCCAACCCTGCGGTGGTTTCGTCTTCGTCGAAGAAGTCTGAATCTGCCCGTTTCACGACGTAGCTGTTGACCGTCGTGACCCCGATCCCATGGTTGAACATGAGTCCCGCGAGCTGCGCTCCATCGATCAGAATCACGCGTCGGTCATCAAGGCCCTCGGCGTAGTCGCGCGCCTCCTTCGTGAATGTCGATGTGGTGAGGAATATTCCTTTTTTGGCCTTCTGGCCATGAAGGGCGCCCACGAACTTCTGGATCTCCGGCCGCCCAACCGCATTAGTGTCCCATTTCTTTGCCTGAATAAACAACAGCTCAAGGCCCAGCTTGTCCTCTTTAATCACGCCGTCAACGCCTCCGTCGCCAGACTTGCCTATCGCCTTTCCAGCATCGGCAAGCGACCCGCCGTATCCCATCGCCGTGAGAAGCTTGACAACTAACCTCTCAAAGAAGTCAGGAGAAGAGCCCTTCACGCGCCCCAATAGGTCGGACTCTAACTCTTTCCGAAGCTTCAAATACCCGGAAGCCAAGAGTTCTTCAGGGGTCGCACTTGGAGCTTCGTCAACGTCCAGCGCACCTTGGCTGCCTTCGTCTTTGCTAGGGGCCTGGAATTCTACGAATCCAGCAAACTGGCGCAAGAATTTCACATCGATCTTTTGCGGACTCTCACCGAGAACTTTCTTGCCGAGTTGGGTAATCTGGAAGTATGTTTCTTTCGAGTAGTTAATGAGGCCGGCCTTTTTCAGATACGTTCGTGCCCATCCGACCCGATTCGCAAATACAATTCCTCCGCTTGGTAGCGTCTCTTTGCGCTCGGCATCCGTAAGCTGAAATTGGTCGGCCAGCGCATTTACCGCATCGCGAATTTGGTGTTCCTTGCCGTCCGACGTGAGTTTGAGGAGCGGAAGCATCACCGTTTGGTAGTCCGGAATTGGCATACTCAACCCTCCGCGATCCGGACGCAGAGATTCCATTCGCGCCCGAGAAACATTCGGGATTCCAGAAAGCATTGATTATAAGCACTGCGCCGGGTGCCCCAGGTCTCGCCTCTGAGACCTGGGAAACCTCGAACCCACATCCCGCCCTCGCGCCGTAGGCGCAGCGCAGGTTAGCCCCGCACTTCAGCGTGAGGAAAGAAGCACCAAAACAAAGACCGCAATCCCGTAGGGACGGCGCGAACCCATCCTCCCGTCACATCCCTCCACGAAACACATCATCCCGCCGCCCCTACCCGCGCCGTAGGCGCAGCCCAGGTTAGCCCCGCGCTTCAGCGTGGGGTCGACGGACCCGATACAATCCGCGAGTCTCGTAGGGACGGCGCCCACCCCAAGGGCCTGTCAACCCCCTTCCCCGCAACTTTTTTCACCCGTTCCCCGCAACTCCTTCCCGCTCAATCCTTTCCCGTTCTTGTTTTTCCGCCCTCATCTTGCCGGTAATTTCCTCCTTTGGGCGCACTATGTCCCTTGGGCGCACTATGAAGGGTACGGGCTTTAGCCCGTACAAAAAAGCCGCGCAAAATGAGACGGGCTTGAGCCCCCGTGGGCCCGCGATCTCAAACGGACCCACTACCGAGAATCCTGCCCAGATTCCGGTGCATTGTGGCCCGTCACAGCATTAAACCATTACAAATCAAATACCTACATAATATCCATCTGGTAAACAAACGGCGTTAACGCAATGGTAAATGGAGCTGACGAAATGGTAAACCATCCGCTTCCGCATCTCCTCGCATACATAGAATCAATCACTTACCTGATAGCCGTTTACTACCCCGTTGCCCCATCGCACCATGGCGAACGCGCCTGGCTCCCGCAAACACAGACTGTCCCCTTTCACCGAAGCGGACATTCACTTCGCGCCAGCCACGTCAATTACCACCGACCCATCCGCCGTCTCGTGCTTCACCGCCTCCAGCGCCTGGTTTGCCTCTTCGAGCGGAAATCGCGTCACCGTTTGCCGCAAACCAAGCTCGGCGGCAAGCGCCAGAAAGTCGCGCGCGTCGGCGCGCGTCATGTTGGCCACGCTTCGGATCTGGCGCTCGCCCCATAGCAGCTTGTCGTAATCGAAGGTCAGCATCTGGTCAAGATGGATGGCGTTGATGGCCACCACTCCGCCCTTGCGCAGGTGCGAGAGCGCAGCCACCACCACGCGTCCGCTGGGCGCGAAGGTAACGGCGCGGTCGAGCTCAACCGGCGGTCTCGCGTCTTCATCGCCCACCCAGGTTGCGCCGCGCACTTCCGCTGCCTTGCGGTGCGTTTCGCCGCGCGTCACCACGTACACTTCGCATCCCCACGCCTGCAACACGCGGATGGCCAGAGAGGCCGAGCTGCCGAATCCGTACAGGCCCACGCGCTCGCCGCGTTCCACGCCCGCCACGCGCAGGCTGCGGAAGCCGATTATGCCCGCGCACAGCAGGGGCGCAACCTGCGCCGCTTCGAGATCGGCTGCAATCGGATACGCGAAATCCGCGCGTACCGCCGCATACTCCGCATAGCCGCCGTCCACCGTATAGCCGGTAAATACCGGATGGTCGCAGAGATTTTCCATGGAGTGGCGGCAATACCAGCAGTCGCCGTCCACGCCGCCGATCCAGGAGACGCCGGCCCGCGCGCCCAGCGGCAACTCCGCCGTGGAGCCCTCCACCACCTCGCCCACAATCTGGTGTCCGGGAATAATGTGCGGCATAAGCGGGCGCAAATCGCCTTCGACGATATGGAGATCGGTGCGGCACACGCCGCAAGCCTCAACTTTGAGCAGAAACTGTCCCGGCTGCAGCACCGGCCGCGGAACGTCCTCGCTAGATAGCCATCGGCCCGCAACGCCGGAACGGGAATCGAAGACGGCAGCGCGCATTGCCCCTCCGAACCCAGCTTACTCCCGATCGGGGTTACGCATTTTGTTGCCGCCGCATTACCGTTTTCATTTGACCTGCGCCGATGGTCGCCATGCCGCTCCAGCCGCCTCGCAAACGGCCAACTGCGGGCGCGGCGGCGTATCCTGTTGTGCAGCACTTCCAACACCTTGAGAGGAACCCTGAATGCAAGCCCATCTTCGCAGCACTATCTGTGTCGGCCTGCTGGCGGCAACTACTGCAGTTTTCTGCGCAGCTCAAACAGAGGGTCCCTCGGCCACCGTTTCTCAGGAGACCGCTGGCATAGTCATGCACCGCGGCACGGAGACGCTGCGCCTCAGCGTCTGCGGACCCGGCGTGCTGCACATCGTGGCCGGCCCCGGCGATCCGAAGTCGGCGTCGCCCGCCGAGCCCTGGCTGCTCCACGCCTGCTCGCCCGTTCATTTTGATTTCGTCCAGGACGCAAACTCCGCCACACTGCGCACCGCGCAGCTGCAAGTGAGCCTTCGCCTGGCTACCGGTCAACTCACCTATCTCGATGCGGCCGGCCACACACTGCTTTCCGAGTCGGACCGGCTCACGCGCGTCTACACGCCCGATGTGATCAACGGCGAGAAGGTTTACCACGTCAGCGATCGATTCATGCCCACGCCCACCGAGGGTTTCTACGGGCTGGGCCAGCATCAGAACGGAGTCTTTGACTATCGCGGCAACGTGGTGGAACTGGCGCAGGCCAACACCGATGTGGCCGTGCCGCTGCTCATCTCCACCAACGGCTACGGAATCATGTGGAACACGGCTTCGCATTCCTGGTTCGACAACCGCTTTCCCACGGAGCTGAAACTCAGCACCGACGCGGCCGACGCCATCGACTACTACTTCATCTACGGACCGGAGATCGATCAGATCGTCCACCAGTACCGCGACCTCACCGGCCACGCACCGCTCTTCGGCGAATGGGTGTACGGATTTGTGCAGTCGAAGGACCGTTACCGCTCGGCCAAGGAGCTGCTCGACGTGGCTGCGGAGTACCGCTCGCAGCACGTGCCGCTGGACTTGATCGTGCAGGACTGGTTCTGGTGGAAGCGGCGCGGCGATCCGGAATTTTCAGAGGATTATCTCAAGCCCTATCCCGACGTGCCGGCTGCGCTCAAGCAACTGCACGACGAACATGTCCATGCCATCATTTCAGTGTGGGCGGTTACGGATGAAAATTCAGATCTATATAAGGAGATGAAGAAAGACAACCTGAACATTCGCGGAACCACCGATTACGATCCCAGCAATCCGGCCGCGCGCGAGCTCTTCTGGAACCACCTCGTGAAGCCGCTCATGGAGCAGGGATGGGACGGCTTCTGGCTCGACAGCGCCGAGCCGGAGGCCTGGAACGGCTTCAGCGACGCCACCCTCGACACCCTGCGTCTGGCCATTGGCAACGGCGCGCGCTACACCAACATCTTCCCGCTGCTTCACACCGGCAACATTTACGATCACTGGCGCGCCGCCACCGATCGCAAGCGCATCTTCATCCTCACCCGTTCGGCGTTCCTCGGCCAGCAGCGCAACGCCACCACCGTCTGGTCGGGCGACGTAATGGGCACCTTCTTCGATTTCCGCAAGCAGATTGCCGCCGGACTCAATTTTGAGGTGTCCGGCATTCCCTACTGGACCACCGACATCGCCGGTTACGGCTGGCCCTACGAGCGCGACACGCGCGATCCCTCCTACCAGGAGCTCTACACGCGCTGGTTTGAGTTCGGCGTATTCTGCCCCATCTTCCGGACGCATGGACACCGGGTGAACAACACCAACGAGATTTTTTCCTACGGCCCGCAGGTCCCCACGCTCATCGCTTACGACAAGCTGCGCTACCGGCTGCTGCCCTATATCTATTCGCTGGCCTGGCGCGTGACCAACGACGACTACACCATCATGCGCCCGTTGATCATGGACTGGCGCACCGATCTCAAAGTGCGCGCCATCGGCGACGAATACATGTTCGGCCCATCCATCCTCGTGAACCCCGTCACACTGGAAGACGCAACCGAGCGCACGGTCTACCTGCCGCCGGCGCCCGCGTGGTACGACTTCTGGGCCGGCACAAAGCTCAATGGCGACCAGCGCATCCAGGCTGCCGCGCCCCTCGAACGCATTCCGCTCTATGTAAAGGCGGGTACGATTCTCCCGCTGGGCCCGGAAGTGGAATACGCTACGCAAGCGCCCGACGCGCCCATCACGCTGCGCATCTATCGCGGCGCCGACGCCGATTTCACCTTATATGAGGACGAGGGCGACACCTACGATTACGAAAAAGGCGAGTACGCCACCATTCCTCTTCACTGGGACGAGGCTTCATCGACGTTGACCATCGGCGCTCGCCAAGGCCAGTATCCCGGCATGGGCCGCAATCGCACCTTCCGCATTGTGCTGGTAGATGCGACCCACGGCACAGGCGCGCAGATCGAGCCGAATCCAGCAAAGCAGATTCAATACGACGGATCTGCAGTTCAGGTGGCACTGCCGTAAGCAAACGCATACTGGGCGCTGTTTACGGCACTGCCGTTTACCGTTCGCCCCGCTCGCGCCATTTCTCCGCCAGTTTCGGATCGGCGAGGATTTTGATATACACGCCTCCCACCACGCTGCGCGCCTGAAAGCCCATTTGCTTGCCGGTCCGGGTGTCATACCAGTCGGTGAGCGGCACGCGCGTGGGGCCTTCATTCACCCAGCGGACCACGGACGCAAGCAGCGCGGCGAAGTCGGGCTGATCGGCAAGCGTCGCCGTCCAAAGCTCCCAATCCAATTTGGTGTAATCGGCGCGATTGTCCAGCGGAAGCCCGTACCGGTTCAGGTGATTCAGATAAAACGCAATCTCGGTTTCTCGCACTTTGGCTGGAAAAAGATTGAGGCCCAGAAGCTGATCCCATACCAGGTTGTACTTCTGGCTCCATGTGCCGGGCTTGTCGAACGACAGCTTATAGTGGCCTCCGTCAATGTCCATGGTCTGCCATTGCCTTGCCATGCCTGCAGCAAGCTGCGCATACTGCTTTGCCACCTCCGGCTTGCCCAGAGCCTGGGCCATCTGCGCGTACGCGGCCAGCGCCTCAATAGCTTTGATGGACAGGTTCGCGTTGTGCGCCAGATGGCCGGCGAAGTCGTCGGTCGAGAGCTGGTTGGCGGGATCGAGGCCTTTCGCCCTCAGGTACTCGGCCCACTCAGTGAACTGCGGCCAATACTGGCGGACAAAGTCCCAGTTTCCCAGTTTGCGGCTCATGGCATCCGCCAGGATGAGCAGATTGCCGCTCTCCTCGACCGGCATCTGATCTTCTTCAGAGGTTTCGCCGCCTCCGTAGACCTGCCCGTCGGCCAGTGGATAAGTGCCCAGATCGTGCGGTGCAAACGGAAATTTCCAACGCGGAAGTGCGGCATACTCCATCACCGGCTTGAGCTGCGCTTCGAGCAGCAGCGGATTGAAAAAGAGAAAGAACGGCGCCGAGGGATAGAGAACGTCGACCGTGGAAATGCAGCCGTTGGAGAAATTCTCCTTGGGAAAGAGCATCGGTGTACCGTCAACGTCGGCGGCAAAGCCGTGCGCAGCCAGTGTCTGCCGGTAGGCCAGCGTGGCAAGCTGCGCGTAGCCTGGCCCGCCTGCCTGCGTCAGGTCGGCCGTCAGCTCGCGGTCAAAATCCTCCGCTCGGCGCTGCAGCGACGCATACTGCGACTCGGCCTCGCCCAGCATCTGCGCAATGGATTCGCCGTTGCGTTCCCAGTATGGACGCAGCTTGCGGCCCAGGTATTCGACTTCATACGTCTCGGTGTAAGCGAGAAGAACATGGCGCGTAACCGGCGCAGCCGAAACCTGCCCCAGCGGCAGCGCCACGGCCAGGTGCGCGGCATGAGCGCGCGGCATCCTGGGCATGTTCGCGTCGTCTGCTCGCGGTAGAGATCCCGTGGAAACGAAGCTGCCTATTGCGTCTTCAGACAAAGCAGTCTGCGAGGCGACTGAATCAGGGACGGCGAGATGGAAGTAGCCCCAATCGATGCGCACGTTGTCGCCGGAACGATTGAGCGGATGCTGCTCTGCGGAGCCGACATTGAGAACCGTGAGGCCCGGCACGCGCAGACGCCCCCACGTCACCGGCTCATCCGCCGTGTTCACGGCAATCACGGGATCGACATCCACGAGCAGCGTTACGTTGCGCGGATTCTGGCTGGTGGCGCTGAAGGAAAGATACGTCACCGGCCGCGAGAGCACGTCGAGATCCCTGGGAAATGCGGGCGTGAAGAAAGCGACGGTCAGCGTGACCTGCTCGGCCTGAAATGTGTAAACGGTCCGGGTTGGCGTCACCTCCAGCGAGGTCTGTTCCATGGCCGGCAAATCCGCGCCGCCGCGGTCGCGCGGTTGCGCACCCATGAAGCGCCACGTTTTGCCATCGATGCGTGCCAGGCCATAGATGGGCTGAGGCGCACCCGTCCAGTGCTTCGTGTTCTGGTCCGTGAGGCGATCGGCCATCGACCAGATGCTGAAGTACGGATCGTGCGCGACCAGCGGAACCGCCGGGGGGCGCTGTTGCGCCGCAGGGCTGGGCTGTTGCGCTGCAGCGATGGTTGCGGCAAAAAACAATGCGCAGGCAAACAGGCGCGGCGAAGTTGTTTGCAGTGTCACCGGATCAGTCTACCGGATCACGCGGAGCTGGAGGTTGTCTGCGGCGTCACCGGCGTCGATTGCAGCGACGACTGCACCATGGGCAGCGTGAAGTGAAAGGACGCGCCATTCCCCAGCTCGCTTTCCGCCCAGATTCGCCCGCCGTGCGCCTGCACAATGTGCTTGACGATGGCCAGACCAAGTCCCGTTCCGCCCGACTCGCGCGAGCGCGCCTTGTCCACGCGATAAAAGCGCTCGAAGATGCGCTCCAGGTGCTCTGAAGCCATGCCGGGCCCGAAATCCTGCACCGTGAACTGCACCTCCGAGGCCAGCGCGCACGCGCCTACGCGAATGCGCTTGCCATCCTTCGCGTACTTGAGCGAATTCTCAATTAAATTACCGAAGACCTGGGTCATGGCGTCGGGATCGGCCATCACCAGCTCGTTGGGTGCACCCGCCGATTGCAGCTTCACGCCGGAGTCGACCACGATCCCGCCCAGCGACTGAATCGCGTCCTTCACCAGCGCGCTGGCGCGCGTGGGCTGCAAAAAAAGCTTGTAATCGGGACTTTCCACGCTGGCCAGCGCAAGCAGGTCCTCCGTGAGCCGGTTCATGCGCGTGGCGTTCTTCCGGATCACTTCAAGGAACTCGCGCGTCGTCTCCGGCCGAGCATTGGGATCCTCGATTAAGGTTTCCACATAGCCCTGGATCGAAGTCAATGGCGTGCGCAGCTCGTGGCTCACGTTGGCCACGAACTCGCGGCGTGATTTCTGCGCCGCCTCAATGCTGCTCACGTCGTGGAGCACGATCAGCGCTCCACCGGAAGGCAAAGGCGCCGCGTTAACCTCGAAGATGCTGCCCGGAGCCAGCAGGCTGGCGCGGCCCACGCACAGCTCACGTCGCTCCAGCGCGCCGCGCACGCAACCCAGCAGCTCCGGATCGCGCACGGCGTGGATCAGCGGGCGCCCGGCGCGAATCTGGGTCCCGGCAATGCGCTGCATCACGGCGTTCGACCATCGCACTTCGCCGTCGCGCGTGATGGCCACCACCGCCTCCTGCATGGCGTCGAGCATGGCGGCCAGCTCCTGACGTCCTCTCTCCAGCTCGGCAAAGTCGGCATCGAGGCGCTCTGCGGTGCGATTGAGCGCGGTCTCCATGGACGAGAATTCATCGTTGCCTCCGGTCGTCGCCAGCCGCGCGCTCAATTCGCCGCCCGCGATGCGGCGCGCAAAAGCCCCCACGCGCGCCAGGCGTGCCGAGATGCGGCCGGCCACCGCGGCGGCCAGCGGCAGAGCGATCACCAGGGCGATCAGACCGGACCAGAACGCCTCGCGGCTCAAGCCTCTCAGCGTGATGCCCCGGGCGTGCTCCACCATCCCGAACACCATCACCATCACCATCGTCTGAAAGACAAGCAGGAGGACGAAGAGGCCGAGCAGCTTGGAAAAGACCTTCGCGGACATAAGAACAACTAGGAATCGCTCTTGGGCATTTCAAAGCGATAGCCGGCGCCGCGCACGGTTTTCAGGTAGCGCGGATTTTCCGGGTCCAGCTCGATTTTCTCACGGATGCGGCGCACGTACACGTCCACGGAGCGGGGCGTGACAAACCGCGCATCGCCCCAGACGGCATCCAGCAGGTGGTCGCGGGTGAAGACGCGGCCGGGATGGCGGGCCAGGTAGTCGAGCAGCCGGAACTCGGTGGCTGTAGTTGTGGTCAGCTCGCCGCGCACCTTCAATTGCATGGCCCCGGCATCGATCGTGATGTCTTCAAAATTGATGATCGAGGGCGTGGAAGGCCGCTCGAAGCGGCGCAGCACCGCCTTC
>JASHRF010000016.1 GCA_030037545.1 Acidobacteriaceae bacterium | reverse complement strand
AAACAGTTCGGCTCGACTGCTGTTCCCTTTAGTGCGGGCAATCTTAGTACCAAGCTCCACAAGTTGTCATCAGGAATTTTAATTTCCCGAAACGGAACACTCTATCCAACTTTGGAGGCAGTGAATCCCGAATTGGGTGTCTCCCTAGATTAGCAGGAGTATCCCATCAACGTATCACGATATGACAATGCACTGCCCTGTCACTGCGAGCAGTGTCACCGAAGTCTAAATCTGTGTCAAGTGAATAATCTTGCAAAAAAGTTAATAACAGGCTCTAGGAACTTGTTGAAATTCGCCTGATTTCGGCGTCTTTCCTGGTGATTTTCATTTCCTTCCGTTCGAAATCTGTTTAAAGTGCGGTTTTGTGCGGTGTTTGCGAGTCTCAGGAAATCATCCCCGAGGCTCGCAGTCGTTGCTCAGGCACACTGCTCCCGGAGCCTTTCCGGCGGTTCAGCCATCATCAGTCGCGGCAGCCGCATCAGGTTGTGCGCGGCGCAACTGAACACGAACAGCCAGTCCACTTTCCCCAGGCCGCGCAACTTGACCTGGCGCAGCGGTCCGGTTTGTTTTAGCCATCCAAAGCCCTTTTCGACCAGCCATCGACGGCTCAGGCTGATGGCATAGCCGGGCTGGCGCGTGGTTCTGCGGTCCAGGTTGCTGCGGCGGCCCTTGTCGTTCTTCGTAACATGCGGTGTCACGTTCAACTCCCGCACCGTGCTGACGAAGTCCTTGGTGTCGTAAGCCTTGTCAGCACTCACCGTGATGCGGCGTGAGCGGCCCGCCTGCTTTTCGGCAAGCATCAACAGCGCCGCATCGCGCTCGGCATAACCGTCGGCATGCGTCACCATCGCTGCGGCGATCAGACCGTTGCGGTTCTCCACCAGCGCATGACCCAGATAACTCAGCTTCGATTCCTTGCCGTAACTCTTCTTGTACAGCC
Organism: Acidobacteriaceae bacterium; assembly: GCA_030037545.1. GTDB lineage: Bacteria > Acidobacteriota > Terriglobia > Terriglobales > Acidobacteriaceae > Telmatobacter. Next base: position 14,550 of record JASHRF010000016.1, on the reverse strand, counting down.
GCGCATCGGCATCGCTGGTCGACTCATGCGTCTGGTTCGACCGCTTCTGCCCATGAAAGTCCGCTCCATCGCCATCGTCAGAGCCATCTTTCGCGCGAAAGCTCTTCTGCGAAGCCCAGGCTTGGATCAGCGTGCCATCCACCGTGAAGTGTTCGTCGCTCATAAACCGCCTCGCCTGCTTGTTCACTTCGGCAAAGAACTGCTGCGCCACTTCGGAAGTCAGCAGCCGGTCCCGGTTCTTGGAAAACACCGCATGGTTCCATACCGCGTCGTCCATGCCGAGGCCTACAAACCAGCGGAACAGCAGGTTGTAGTCGATCTGCTCGACTAGCAACCGCTCCGAACGCACGGAGTAGAACACCTGCAATAACAGCGCTCGCAGAATATACTCCGGTGCAACGGATGGACGGCCGGAGTCGGCATACAACGCATCCAACTCTGGGCTCAACGTCTGCAACACCGCATCCGTCAACTTGCGAACAGCCCGCAATGGGTGATCACGAGGCGCCCGCTGCTCCAACGATACATAGCTGAACATCCCGTCCTGAACCCGCTCGTCTCCTCGCATGCCCGTTAGACGAATGGCTGCTGAACACCGACGCAAAATGGGTACCTATTTCAACAAGTTCCTAGGGCTTGAGAGCACCCTTCAAGCCCCAGCTTGCATCGGACGGGAGAGGAAAGGCCACTGGATCATGGCCGGCATCGCCGCGTTTGGCAGTATCGTCTTGACGCTCCGATGAGCCCGCGTTCTTCCCTGAAGCCTGAATGCATCGAATCCAGCATGGCCACTCGGAAGCCATCGCCAACCGCGCTGGAATTCGTTCCTGAATCCCGCAACCTACGATCGTTAAAGCAGGCGGCCAGATAATGCCAGGGGTGCGATCTGCATTTGCGGGCGACGCAAACGGTCTTTGGCGAAGGACCTGCGGCGGCGATCATCATGTTTATCGGCGAGCGGCCAGGCGACCAGGAGGACAAAGCGGGAAAACCTTTTATTGGACCCGCCGGACAGCTGCTCGATCTGTGTATGAAGGAAGCGGGTATCGACAGGGATGCGGCGTATGTCACCAACGCGGTGAAGCATTTCAAGTGGGAGCCGCGGGGGAAGCGCCGCCTCCACAAAAAGCCCAGCCTTGGAGAGATTCGCGCCTGTCATCCATGGCTCGATGCCGAGATCGAGGCAGTTCACCCGAGACTCATCGTATGTCTCGGCGCAACTGCAGCGCAGGCGTTGCTCGGTCCCGCCTTTCACGTCTCACAGGACCGCGGAAAGACGATAGGGATTCCGGGATACCCGCCGATTGTTGCTACCGTTCATCCATCTTCCATCCTTCGGGCAGGAAGCGACGAAGACAGAGAGAAACAAAAACAACAGTTTGTCGACGATTTGACCGTTGCGGCCAGGGGAATCTCGGCCAAAATCTGAGCGGAAACGGAGGCAGCATTCATGGCGAATCCCATGGAACGAACCTCGCCCGGCCGCAAACGGAGATTGCGGCGCATCCTGTTCTGGATAATGGGATCGATCCTGTGCCTGGCAGCGCTGGTCTTCATTGCAGAGGAAATCGTGGCTCATCGCGAGGGGCCATTTCTCAAGCGGAAGGTCGCCGAGGCGCTCTCGACACGCTCGACAGCCGCGCGCAGCTTGATCATTTCCATGTCGGACTGTTTCCCCTCGTGCGTGTCTCCGGCGCCGGTCTTCGCCTGTACTCGCGCAGTCAGCTATCGCAATATCCGCTGATTGCGATCAATGACTTCTCGTTCTCTGCAGGTTGGACACAGCTACTGCAAATGCCGGCGCACATCAAGCGAGTGCGAGTCAGCGGGCTCGTATTCCATCTTCTTCCCAAAGCGCAGCGGGCCAGCCTGGTGGAGCGCGGCGCGGTCTCATCGGGCGTGGAGATTCACACTCGCCAGGGCGTCGAGATCGGCCGGCCGGCGATCTTTATCTGTCTGCGCGACGGGTTGATGCGCGGGTGACCGATATCCGCGTGGGGGGCAGCACCGTACCGGTTGCAAACGGGCGGCTTTTCCTGCCCTGATACACACGCTTTCAACAACGCCTTCAACAAGCCAAGTCCCGCTCCGTGTTAATCCTAGGTTTATTTCCTTTGTTTCAGCATGGTTTACACCCCAGCTTTCGCCTCATTTTCCCTCTATCGCTGGCGCTCCATTCTTCGTAAGCTTCGGATTCATTGAAGCAAATCAATTGGCGCTTTGCGGATTTCCCTCGAGCGCCAGGTACAACCCCAAACGTAAGCCCCACCTGCTGAAGGAACGTATCCGAGCCGCTTGACGTGAATCGAGCGCTTGCCAGAGGGCACGCGCGGCAGAGACGACCTGGTCAGGGCCTCCGTCAGCTCCATCGGGCTCCAGCCAGGGGGGCGGCCGTTTGCGGTGTCCCGGGCCATGGAAATCTCAGCCCCTAAAACCCGATCCAGGCGCGGGTGAGGGATCGTGTTGCCTGCATAACGCGGAAGAAGCCGAGCAGACGGAATCCGAACCAGTTGAGTTAAAGAAAATCGAGTCAAAGATCGAGTAAGGAGCGACCCCCGAAGATGCGCCCAAAGAAAGTGATTCTTTGCGTCAACCCCGTCGAGCAGGATCTATCGGTTCTGAAGTTCATGCTCTCCACGAATGGCTACCGCGTTTTTGGCGCCGCCAGCGGCCAGGAGGCGATCGACCTTTTTTCCGGCCTTCAGGTTGACCTGGTTCTAACCGAATTCGCTCTCCCGCAGATGGGCGGAAAGCAACTGCTGGAGCAGCTCAAACGCATAGCGCCCCACGTGCCCATGATCCTGCTGGGCGATCCGCAAGCCATGAATGGCGATATTCATGCGGCCGACGCGCTGCTGGCCAAAAGGAGTTGCTCGGCGCAGGAACTGCTGGAGCGCATCAAGGTGATGAGCGCGCGCAAGCGCGGCCCGCGCAAGGGCGCGCAACGCCAAGCCCATGTTGAGGAATTGGCTGCTGCATCGTGAGGAAGACAGCTTTTCAGCTCATCGTGGAAGCCGATGCGGCGTTCGGGGTATGAAACTGCTGATGCCTGATAGCTGACGGCTGAAAGCCGACCGCGTTTGCGGCGTGGCGCGCCACTGTGCGAGATTGAGAAAGAGAGTTAGGGCGCAAGATGGCGGATGGGGCCATCCGCGCCTCATCGAGAGCCATGATCAAGCGAAAATCCGGTCATCCTGGATTGGACGAAACATTGGACCTGCTGCGCGCCCATGGATTTGAGACCAGGCCCTGGGCCGCAATCGCCGGTGGTGTACTGGTGAGCAAGAATGGAGTGGGCGCGGTGCTGGCGCCGACCGAAGGCGCGGCGGCGGCCTTTGCCGCGAGGCCGGGAGCGCTGGTCGAGGGCGAGTTGGCCCGGCTGGTGGATCGTGGCTACCAGAAGTTCATTAAGACCCCCAAATATGAGCTTCCCGCCACGGCCACGCAGTTGCAGGCAATTCACGCATTCAGCGAGGAGCTGAAGGATCTGACCGGCGGAATCAGCCTGTATAACGAAGCGCTGGGAACCACCAGCGATCGTTATCTTTACGACCGGCTAAAAGGCCGTGAGGCTGCGCAGCCATAGCGGAACCAGAGTAGACGCATCGCGGAGGCACGCCCGTCAGGCGGCATTTTCAACCAGAACAAGCCGCCTGGAAGACGTCAAGGACATATTTACTCTGGTTCGGCGCGAAGGCGGCGCGCCCGTTGGGAGCTGTGCGCCGGCCATTGACCCCGCCATGATCGGCAGCCATGGAAACAGGCGAAGAAGCAGCGAGCCGGATGGGCGGGGGACGCGAGCGCTGTTCCGATGTCCGCTACGCGGTCGATGCGGACGCCACCGTCCTGCTGTTGAATCGATTGCAGCCGTGGCGTTGCCGTCTGGTCGAACTCTGCCTTAAGGGATGCCGGATCCACAGCCGGGACCGGATACACGTCTCCGAGGGCATGGGCGTGGAAATCAGCTTCAAAGTGAAGGGCATCGCCTTTCGATTCAGCGGCGCCGTCCAGTGGACCGACGGCAGCCATGAGGCGGGACTCTACTTTTCCAACAGGATTCCGCGACAGACGGAGAAACTGAGCATCGTACTTGCGGAAGTCGAGGCGGACGCACAGAAGAAAGCGGCCCAAAATCAGGGCGTGGAAGTGGCCGGGCCGGAATTAGCCAGGCCGCGGCCGCCCGCCAGCCTGCCTGCGGCCGATCAGCCTGCGACTAACGCGCCGGCGTCTCCATCCTCCTCGCCGATTCGCCCCGGCCGCTTGGGCCGGGAACGGCGCGCGCAGGCACGGGAATCGGTGGACACGGCCGCAGTCATTTATCTGGTGAAAGGCGGATCGCGCTTCGATGGCCGGATCCTGGATCTGAGCCTGGGCGGCTGCTGCATCCGCATCGGCGAACGCTTTCCGCTGGGTATATACACGCGCGTGGAGGTGGAATTCCGGCTCGAAGGCTTGCCGTTCCGACTGGCGGGCGTGATTCAGACTCTTCGCGACCGGTATACCGTGGGCATCCACTTCGTCGACATGAGCCCGCGCAAGCAGTTGCAGGTATCAGAGCTGATGGCGGAGATCCACGCTATGCAAGAGGCTAAGCCTGCAGCGGGCGGAGATCGGGCGCCGGTCACGTAGGCGCGCTGCAGTCAACGGCGGCGCGCCCGCTCGCGCTGCAGTTCCCGGTAGAGCTCGCTCTTCGACTGACCGCGCTCGCGCGCCAAGCGTTTGAGGGCCTCTTTTTCGTCGATGGAGCTTTCCGCTTGCAATTTGGCAAGGCGCGCAGTGAGCAATTCGCGCTTGGCCGGCGCGCTGGCCGGGATGGCCGCAGTTGCCGGCGTTTCGACAAGCAGCGTGATTTCGCCGCGGATGCGCTCGCGCGCCTCTAACTCGCTGCGCAGCTCGGCCACGGTTCCGCGCAGGAACTCCTCGTGCACCTTGGTCAGCTCACGTGCCATCACCACGCGCACGCCGGGCCCCCACACAGCTTCGAGATCGGCCAGAGTGTCGAGAATGCGATGCGGGGCTTCGTAGAAGATCAATGTGCGTGAGGCTGGACGCGGCTGGCCGGCCAGGTCTTCGAGACGCGATCGTCGCGCTCCGGTCTTCTCGGGCAGGAAGCCCAGGAATTGAAACTCGCCGACCGGCAATCCAGACGCGATCAGTGCGCTGATGGCCGCATTTGCACCCGGAATGGGAATTACGGGCATACCGGCGGCGATGGACGCGCTCACCAGCCAGGCGCCCGGATCGCTGACGGCGGGAGTGCCTGCGTCGGAAACCAGCGCAATGCGCCCGCCTGCCTGCAGCGTCTCCACCAGCTCCCCGGCGCGCTCGCGCTCATTGTGCTCGTGGCAGCTCACCGTGGGCGTGGCAATTTCGAAATGGTTGAGCAGCTTCTGCGTCTGGCGGGTGTCTTCGCAGGCGATGCGGTCCACGCGCCGCAGCACGTCGAGCGCGCGCAGCGTGATGTCGCCGAGATTGCCGATGGGCGTGGCGACCAAATAGAGACCGGGACTCAAGAGCGCATTGTGCGCCATTTGCCGGGTATCAAAAGCGACCGGGGCACCCCCGGATTTGGGGTGGTCCGGCATGGCGCCGTCAGCCTCCGGATTCCTGGCTGTCGAAGCGGCGTTTTTCGGCCAGCAGCGACATGGAGCTCATCAGGTTCTGGACGCTCACAATGCCCACCACGCGCCCGCTTTCGGTGACCGGAATGAGTGCCAGTCCCTGGCCTGCGGTCAGGCGGCGGATGGTGGTGCCCAGCGTGTCCTCGGGCCGCGCCACCTGGAAGGCGCGCGACATCACCGATTGCACGTAGCCGTTGCCGTCGTGGCGCAGGGCGTCCACAATCCGCTGTCGCGAGACGATGCCCACCAGATGCGGGCCGCGCACCACGGGAAAATCTTCCTGCAGCGAGTGTACGCAGCGGGCCAGGGCATCGGCCAGCGTGTCAGAAGGCGAAAGAGTGGCGAAATCGGTGAGCATCACCTCGCGCATGCGCACCGTGTCCACCACCGATTGGAAAAAGACACCCTGGTCTTCAATCTGCGCGCCGATCATGATGAAGAAGCCGGCGAGCACCAACCATGGATCGCGCAGAGGCATGTAAGAAAGCATGAGGAGGAACGCCAGCGCCTGGCCCAGTCCGGCGGCAGCGCGGCCGGCGGGGCCAAATCCATGCTTGCGGGCAAAACTGTTGCGGATGAGACGGCCGCAGTCGAGCGGATAAGCGGGCAGCAGATGGAGCAGTCCCAGAAAAGCCTGCATCCAGACCAGGCCGCGCAGCAAATGGGCGGAAGTGAGGAATGGCTCGCTGAAGAGGTTGATGCTGCTGCTGGCTCCGAGAATCGAAGCGGCCAGGGCGAGGGCTGCAAGGAAATTGACCAGGGGGCCGGCAAGCGCCATGGCGAACTGGCCCGCGCCCTGGTTGGCGTTTTCCTGGCTTTCAGGGTTGGCGTAGGCGAACAGGCCGCCAAAGGGGAGCAGAAGCACGGCCCGCAGTCGCAGCCCGAACCATGCGGCTGTGAGCAGGCGCGCCGTTTCGCGCGTCAGGACGGCGGCCACCAGGATCAAGAACAGGGCCACGCCGCGCGGCCACTGATCCAACCCGCTGATCCCCAGAAAAACGAAGATCAGGAGCGGGAAGAAGAGATGGACGCGTACCTCTACGCCCATCCAGCGCCCCAGCGGTATGGACCAACCACGCATAGTGCCATTGTAGGGGAACAGTTCCCGGTTCGCAGTTGGTAGTTCACGGTCCAGCCCGGCGATGGCGGCTGAGCTGAGGCCTACGAACCACCGCAGCGAGCTACGAGCTTGGAATTGTGAACTGCTTTATCCTGATCAGTTCACAATTCTTAAGGGTTCGGTGGAGGCCAGGGAATCTGGCAACTGTGAACCATGAACTGAGAACTGTGAACGGAGATCCATGCGCATCATTGCGGGGACTTACCGTTCGCGGGTGCTGAAGGCGCCGGCGGGGCTGGCCACGCGGCCCACCAGCGACCGGCTGCGCGAGACGCTGTTCAATGTGCTTGCGCCGCGAATCGAGGGCGCGGCGTTTCTGGATTTGTATGCCGGATCGGGGGCGGTGGGCCTGGAAGCGCTGAGCCGCGGCGCGGCGCGCGTGGTGTTTGTGGAGCGGTCGCCGGCGGCGCTGGGCGCGCTGCGCGGGAATCTCGAGCGGCTCGGGCTGCGGGGAGCGGTGCGGGTGCAGGCAGGAGGCGTGAGCGCGTTTCTGCGCCGCGCGACCGGAGCCAGAAAAGCGCCGGGTCGCTGCGATGTGGTGTTCCTTGATCCGCCGTACGATGCGGACGCCGAATATGAGACCACGCTAGGCCTGCTGGGCGGCGCGGCGGCGGGATTGCTGGCCGAGGGCGCGGTGGTGGTCGCGGAGCACGCCCAAAAACAAGCCCTGGCGGAGCGGTACTGGGCGCTGGCCCGCACGCGGCTGCTGGAGCAGGGCGACGCGGCGCTCAGCTTTTATGCCGTCCGGGCCTGAGCCGCGGCTACCTGCGCGCCTACGAAAGCGACTGTCACCACGGTAATATCGTCGAATTGGCCGAAAGTCCGTGCCGCTTCGGCAATGGCTGCGGCCGGCCCGCGGCTGAGCGTGCGGGTGCGGTCGAATCCCAGGATCTCGCCCGATTTTGACTGTGCCTCGACCACGCCGTCGGAGACAAAGGTGAAGCGATCGCCGGGGTTCAGGGGCACCGTTTACGGTTTCGTACTGCGCATGCGCCGCCAGCCCAAGCGGCAGGGAGCCAGGCACACCCAGCTCTTCTCACAGGGGATTCTCCTCCGGCGACGGGAATACAATGAGGCGCATGAAAATGGCGAAATTCTACGCCGTTATTACGCTTCCAGTTTTTACTGTGGCCATGTGGACCGGCGCATGGGGACAAGGGGTTGCGACCCATCCGCAAAAGACCGGAGCGCAACTGGTAATTCTGGATACCGACGTTGGCGACGACATTGACGACGCCTTTGCGCTGGCGCTGGCGTTGCGCAGCCCGGAGCTGACGCTGCTGGGGATTACGACTGAATATGGAGATACGGAACTGCGGGCGCGGCTCGTAGATCGATATCTGAAGGCGGTGGATCGCTCCGATATTCCCGTGGCGGCAGGGAAGGCGACGCCGCACACGAATGTTTTCACCCAGGCGGCCTACGCGCGGCAGTCGCCGGTGCGCAGCCACGCCGACGCGGTCGACTTTTTGCTGGAGAAGATTCGCGTTCACCCCGGCCAGATAACGCTCATATGCATCGGGCCGCTGTTCAACGTGCAAGCGGCTATCGAGCGCGACCCGGCAACGTTCCGCAAGCTTAAGCGGGTAGTGATGATGGGCGGGAGCGTTTATCAGGGTTATTACGACCCGGCAAGGGGCTCGGCACCTCAGCCGCCTTCGGCGGAGTGGAACGTGCGCTGCGATCCTGCCGGATTGCGGGCGCTGCTGGCTTCCGGAGTTCCGGTGTTCATGATGCCTCTCGACTCCACGCAGATTCCGCTACGGCAGCCGGAGATGGCGGCCATCTTCGCCCATGGATCGCCGCTGACGGACCAGTTGACGCTGCTCTACCACCAGTGGAGCGGGACGGGGGAGTGGCGGACGCCGGTGCTGTATGATCCGGTAGCTGTAACCTACGCGATCCGGGCGGATCTGTGCCCGGTGCGGCCCACGCGACTCACCGTCGACGATCAGGGGTTTACGCGTGTTACAGCCGGAGCGCCCAACGTGCAGGTATGCCTGCACTCGGATGAGCAGGGATTCCGGCATCTGCTTATGGGTCGAATCGCAGGAGACGATGCGCGGTAAACGCGCAGGCCTCTGCGCGATAAGGTCTGCTGCGGCGTTTTGCGGGCGGATGGGCGGCGTTTGAGACGCCCCCTATCACCTGTGCGCGCGATCACTTCCAGGCGCATTGACAGCAGTGCAGAGTTGGAGGAAAAATGGCGGGTCGAAAAAATCGACAATTCTGCGTGATTTTTTTGAGCGACGGGGAGGGGCTGTGAAAAACACATTGAAAATGCAAGCTTTGATGGCATTGGGGGTTCTGGGAGCGGGGTTAATGCTGGCCGGCTGCAAGTCGGAGCCGCCGCTTTCTAAAGACCAGGCGCTGGCCTTGATTCAGGCCAAGTACGATGCCCAGCCGGCGGCCGCGGCCAGCATCGCGGTGGATGATCTGGGCATGCAGGAAGGCGTAAACGCAAAATATTGGATCGGGGTCAAGCGCTATCCCAACGGCTACTGGGGCGACTTCAACCTAACGCCGGACGGTAAGAAGGTGCTGACGCTAGTGGACGGGGGCGACGTGATCCAGTGGCGGCCGGATAGCCCGAACCAGCCGAATTATGCGATCGCTATCCTGACGGTTGCGACTAACCATCTAAAAGCAAGGGACATCGGCGATCTTCAGGACCAGCCGGGTGGCACCAAGATGGCTGATTACACTGAGGACGTGGTCCTTACAGGCGTTCCCGAGCCGTTGCAGGGCATTGCCCATAACCCCGGGAACCGTCTGAGCACCAAGCGGACGGCAATCTTTGTTCTGAACAACGGCGCTTGGACGCTGCAGTCGGTCGACTGACGGCGGCCGAGATTCCGGTAAAAGATTGGCGCGGGCGGGGAGCAATAGTTTGACCCCGCCCGTTCTTTTTGCTAAGGTAAGAAGGTTCGCAAGAACGCGTCTTTTGTTGCGTATGTAATGAGGACGCGTCGGAACTCCCGGTGTGGAAAGTGCAGCGGGCGTTCCCCTGGCAAGGCGTAGTTTGCCGGCCGGACAAGTCCCGGGGTTCGCTCTCATCTTGCAGAGGGCAGGGACAACAGGTCGCATCGGCGCCCGCGCGTTCCCCACCTTGGAGGGGCTATGCGGGCCGGAAACGGCGAAACGGAGCTGGCTTTCTTCTTCAAGCGCAGAAAATGCGCTGGGGCGAGGAAACGCGCGGCCACCGTCCCGGTTCTCGTCTGAGATGGGCAGGAAAGCAGACGCGAAGCAGCAACTGTCGGGTTTCTGTGTGTTTGGGCGGGCACTGCTGCACCCCAAAGCCAGAACGGCCCGAAGGGCCCTTCGCGTACGGCTTGAAACGGGAAGATTTTTCAGGGTTTGCAGTCAGGAGCATCGGTTTGCCGACTTTTAATCAGCTTGTCCGCAAGGGGCGCACCGCTCCCCGTTACAAGACGGCGTCGCCGGCGTTGCAGGCCTCACCGCAGCGGCGCGGCGTGTGCACGCGCGTGTACACCCAAACGCCCAAGAAGCCGAATTCGGCGCTGCGCAAAGTGGCCCGCGTGCGGCTCACCAACGGCATCGAGGTGACCACGTACATTCCGGGCATTGGCCACAACCTGCAGGAGCACTCGATTGTACTGATCCGCGGCGGCCGCGTGAAGGATTTACCCGGCGTGCGCTACCACGTGGTGCGCGGAACGCTGGATTCGGTGGGGGTGGCCAACCGCAATCAGAGCCGGTCGAAGTACGGCGCCAAGCGCGCCAAGGGCGGCGCGGCGAAGAAGTAAACGAGTTGTCAGCTGTCAGTTTCGAAGTCATGCGGCGGATTATGCGGATTGGGCTGGCGCGGCAAAGCCGAACTGAGAGCTGAAAGCTGATTTTTGAGGATTTTATGCCGAGAAAAGGACACGTTGCGAAGCGGGAAGTGGCGCCGGATCCAGTGTACGGGTCGGAGCTGGTGACCAAGTTTGTGAACTCGATGATGTGGGGCGGCAAGAAGTCTACGGCCCAGGGCATCTTCTACCAGGCCATGAAGAACCTGGAAGAGAAGGGCGGCGGCGAAGAGGCGCTCAAGCTCTTCAAGAAGGCGGTGGAGAACTGCAAGCCGCTGCTCGAGGTGAAGACCCGCCGCGTGGGCGGCGCCAACTACCAGGTTCCAATCGAAGTGAATCCCGATCGCCGCACCTCGCTCGCCATTCGCTGGCTGATTACCTACGGGCGCAGCCGCGGCGAGAAGGGCATGACCGACAAGCTTATGAACGAGCTGCTGGATGCGGCCAATGGGCGCGGCGCGGCCATGAAGAAGAAGGAAGACGTGCACCGCATGGCCGAGGCCAATAAGGCGTTTGCGCATTACAGGTGGTAGAGAAACAGGGGCCAAGGGACCGAGGGAACAAGGGACCGAGGAACTCCTGAGAGTTTTGAAAGATTAAGCGTCCGGCGCGGCAGTGAGCAAGCGGACTGCCGGAGATTGATTTAACGGCGGGGTAGCCCGGGTTTCGATTTCGAGATCTGGGTAGAACCGCAAGGATGATTACCGTGGCTCGCACTATACCTCTCAATCGCTGCCGCAACATCGGCATCATGGCGCACATTGACGCCGGAAAAACGACAGCGACGGAGCGCATCCTGTTTTACACCGGCATCACGCACCGCATCGGCGAAGTGCATGAGGGCACGGCGACCATGGATTACATGGAGCAGGAGCAGGAGCGCGGCATCACCATCACTTCGGCTGCTACGACCTGCATGTGGCGCGACGTGCGCATCAATATCATCGACACTCCCGGCCACGTGGATTTTACGGCCGAGGTGGAGCGCAGCCTGCGCGTGCTCGACGGCGCGGTGGCCCTGTTCGATTCCGTCAGCGGCGTGCAGCCCCAGACCGAGACCGTGTGGCGGCAGGGCGATAAGTACAAGGTTCCGCGCATCTGTTTTGTGAACAAGATGGACAAGAACGGCGCCGATTTCGAGCACGTTCTCGAAACCATCCGCAAGCGGCTGGGGGCGCGGCCCGTGGCGCTGCAGATTCCGGTGGGCGCCGAAGCCAACTTCAAGGGTGTGGTGGACCTGGTCGAGATGAAGGCCATCATCTGGAAAGATGAGACCATGGGCGCCCAGTTCGAGGTCGAAGAGATTCCCGCCAATCTTCAGAAGAAGTCCAACGCGTTCCGGGCGCAACTGATCGAGACCATCGCCGAGACGGACGACGTTCTGCTGGAAAAATTTCTCGAAGGCGAGACGCCGACCATCGAAGAGCTCAAGGCCGGCATCCGCCAGGCCACCATCGATCTGAAGATCTTCCCCGTCATCTGCGGTTCGGCGTTTAAGAACAAAGGCGTGCAGACGCTGCTCGATGCGGTTGTCGATTACCTGCCCAGTCCGCTGGACAAGCCTCCGGTCGAGGGCATCGATCCCCGCCATCAAGGTAAGAGCCAGATCCGCAAGCCTGACGACAGCGAGCCGCTTTCGGCGCTGGCGTTCAAGCTGATCAACGATCCGTTTGGCAAGCTCTCATTCATTCGCGTCTACTCCGGCTCGCTGAAAACCGGCGACACGATTCTGAATCCCCGCACCGGCAAGACGGAGCGCGTGGGTCGCTTGGTAAAGATGCACGCCGACAAGCGCGAGGACATTACCGAGATCTGGGCCGGCGACATCTGCGCCTGCGTGGGCCTGAAGGATCTGAAGACCGGCGACACGCTTTGCGATCCGCACCACGCCATCGCGCTGGGCGCCATCACCTTCCCGGAGCCGGTGATCTCGGTGGCCATCGAGCCCAAGACCAAGGCCGACCAGGAGAAGATGGGCATCGCGCTGTCGAAGCTGGCCGACGAAGACCCCACCTTCAAGGTGCACACCGACGAGGATTCGGGCCAGACCATCATCAGCGGCATGGGCGAGCTGCACCTGGAAATTCTTGTGGACCGCATGAAGCGGGAGCACAAGGTCGAAGCCAATGTGGGCGAACCCAAAGTGGCTTTCCGCGAGACCATCCGCAAGACGGCCGAGGCCGAAGGCAAGTACATTCGCCAGACCGGCGGCTCTGGCAACTACGGGCACTGCTGGCTGCGCATCGAGCCCAATGCGCCGGGCGCGGGCTACGAGTTCGTCAACGACATCAAGGGCGGCGTGGTGCCCAAGGAGTACATCAAGCCCATCGATCAGGGCGTGCGCGGCGCGCTGGAGCTGGGCATCCTGGCGGGCTTCCCGGTGGTGGACGTCAAGGTGACGGTCTTCGACGGCAGCTACCACGAAGTGGACTCGAATGAAATGGCTTTCAAGTTTGCCGGCTCGATCGCGTTCAAGGAAGCGGCGAGAAAAGCCAGCCCTGTGCTGCTGGAGCCGGTGATGGCAGTCGAGGTCACGGTGCCCGAGGAGTTTATGGGCGTGATCATCGGCGACATCAACTCGCGGCGCGGCCGCATTGAAGGCATGGAGCATGCGGCCGGATCGCAGGTGATCAAGGCGATTGTGCCGCTCAAGGAGATGTTCGGGTACGTGAACGATATCCGCTCGTCCACGCAGGGGCGCGCCTCGTACTCGATGCAGTTTGCGCGCTACGAAGAGGCGCCGCGCATGATTGCCGATGAGATCATCGGCAGGGCGCAGGGGAAATAGGCAAGCTTCTAGCCTCTAGCTTGGACGGTGGTGGATTTGGCCGCGGTGGTTGCGAGCGGCACGATCGAGCTAGGGTCTAGCAGCTAAGGGCTAAAGGCTGCTCTTAGGTTTTGTGGGGCTGGAGCCGGATCGCCGGCGCCCCTGGTAACAACTGGCAAGACGAGCGATGAAAGGGATTCAGGACTTTTATGGCCAAGGAAAAATTTGATCGCAGCAAGCCGCACGTGAACGTGGGGACGATCGGGCACATCGATCACGGCAAGACCACGCTGACGGCGGCCATCACCAAGGTGTTGCAGAAGCACAACCCCAAGATCGTGTTCCGGTCGTTCGACTCGATCGACAACGCGCCCGAGGAGCGGGAGCGGGGCATCACCATTGCCACGGCGCACGTGGAATACGAGACCAAGAACCGTCACTACGCGCACGTGGACTGCCCCGGGCACGCCGACTACATCAAGAACATGATCACGGGCGCGGCGCAGATGGACGGCGCGATTCTGGTGGTGGCGGCCACCGACGGGCCGATGCCGCAGACCAAGGAGCACGTGCTCCTTGCGCGCCAGGTGGGCGTGCCCTACATCGTGGTGTTTCTGAACAAGTGCGACGCGGTCGAAGACACGGAGCTGATCGATCTGGTGGAGATGGAAGTGCGCGAACTGCTGACCAAGTACCAGTTCCCCGGCGACGACGTGCCGGTGGTGCGGGGGTCGGCCCTGGGCGCGCTGAACGGGGAGGCGCAGTGGGAGGCCAAGATCGACGAGCTGATGGAGGCGGTGGACAAGAACGTGCCGCAGCCGCAGCGGTCGGTGGAGCTGCCGTTCCTGATGCCGATTGAAGACATCTTCTCGATCTCTGGGCGGGGCACGGTGGTGACGGGGCGGATCGAGCGGGGCAAGGTGAAGGTGGGCGAAGAGGCGGAGATTGTGGGCTTCCGCGACACCCGCAAGACGGTGGTGACGGGCGTGGAGATGTTCAAGAAGCAGTTGGACGAGGGTCTGGCGGGCGACAATGCCGGGCTTTTGTTGCGCGGCATACCCAAGGAGGACGTGGAGCGGGGCATGGTGATGGCCAAGCCGGGCTCGATCACGCCGCACACTGGGTTCAAGGGCGAGGTGTACGTGCTGTCGAAAGAAGAGGGCGGCCGGCACACGCCGTTCTTCAAGGGCTACCGGCCGCAGTTTTACTTCCGCACCACGGACGTGACCG
>JASHRF010000001.1 GCA_030037545.1 Acidobacteriaceae bacterium | reverse complement strand
AATATCTCTGGTCCTGGTCGAAAATGAATCCCCTGGCCAATCGCGCCATACACGAAGTCGATCAACTGGCGGTAGTGGCCCGCAATACCACTCGTTCCCTGCAAAACCACGAATACCTGTTGCGCTCCTTCATCCGCCACAGTCCTCTTTCCTTGCGTCTTGAATAGGACATTACTTATGCAGGAATCAATAAAGCCGCATTGATTTGAGACTACTTGCGGCACGGCTGAAGCTGTGCCCTTTCAAAACTCGACTTTTACCACAGGCTGCTGAGGCTCCGCCCTTGAAAGCTGCCTCCGACGGCCGATGGCCAGGATCGCCTGGCAACCGAGAATGACGATCAGCGGATCGAGCGGCCGCATCCGGTACGCCCCGGGATGAGCGAAGTAGTACAGGAACGGGAAGAGGAAAAGCACGCCCGCGTAGCGGACGCACTCTCGGGGGTTTTCGCGCCATGCCATCACAAGTCCTAGAAGCGCGAGCAATGTGAGGCAGGTGGCAAAGGGAATGTTGGCCAAGTCCATCGGCTCCTGGGCAAGGTAATCGCGGTCGAAGCTCCAGTAGCCGGTCCAGAGATAGACGGCGCGGCGCACACACATCCATGCGTACCATGCAGGATGGTCGTGGATATATGCCTTGGCCTGGCGCATTTTATGGTCCATATAAGCTAGCTCGCCCATGCGGTCGTAGTCGGCAAGTTCCTGCGCGTTGTGTTCGGGATTCAGCTCGTCGTTGGTCCAGTGCAGGGAGCGGCCATTATTGCCCAGCCACAATTCCAGGCCCATGTTGTCGCGCATGGGAATGAAACGATGAAAGACCATCGCGTTACGGATGATCCAAGGAGAGATGGCGGCCGCCAGCACCGTGCAGGCAATCAGCCCCGGCGTCAGACAGCGCTTTCCCTCAACCCTCAATCGCCAGCACGCCAGCGCCAGGAGGAACGGAATGACCACCAGCACCGATGGCTCGACAAGACCGGCAAAGCCGGCGAAAAGGCCGAAACCGGCCCACAAACCGAGCCTCGTAGACTGCTCCAACTCCTGCGCCAGCACAATCAGCCAGCACAAGCAAAGCAGCAGCAGGTGCGTAGACCAGGCCCAGGTCGCGGCAAAGTAGATGCCGTAGGGTGAAAATGCCCATCCCCACGCCGCCCACCACGCTACGCGCGGGCCAAAGCCGCGCCGCGCCATGAGAAATACCGGGATGCAGGCCAGCGCGGACAACACGGAATCGAATGCATGAATGGCAATGATGGATGCGGTCGTCCGAATGCCAAAGGCTTTAAAGAATACGGCGACGATGGCCGGATAGACTGGCGGCATGATGGCCGAAATCTGGTTGGAGTTGAAGGGGCTGCCAAAGCCGCGGCCAGCCAGCAATGCTGCCGCAACGCGACCCTGCTGCCGGATATGCATCTGGTCGCCGCCGATGGGGAGCAGGGTGACAAAAAGGCGCAACGCTAGCGCCACCAGGACGACCACGATCAACACGCGACGCGTTTTCCGTTCTTCTGCGGGGCAGCGGCCCACAGCGCTCTGCGTCAAAGTCTTCCCCTCATCGAGGATTTCTATGGGTGGATGAAGAACCAGCGTTGAACTCAAATTTTCCAATGTGGCTCTACCTCTCAAAGGCTTGTATTACAGTCAAAACGCACAAAATGCCCGCGAACGGCCATCCAGACTTCGGCCGCACGAGCCCGGCAATCAATGTGCTCACTGGATAAAGGGAAAGATCGAGGCGAAATCTACCCTGAATAGAAATAAAAATGCACATCGCATGAGCGCGGGTATGAATACACGACTTCCCAATCGTGCTATCCCCAGCACTTCACTGCATCGCTTTTATCAATGAGTGTTTTTAGAAGTGCAGCCTAAATGAGATTTGAAGAGAGCGCGGACCGCCGGGATCATAAAGAGAGCCCGAAGGTCCAAAGCTTTGGTTCAGCATCAGTACGGCCTGCCCGAATAGCGCGTCCGTAAGCGATGGATCAATATATCCGAAATCAGGATGGTTGAAGAGGTTATATGCCTCTGCGCGGGCCTGCAGGCTGAAGCGGTCGTACAGATGAATCTCGCGGCGAATCGCGACATTGGCCTGGTCGTCGCCAAACCCTCTGGCCATATTGCGCGGAGCATTGCCGGCCGATCCGATATCAGGCAAAACAAATGCTGGATTGGAAGCGTACGGCCCGCCGTTAAGAACGCGGCCGCCGGGATATTGCGATCCGTAGAGATAGAGTGGCCGGCCCGGAATCCAATCCACGCCGCTGAAATAGCGGTTGCCCGTGGCGGGATCGGAAAACAGATTTCCCAGCGGGGTCACAGGGAAGCCGGTTCGCGCGGTGATTCGTCCATCTGCGCCCCAGCCTGCAAGGAGAGAATGGTGAAGTCCGCTGCCGGAGATGCCGTGCTCGTCCCAGGAAATCGCTGCTTCAACGTTATGCCTGAGATCCAGGTTGGAGTTGCCGCGCGTAAGGGGCCAGGCTGGATCGGTTGAATCGTAATCTAGCGTATGCGACAAGACATACGACGCCAGCGCCTGTATGCCGGGCGAAATGGAGCGCTGGAACTTCAATTGCAATCCCTCATAGCTGGACGTGAGGCCGGACGGAAACCAGACGATCTCGCCGAACTCCGGATTCTGCGCATTAACATTCGTGCGCTGTTCCTGGGGCAATTGACGGCCGTTTGTTCCTACATAAGAGGCCGTGAAGGCCTGGCTCCTGCCGAGGGGTTTTTCCGCGGCTACATTCCACTGGAGCGCGTAGGGCAACGGAAGATGCCGCGGAAATAGGAACACCGGAGCATCGGTATAGGGCGGCGAGACAGCCGTCGAGAAATCGAGCTGCGCCGGCGTTACGGGAAGGGGCACGCTCTCGGGGTGCATGGTTGTGGAGAAGCCGAGCGCACTGAAGGCCGGCACGGCCGCACGATTGTCGGTGTCGAAGAAGACGCCGCCGCCCGCGCGCACAACCAGTTCGCGGCCAGCATGACGGTCTGGAGCCCATGCGGCGCCCAAACGGGGCGCAAAGTTGAGCCGGCCTGTTCGCCAAAGTGGCGTGCCGCGGGAGGCGAGCGCCAGGCTTGCCGGAGAGGCAATATTTCCGAGAGCGGTGTAGGCGTCACCGCCGCGCTCGGCATGCGGCGGCGGATCGACGTCCCAGCGCAGCCCTTCGGAAAGCGTCAGCGATTTTGAGATTCGCCATTCATCCTGGAGAAATGCGGAGAACTCGTCGAACGCCGGCGTTGCCGGCTGGCTCATCGTAATGGCAACATCCGACGCGCTGTTGCTCAACACGGATTGGATATTGAAGAAGTCGGCCTCCACAGTGATCGAAGGCGGGTGAATGGAGGAGACAAGATGCCGGTCGTCGATTCCAAATTGCAAAAGGTGATGGCCGGCCTGAACGGCGAGCGTGTCGCGCAGGTTCCACTGGTGAACGGAGGCGAAGGCCGTATCCGTCTTGACCTCCGCATCGCCCGCCCCCGCGGAGTGGATGAACAAATCTGCCGAGGCCGGCGGGAAAGATTCCGGTATGCCAAGTTGTGCATTCAAGTTGGGAACCACGGAAACCCCACTGTCAATGGACCACCCGCTTACTATAGTGCTTAGAAGAGATGTGCTCGCTCCGTAACCGATCCTGAGTTCATTCGCCTTGGTCGATGAAAGCTGGAATGTGGCGCCCAGCGTCGAAGTTTGCGTGTCGAGCTGTTCGAAAGGTACTGAGGAGAAATCATAGCTTTCGCTCTTGCTGGGCGAATCGTCGTAGCGGAAGAATGCCGACAGCCTTGGAGAAAATGTATGGTCGAAGCGGATGCTTCCCGCATCGATTGCACCCGGCTCGGAGATCGATGAGGATACAACGGGAGCGAGGCCCGTATTTCCCAGTTCGGATCCGCTGAATCTGGTTCCAAATAAGAAATCATCCAGCAAGGACTGCAGCGGCTGTGGTGTCTCCTGGATTGTCTGAGAAGAAGGCACGTACTCGACGAGTGGAGCAGTTGGCTCGGTCACGTCAAGCCGCTCAAAGCAGGCGAAGAAGAATGTTCTGCCGTGGCCATCGTAGAGGCGGTGAAGCATGACCGGGCCGCCGAGCGTGCCACCGAAGTCGTTTTGCTCATACGGAACAGGGGGAGGTGCCGCATTGAAGATCGTAAACCAATCGGCGGCATCGGCAGTGTAGTTGCGGAAGTAGTCGTAGACACTCCCGTGAAGCCTGTCCGTGCCGGAGCGGGTGAGAAGCGTGAACTGCCCGCCCGTGGTTCGGCCGTACTCCGCGGAATACGTCGAAGTGAGGACCCGGAACTCCTGGAGATCGTCGATAGAGACGAGACTCTGCGTGGTTCCAAGCGCAGTGGTCCCGGCGGCGCTTCCACTGCTTGCGAACTTCTGGTGGCCTATCAGCAGCCCTGCGCCAATATCGGCCGAAACTCCGTCCACCGTGTAAGAATTGTCGTCGGACTGCTGACCGTTGACGCTGAAATCTCCGTGCGCGCTGAAGTTTTTGCCCCCAGCCTGCGGGCTCTGCGTGTTCACTCCAGGCGTCATCGAGATCAGATCCTGAAAGCTTCGACCATTGAGGGGAATGTTCGCGACAAACCGTCGATTGATGACGGTGCTCACGGAAGCGCCGGCACCCGCGGAAGCGATATCGGATGCATTGATCTCCACCGTTTGCGTTATCGGGCCAATCTCCATGCGAATGAGAAGACTCTTGGTGTCGCCCACGTTGATGACGAGGCCCGCAATCTGCGTGGTGGCAAAACCATTCCGCCCGATCTCGAGCGTATAGACTCCGGGAATAACGCCGGGCAAGAAGAAGATTCCGTCCTGATTGGTGGTTGCGTCGTTCTCCGTCCCGGTCTGAGTGTTGACGAGTTTGACGGCCGCGCCGCGAATGCGCGCGCCGGTCGAGTCTTCCACGATGCCGGTCACGTTGGCGCTGCTCACTTGAGAAAAGGACTGCGTCACGGTCCACAGGAACAGGCACATGATCCACCGCAAACGTAGCTTTGAACTGCAGCGAAGCATCTATTCTATTTTGACTCGCCCTCACTGCCGGGGGTGCTGGCCGAGCGAGGAATTTGCCGAGTCTTTTCCGCTCCCCAGGCGCGCACCGAATGCCGCAATCCGCTCCGCGTCGCTGAGCGGGATCAACTGCAATATAGTATCGATGAGGTCATCGCCTTTTGCCAGCGATGCCCCACTCGCGCCCGAAGAGAAGGCGTTTCCCACGGCGCGATTCAAATCCTGAGTTTGCAGGAGCAGGCTCCGAACGCTGCTGGCGAAATCCGCGGGGCTGTCAATCTGGGAGAACCGACGCCCCGAAGGTCCTGAGCGGCCCGCGAGATTCAGAGGAGCAAGTTGCTGCTTCAACGCATCGAGCTCTGCTTCCAGTGCAGACGAATGCCGAGCCACCATGGCCGACCATTGTTGTTGCGCGACCGGGCCCATGATTCTCAGCTCTTCCCCACTGAACGAAGAGCCCAGGCGGTCCAGCGCATAAGCATTCTGCAACGCACGCTGCGCATGGTCAAGAGCCTCGCGCGAGAACTGCGCAACAGTCGAATCGATCTGTTCCCCGGTCATTCCCTTCGCCGCGAAGTATTTGCGCAGAACAGAGTCCGCTGGGGGTACTGCGTGCGCCACCTTGTATACAGCGGTTGGCGGCGCGGCCAGGCGAGATGCCGTAACCGGCACACGGAGATTCCCTTCTGTCATAAAGCGGATGTCGATTAGCTCGCGATTGGGCACGTCTTCTAAAGCCCCGACAATCTGCCTTTTGAGTTCTTCGCTTGTGACCGTACCTGCCACACGGATACGGCCACTTGGAGTTCTTCTAATTTCAATGGGGATGCCGACATCCACGCCCAATTCGCTGAGCCGAGAAAGAACGGCGATCTCGGTTTGCACGAGTTTCGGATCTGTGGCAGCGAGACGATTGCCAATTCGATTCCGAGCAGAAGGTCCAAAAATGTTGCTATGCATGCGAGATTCCAGATCGGAAGGCTCAAAGCGTGATTGCGGAACTGAAGCCGCGGGCAAATGTTCCTCGCTCGCCTCCACAAAACGGACCTCGGTGAACTCGTAACCGCTTCTCATGTGCAGCGTTTCTCCTACGGGGTGCAGCCTGCGATTAAGAACCAGGGTGGCGGAAACGAGATGGAAAGGCCCACTCGAAAGACCGGAGCCTGTGAGTTCGTAATCGCTTCCAACGGCGCGAATTTCGATGTCCTGCGAAGCCATGCCCTGGAACGCGCGGGCCGAAACATCGAGATTCCAGAATCCACTCTCGGCGACACTGCGGTCGGTCTGGCTCACCGCGCCGCCAACGGGCTCTTCAAATAATTTGTTCTCGCCAATTTGCCCGCGCCACGCAGCGGCAAGCAGGCGATGCTGCGCATTGTAGAGACGCCGCATGGTTCTGCCTGTGGCTTGCTCATCCCAGTCATCCACTGTTCCCTGCCACAGCGTCCGCCCGTTGGCATCTAGCGCGTCGAGCCTCAAAACTCTGTGCTCGGCCTGTCCTTTTTCATTGGCTGCTTCGATGCTTACGGAGTTGTTCAAAATTGTGCGCGCATCGAGCGGGGTGCGCCTAAAGAGGTAAGTGAGATAGCCGATGCCCCCCAGGACGGCAACCAGCAGCACTGCCCAAGCGAGAGCGAATCGCGGCCTCATGGCATGAAAGACCCGAGCGACCCAACCTGCTATGGATGCGAGTGCGTTCTGACCATGCGCGGCCGACAACGAGGCCAAAGGAGCAGCAGATTGGATTTCAAACGGCGCGTCTTCCGGGGCTTCCTCCAGGATCTCCGCCGCAAGTGACGGGTCCAGATAGGTCACCTCGCTGTGCAGACCTTGGCCGTCAAAGCTAACTGTTAACTCAAGCCGGCGGCCATCGCTCAAAGCTACCGCCTGGGTGTGGGTGTGCCATCCTCCGGGTGGAAACTCCTCGATCGGCAACAAGGCGAGGCGGATTTGCTGATCGGTGAAGACCTCGACGAAATGAACCGTTTCCGGTCTCTCGGCACGCGAGGCGAGCGTGCTGCGTTCACTCTGCACGTCATGGAAAGCTGCGATTTTTCCGTTGATCGCAATGGACAGGGTTCGGGGCCGGTGCTCGTAAATTCTGTCTCTCTGCCGTCGTATAGACGACATCATGGCATGAAATCCATGATTGCCCTGCGCCGCCGACCCAAACCCGTTGCCATCTTCGGCGCCCCAGGAACTTTCGGGAGGTTCGCGGTCTTCGGATGCCGGCCGCTGGAAATGCCGGTCGAGCAGAGAGAGGCATCGGTCGCAACTCACAATGTGCGATAGCAGGCTGCAAGGAATTGGTTTTGGGATTGTGGTGCGGTACTGCGCCAGCAGCGTTTCTTCGACGAGGCACTCGGATGACTTCGCGCTGAAGATGATCTCTTTGAACTCCTGAAACAGCTCAGCCGAAGATACGGCACCCACGCGAAGTTCAGGATTCGGCGGCACGTCTCGGCTCGCTATCCGCAACTTGCCGGATGCTTCCAAATGAGATGTCAGTTCCGCGCGGGCGACCTTGAGTTTGTTGCAAATGGCTGCAATCGGCAGACGGGCGATCTCAGCCACCTCGCGCCGAGCGTAGCCATGGAAGAACAGAAGAAGGAAGTAGCTGGCGCTCTTCGACGTATCCTTGCGCCACACCGCGTAGCTGCAAATGCGGCGCAGTTCGTTTTGCCGGTCAAGAAGATTGTCCGTTGTGCCTGAATTCAGCGCAAACTGAATCGAATCGAAATCGGCGACGCTGACAAACTGCATCGCTTCACGCGAGGACCGGGCGAGCGCGGAGAGATAAATATGACGGAGGGAGGTATAGAGATAACCGTCAAGATTCTCGACGTGGCTGAGATCCGGCTTGACCACTGTGAAGTAAAGGCAGAGGTCATGAACAATCTCTTGGGCCATCCCTCCATCGCCACGGGTCAGAATCGCCCCCCACTTTCGGAGCTTGCCATAATTGAGCTCCAGTAACTCCTCAGGCGCAGTGGATCTTGGGAAACTCCACGATTTGCGTTGAATTTCCTTCATCATTAGCTAAAGAGCAACTCTCTTAGGAAATCTACCCTCGAATCTGCCTTTAATTTTAGGACTTTGGACGATCACCATCGTCCACTTCAAATTGAAATTCTCCGCCCAGATCACCATAACTCGTTGATTCAGAGCGAGATAATCAGTGATGGAGATCGTGAATGCGATTGGCGGGGCAATTCGTCACGCGTTAGGGAGGCAAATTAGCGCAGATGGGGCCAGTGGGACGCTCAGATATTCACGAACGACCGCGAAAAGTTCTTGCACAGCCAAAAACTTTCATATTATCTGCAATTAAAGTTTTATCACTCGTTCAGGATGACAGACCATTTTACCGTGGGGAATAAGAAACCGGAGACGCGAGACATTTCCCGGGTACAGGATTGCCTGGACGGCCAGCTCACCAGCCGCGGGTTTGCAGCAGCTCTTTCTCTTCGAGGGCGGCGGCGGCCAGGCCCTTCATGGTGCCGGTGACCTGCTCGCTCACTTCGGCCAGGATCTTGGGGTCGTTGTAGTGCGTGGTGGCGACCACGATGGCCTTGGCCCGCGAAGCAGCTTCTTCGCGCTCCTTGGGATCGTTCTCGACATCGAGCGGCGTGGCGCGTTCCTTCATGAAGATTCCCGAGCCCACGAAGATGGCCTCGGCGCCGAGCTGCATCATGAGGGCGGCGTCGGCGGGCGTGGCAATGCCTCCGGCGGAAAAGTTGGGAACCGGCAGCTTGCCGCTCTGGGCCACCATGCGGACGAGCTCATAAGGAGCCTGCAAATCCTTCGCAGCCGCATAGAGTTCCTGGTCGGAGAGCACCGTGAGCTGGCGCATTTCTTTGGTGATCTGGCGCATGTGCTGCACGGCATGAACCACGTCGCCGGTGCCCGCTTCTCCCTTGGTGCGGATCATGGCCGCGCCCTCGGCAATACGGCGCAGCGCCTCGCCCAGGTTGCGCGCTCCGCAGACGAATGGGGTGGTGAAGGCGTGCTTGTCGATATGGTGAGCCTGGTCGGCCGGGGTCAGCACCTCGCTCTCGTCGATGAAATCGACGCCCAGTTCCTGCAGGATCTGGGCTTCGGCAAAGTGGCCGATGCGGGCCTTGGCCATCACCGGGATCGAAACCGCCTGAATAATCTGCTTGATGAGGCTGGGGCGGGCCATGCGGGCCACACCGCCCTCGGCGCGGATCATGGCCGGCACGCGCTCCAGGGCCATCACCGAGGCTGCGCCGGCTTCCTCGGCGATACGCGCCTGCTCCACGCTCATCACGTCCATGATGACGCCGCCCTTGAGCATCTCGGCCAGGCCCACCTTCAAGCGCAGACCAGTTCCTGGAAATGGCTTGTTTTCAGTCTGTTCAGACATAGTCAATCACCCCGCACTGCAGGCTCGCTCTCCTCTGTTGAAGAGCGCTGAATACAATTCGCTGCTGCCTTCAGTGTAGCAGCGATGAAGCGCGGCGGGTTGCGCTGTGAGGGGAGGGTTTGCGAAGCGGGACGGTTGGCATTTCTGAGTGCATTCCAATCCGCCAGCTTGCCTTCTGGCTGGGCTCCTGCAGGGTTCCAGGCAAATGGCGATTGCGCACCCATCGCCGGCCGCGGGTGCCGCGCCGGCCACGGCCACCGAGCCGTATCGCGGAACAGCGCTCGCGGCATCGCCGGGGGAAACAACTCAGGCGTTGGCGCCGGTTGAGAAGCCCGGTGAGGAAGAGGACGAAGAGCTGCTGAAGGGGCCGGTGTCGCGGTTGCCGGTAGAGATGGACGTGGCGGTTCCCGTACCCGAATTTCGCATCCGCCATCTGCTTTCTCTGGAGCCGGGCACGGTGATCGAGTCGAAGTGGGGGTATGGAGACGATGTTCCCCTGGCGGCCGGCGCCGTGCAACTGGCCTGGAGCGAATTCGAAGTGATCGACAACCAGTTGGCGGTGCGGATTAATCGCCTGCCGTAGGCGGAAGTGGACCTTGGGCAGGGATTCGAGCTCGGAGCCGCGCCTGGGGCGGAGATGACTAGAGGAGAGATGGTGAACGCCAAGACCGTATCGCGAGCGCGGCCCGCAATCGGCGGGATTGCCGGGTGGGTGATGGCGCGCTGGCGTCGAACCAGGAGGAACGCGCCGCGGCTGGCGCTTCTGGAGCGGATCGCGCTGGCACCGCGCCAGTCGCTGGCACTGGTGGAGGCCGACGGCCACCGGCTGCTGGTGGCTACGTCAGCCGACGGCGGTCCCGCGTTTTACGCCCTGGACTCTTGTCCATCTGACCGGACCACGCGTTCTGCCACTCGTCATCCGGCGAGGATTTCATGGTAGCTCTGTGGGCGCTGGGCGCGGCTACTGCGCCCGCACCCTTGCTTCCAGATCTCAACGCCAAGCTGCACCCTTCCGATTCCACGCCCTGGACCATCCTCCTTGTTCTCACCCTGATCACGCTTTTGCCGGCCATTCTGATGGCCATGACGCCGCTGGTGCGGCTACTGGTGGTCTTTCATTTTCTGCGTCAGGCGCTGGGCACCCAGACTGCTCCCTCCAACCCCACGCTCATGGGGTTGGCGCTGATGATGGCCTGGTTTCTGATGACGCCGGTGCTCAATCAGGTCGACCAGCAGGCCGTCGAGCCCTATCGCGCCGGGCAAATTACCGGAATCGAGGCGCTTGATCGCGGCGCGCAGCCGGTCAAACATTTTCTGCTCAAGTATGCACGCGAGAAGGACCTGGCGCTGTTTACCGCGGCTGGCCAGATTCCGCGGCCCAACACGCCCGACGATCTGCCCATGCGCGTGGTGGTGCCCGCGTACATGCTTTCGGAGCTGAAGGCCGGCTTTGCCATCGGTGCGGTGCTGTTCCTGCCCTTCCTGCTCATCGATATGGTGACCGCATCGATTACCACTTCGATCGGCATGTTCCAGTTGCCGCCGGTGGTGGTCTCGACGCCGCTCAAGATTCTGCTCTTCGTGATGGTGGATGGGTGGAACCTGCTGGCCAACTCGCTGTTGAGGAGTTTCTAACATGACTCCCGACATGGTGGCCGAGCTGCTGCGGCAGTTGATAAAGGAAGCCGTGACCCTGGCCGCTCCGCTGCTGATTGCGGCGGCGCTGCTGAGTTTTGTGTTGAGCCTGTTTCAGACGCTGACCAGCCTGCAGGACCAGTCGCTGACCTCGGTTCCGCGCCTGGGCGCGATTGCGCTGATCCTGCTGGCCGGGATGCCGTGGTTTCTGGAGCGCATGGCCACCTATACGCGCGTGCTGCTGGGGGATTTCCGGCGGTTTCTGGGGTGAGAAGCAGCTATCAGCGGTCAGCTATCAGCTTTCAGTTTCGGAGCACCAAGGAAAACGACGAGGCTGAACGCGAAAGAACAGATAGCTGAAAGCTGAGAGCTGGAAGCTGACGGCTGAAATGGCAAACTGGACCACCTTTCTGAGCGCGCTGACGCTGGCCCTGGTGCGGGTGAGCGGGATGGTGGCCTTTGCACCGTTCTTCTCGTCAACCGCGCTGCCCATGCGGGTGAAGGCAGTCTTTGCGGGCGCAGGGGCGTTCTTGCTTGCGCCCGTGGTGGCTGCGTTGCCCGGTGCGCGGACATCGCTTTCGTTCTCTTCAATTCTCGGCGAACTGGCGGTGGGCCTGGTCTACGGCCTTTCGCTCGCCCTGCTTAACGAGATGCTGCTCTTCGCCGGGCAGATCGTGGGACTGCAGTTCAGCTTTTCGCTGGTCAATCTGATGGACCCTGCCTCCTCGATTCAGACGCCGCTGCTGGGCGACCTGTTCCAACTAATGGGCACGCTGGTGATCATTACCGCCGGCCTGGACCGGATTTTGCTGGCATCCATGGTGCGCAGTTTCCGCGCCGTGCCGCTGGGCGGATTCGTCCTGGCGCCGCAGGCGGCGCTGGCCATTGTGCGCGCCGCTGCGGGGGTTTTTCTGGCCGCGCTGGAACTGGCCGCTCCGGTATTGGCCGCCACGCTGCTGGTGGAGGTTGCGGTGGCGCTGCTGGGCAAGCTCAGCCCGCAGTTGCCGGTAATGATGCTGACCGTCCCGCTCAAGACGCTCACCGGGTTCGTGATTCTTACCGGATCGCTGGCGTTGTGGCCGCGCTTTATCGAGGCTCGCTTCGCAGGGCTGCTCGACATGGCCGAGCGCCTGATTTCGGCGCCCGGAGCGGGAGGTTAAACCATGCCCGGGGAACGCACCGAACAGGCCACGGCGCACCGGCGCGAGAAGGCGCGCCGCGAGGGCGACATCCTGCACAGCCGCGAGCTTTCGGCCGCAGCGGGAACGCTGGCCGGGGTTATGGCGCTGGGCGCGGCTGCTCCCCGCGCCATGGAAGCCTGGCGCGGCGCCTTCGCGGCTTTTCTTGTCCTGGGCGCGCCTTCGCGCTGGGAGCCGGCGACCACCGTTCCAACCTTGATTGCCATACGGCGTCTGAGCATCTCCGTGCTCGCGCCGCTGGCGCTCTCCATGGCCATGGTTGCGGCAGCCGCGCTTACCGTCGGCGTTCTTCAAACCGGCGGACTCACGATTCATGCCAACAACCTCGGATTCAAGCTGGACCGCATCAATCCCGCTTCCAATCTCAAAAACCTGTTTTCTCTGCGCGCTGCCGCGCGGCTGGGCAAGTCGCTGCTCCCAGCCGGCCTGCTGGCCGTCTTTGCGGTGCAGCGCATCGCCCGGCAACTGGCGCTGCCGCCGTTCTCGACCGCGCGTCTCGAGCTGCTGGGCGCTGATGTTTACGGATTGCTGCTGGCCGCGGCCTGGCTGCTCTTCGCATGGTCGGCGATCGACTATCTCGTCGAGTGGCAAAGCCGCGAATCGCGCTTGATGATGAGCCGCCAGGATCTGCGCGACGAGTTCAAAGAGACCGAGGGCAGCCCGCAGATTCGCAGCCGCATTCGCGGCCTGCGGCGCCAGATGCGCCGACGCCGCGTCAAGGCCGACGTCTCCAAAGCCGCCGTAGTGCTGACCAATCCCACCCATTATGCCGTGGCGCTGGGCTTCGATTTCGTGGCCATGGATGCGCCCAAGGTGCTGGCCAAGGGACGCAACCTGCTGGCCGAGGAGATCAAGGCCGAGGCGCGCTGGGCGGGCGTGCCCATTGTCGAGAACCCGCCGCTGGCGCGCTCGCTGTATCGATCGGTTGACGTGGGCCAGGCCATTCCGGTCGAGCTGTACGCGGCCGTGGCCGCCATCCTTGCCTATCTCTATCGCCAGAGGGTGGAGGCCGAGTTGCGCGAGCGGCGGCACTCCTCGGCTTCAGGTCTTGGAGGAGTTTCGAGATGAGGCCCTCCGCGCTTTTGCGTTTTGGAAGAGGTTTTCGATGAGTACCAGCGCCTTGCCGGCCGCACCGCTTCCGGCGCAATCCATCCTGCAACGGCTGCGCGAATCGCTGTTACCGCTGGCTGCCATCAGCGTCATCTTCGTGATGCTGGTGCCGGTGCCGGCCGCGGGACTCGACCTGCTGCTGGCGTTATCCATGGCCGCATCGATCATAGTGTTTCTCTCCGCCGTGCAGATTCGCCGCGCCGTCGAGCTCAGTGTCTTTCCCACCCTGCTGCTGCTGCTCACCCTCTTCCGGCTCTCGCTCAACATCGCCTCCAGCCGCCGCATTCTGCTCCACGGGCAGGAGGGTACGGGCGCGGCCGGCAAGGTCATCGAGGCCTTCGGCCAGTTCGTGGTGGGCGGCAATTATGTGGTCGGATTCGTGCTGTTTCTGGCCCTGGTGGCGATCCAGTTCCTGGTGGTTTCGCACGGCGCGGTGCGCACGGCCGAGGTGACGGCCCGCTTCACGCTGGATGCGCTGCCGGGTAAGCAGATGGCCATCGATGCGGACATGAACGCCGGACTCATCGATGAAGCCGAAGCACGCCGGCGGCGTCAGGCCATCGCCCGCGAAGCCGAGTTCTACGGCGCCATGGACGGCGCGGCGCGCTTCAACCAGCGCGACGCGCTGGCCACCATTCTCATCACCGCCATCAACATTGTGGCCGGCCTGCTGATCGGAGTCCTGCAGCAGGGCGTGGCGCTGGCCGATGCGGCGCGGACTTATACCGTTTTGACGGTGGGCGACGGCCTGGTCACTATCATCCCTTCTCTGCTGGTCTCGGTGGCCGGAGGCATCACGCTCACCCGCGCCAACTCGGCGGGAATGCTGGGCGGCGAGATTCGCCAGCAACTGCTGGCCCGGCCGGCCACGCTCTACCTGGCCAGCCTGGTTTCCGGCGCCATGTGCCTCATTCCGGGGTTGCCGAAGCTCGTCTTTCTGGCCGTATCGGCGGGCCTTTTCGTGGGCGCCAGGCGTGTCTCCGCCCACGCTCCCTCGGCCCCCGCGGCTGAACTCACCGCGGCGGAAAAGAAAAAGGCCGAGAGCGCGCAGGGCTCCGATCTGGCCGGCCTGCTGCGGCTCGAAGACCTGACGCTGGAGATCGGTTTCCAACTGATTCCGCTGGTCGACGAAAATCAGGGTGGGCAGCTTCTGAACCGGGTGCGCACGCTGCGCCGCCATCTCTCGGCGGAGCTCGGCTTTCTGGTTCCTCCGGTGCACATCTCCGATAACCTGCGTCTCAAGCCGCGCGAATATCTGTTTTCCCTGCGCGGCATGGAGATCGGCCGCTGGCAGACGGAAGGGCCGCAACTGCTGGCAGTCTCCGGCGAGGCCGGCCGCCGCCCGCTCACCGGGCGGGAGACGCGGGAGCCGGCCTTCGGCGTGCCCGCCATCTGGATCGCTGCGGCGCTCGAAGACCAGGCCATCGCCGCCGGCTACTCGGTGGTCGATGCGGTCACGGTCATCACCACCCACCTGGGCGAGCTGATCCGGCAGCACGCGTGGGAATTGCTGGGCCGCGCCGAGATCAAGCGGCTGCTGGACGGATTGAATGTAAGCCATCCCAAGCTGCTGGAGGAGCTGGTGCCCAAGCTGCTCACGCTGGGCGAAGTGGCGCGGGTGCTGGAGCAGTTATTGCGGGAGCGGGTCTCGATCCGCGACCTGGGCGCGATTCTCGAAGCCCTGCTGGAGACTGCGCCGGCTAACAAGAGCCTGATGGCGCTGGTCGAAGCCGCGCGGCAGGCGATGGGACGCAGATTAGTGCGGCCTCTCCTCGATGCCGATGGCCAGTTGCCGGTGCTGCTTCTCGATCCCGCGCTCGAAGAGGAGATTCTGGCTGCCGTTGCGCCCGAAGGTGGCCAGCGCCTGCTTGCCTCCACTGCCGGAGCCATCCCGGCCGCGCCGCTGTTGCGCCGTCTGGCCGATTCTGTGAAGTCCCTTACCGGCTCCGCCTCCTCCGCGGCTCCGCCCGTGCTTCTGGTTCCCAGTCCGGCGCGTTACCACGTCAAGCTATGGCTGGAGCCGATCTTGCCCCGGCTGGCGGTGGTTGCAGCCAGCGAGATTCCGCCTCAGATCCGGCTGCGCCCGCTGGGCACGGTGCGCTGAGGCCACAGCCGCGAAGCTCTCGCGTCTCTGAAAGGCATACGGACATGGCCAGCGAAGCATCGTTAGCAGCCGGGGTCCAGAGGATGATGCAACGAGCCCGCGCAGACGGCTATCCGCCCACGGCCGGTGCGCCCGCCGCGGGCGCGCCGGTCCTGACCGCCGAGCAGGAACGGATTCTGCTCGAGCACCTGCCTATCGTGCGCTTTCTTGCCCGGCGCATTCATGAGCGGCTGCCCCAGCATGTGGACATTGAAGACCTGGTTTCGGCTGGCGTGGTTGGCCTCATGGACGCCTTCGCCAAGTTCGACCCGGCCAAAAAGGTGCAGTTCCGCAGCTATGCGCAGTTCCGCATCCGCGGCGCCATTCTGGACAGCCTGCGCACCCTCGACTGGAGCCCGCGCGAGCTGCGGCGCAAGGGGCGCGCGGTCGAGGAGGCCATCCGCGTGCTGACGGCGCGGCTCGGCCACGCGCCTGGAGAAGCTGAAGTCAGCGCCGAGATGGGACTGGAGCTCGACGAATATCAGCAACTGCTCGGCGACCTGAAAGGTCTGGAGATCGGCACCCTGCACCTTGAACACAACGAGGACTCCGGCGAGGAGGAACTGGCTTATGTGCCCGGCCGTGCCGACGAGGATCCGCTATTTCGCTGTCTGCGGGGAGAGCTGGAGGAGAGGCTTACCGAGGCTATTTCCAATCTGCCCGACCGCGAGCGGCTGGTCATGACCCTCTACTACTACGAGGAGATGACCATGCGCGAGATTGGATTGGCGCTGGGAGTGGTCGAGTCGCGCGTCTCCCAGATGCACGCCTCGGCGGTGACGCACCTCAGGGCGGCGCTCAGAGATCTGGCCGCCCGGGGCGCTTTTGAACGCCCGGCCGTGCGCCGGCCGGCGGCGCAGCGCAGGGCCGGTTGAGGGTCTGGGGCGGCGGGCGCGCAGCGGCGATGGCGCCCGGAAAAAGCGGAAATTCGCAATTGAGGGAGGGGAAATGGAGAAGACGCAGCCGCCCAAGGAGCTTCAGCAGACGGAGATTGACGCGCTCTTCGAGGCCGCGCGTTCCAGCCCGCCCGAGCCGTCGAAGGGCGAGGCGCCAGGGCGCGTTCTGCCCTACAGCTTCTCCTCCTCGGGCGAGATCTCGAATGAGCAGTTGCGCGCCATCAGCATGCTCAACGACCTGTTTGCCCGTAACCTGACGCACAACCTGGCGGCATGGCTGCGCACCCGGTTCCAGGTGAATCTGGTCTCGGCCGAGCAGATTCCGTTCAACGAATTTCTGCTCCGGATACCGGAGATCAGCTACGTGGCCTCGGTGCGGCTGGAGCCGCTGGGCGCGGTTTCGGTCCTGCAACTGGATCTGGGGCTGGCGCCTCCGATCATCGACTTGCTGCTGGGCGGCGACGGCAAGGACGGCCCCTTGCGCGAGCTCACCGACATTGAAGAATCGATTCTGGGCAGCGTGGTCGAGATCATCTGCCGCGAATTGACCGCCGCCTGGCAGCCGGTGGGCCTGAGTTTCAGCTTTGAGCGCCGTCAAATGCAGACCCAGGTGGCGCGCATTATGTCCGTGACGGAAAAAACTCTCTGCCTGAGCTTTGAGATTCGCATGCCACACAGCTCGGGCCTGCTGAATCTGGCTTTTCCCGCCGTGGTGGCCAACGCCATTCTGCGCCGGCTCACCTCCGACTGGGGATGCGGCCACCGCCACGGCGCGGAGGCGCGGGAGCGCATGTGCCGTGCGGCGCGGCGCATCCGCTTTGGCTGTTCGCTGCAGTTGCCCGCCGTGCGCGTTCCGGCCAGCATTCTCGAGGCGCTCGAACCCGGCGCGGCGCTTTGCCTCGATTTGCCCGCCAACACCCTTCCGCTGCTGCGGGTCGGGGGCCAGACGCTTTACGAGGGCCAGGCCATCCGCCAGGGTCCGCATCGGGCGGTACGCGTGGAACGTCCGGCGCGGGAGGTTGGGCCATGAAGACCTATATCGATTGCTGGATCCAGGTGGCGTCGGGGCTGCTGCCGCAGGCGCTGAGCGGCGAGCCGGACCTGGTGGAGACACTTCCCCGGCTGCTGGGCGAGAATGCATTTGGCTTTGCCGCCACCCTCAGCGGAGACGACCAGGGACAATTCTCCGTGGCGCTGGACGGCGCCGTGCTGGAAACGCCGCTGCTCGGCGAGGGCGTGGACCAGAAGGACGCCTGGGGCCAGTTGTTACGCGAGATCGTCGAAGCCGCTTCTGCGGAGCTTCTCGCCGCAACAGGCAGACACTGCCGGCTGGATCAATTCGACACATTCGACGCACTCGACGGCACCGCGGCGGACAATCAGGCCACGCGCGCCTTCGAACTGAAGTCGGGAGAACGATCCTGGGCTATCCTGGTGGGCGACGGCGTACGCGCCGCGCCGGCCGCTCCTCGGCCGGAGAAAAGTGCCCGTACGCCGACGCCGCAGCCGGAAATCGGTCCGGCCGCCGCCCCCGACATCGATCCGGCGCCGGCGCTGAGGCCCGGCCTGGAATTGCTGCTCGATGTCGAGCTCGAAGTGTCGCTTCGCTTTGGCTCCCGGGAGATGCCGCTGGGCCAGATTCTGGAGCTGGGTCCTGGCGACGTTGTGCAGCTCGACCGCCATGTTTCCGACCCCGTGGATTTGATTGTGGGCGACAAAATCGTAGCCCGCGGCGAGGTGGTGCTGATCAACGGGAATTTCGGTCTGCGGGTGACCGAGGTGGCTGCTCCGCGCAAGCGGCTGGAGAGCATCCGATGCCTCTTTTGATCCGCCGTTCTCATGCGCAAGATGAATTGCCGGGAGGCAGCCTCGGACGGTATCCGGTTCTGGACGCGCCCTCTGCACGCCCGGATCGGGGGGTGCAGGCGGCGGGCATCCGGCGTCCGGCGCTGTTCCCCGTGTGCGCCAATCCGGGTTGCACGGCGGGCTGGCTGCGCCTGTGGCGGAGCCGGTCGGCGCCCGTCTTCGAGGGCGGCTGGTGTTGTTCGCCCGAGTGCACGCGGGCCCAGGTGGGCGCGGCGCTGGGCCGGGAACTGGGCGGGCGCACGGGGGCGCCGGAACCCCACCGGCACCGGATTCCGCTGGGCCTGGAGATGCTCGAGCAGGGCTGGATTTCGGCGGCTGAGCTGCGCGCCGCCCTGGCTGCGCAGCGGGAGGCGGGTGGAGGGCGCATCGGCCGCTGGCTGCGCTCGCAGGGCGTGAGCGAACGGCTGATCACGCGCGCTCTGGGCGTGCAATGGAGCTGTCCTGTATTCGCGGCCGATTCTTGCACGCCCGAGTCCCTGACGGGGCTGGTTCCGCGGCTCTTCCTGGATGCGTTTGGTGCGCTGCCCATGCGCGTGGGAGCAGAGAGGATTCTGTACCTGGGCTTCGAGGACCGGCTGGACCCGTCTCTGGCTCTGGCCATCGAGAGGATAACCGGACTGCGCGTGGAGTGCGGCCTGGTGGAGGAATCGAGCTTCCGCCGCGCGCAGGAACTCGCCCTGGAGGCGCGTTACCCGCCGGTCGAACTGGTGGAGGCCGTTTCGGAGGCAGCGCTTGCCGGCGCCATGACCAGGGCCATCGAGCGGGCGCGGCCGGTGGAGTCGAGACTGGCCAGGGTGCACGACTGTGTGTGGCTGCGCATGGCGCTGCGCCCGCAGCGCGTAGCCGTACCCTCGCGCGATGCGATCGCGGATCTGATCGGATCCCTGAATGGATCGGGGCGCGGGCACTGAAGTCCGGTGCCGGGCTGGAGCGCGATGAAAGCGATATTTCTCCGCAGGGGATGGTGGCCACGAACTTCCGCTTCCGGCCCCGATTACTAAGTTGCTCTAATTCCGTTCTCCCGCTTCCGGTCCTCGATCTGCAGGCTCTTGTGCGTACACCAGGAGACCGGGACACAGCCGGGCAAAAACGGAGACCGGAGAATGGACAGCGGATATTACGCGGCGATGACCGGGCTGGTGGCGCGGACCCAGGCGCTGGACACTGCCGCCGCGAATCTGGCCAATGCCCAGACGCCGGGCTATCGTGCGGAGCGCGAGTTCTTCCGCGCCGTGCTGCTGGGGCCAGATGCCCTTGACTCCCAGCTGGGCGAGACGGTTAACAACTACGGACTGCTGGGTGGTGACCGGATCAGCCTCGAGCAAGGCCAGTTGCAGGAGACCGGCAATCCGCTGGATCTGGCCGTCGAGGGCCAGGGCTTCTTTATGGTGCAGACGGCAAACGGGCCCCGCTATACGCGGGATGGGAGTTTCCACCGCGCGTCCAATGGACAACTGGTGACGGCCGCCGGTGAGCCGGTGATGTCGAACTCCGGGAAGCCGGTCGCGATTCCGCCAGGCGAGGTTTCAGTGGGCGCGGACGGCGCCATCTCGGTGGACGGCGGAGTGGCGTCCACGGTGGGCGTCTTCACCTTCCCGCCGGGAACAGATCTGACGCCGGAGGGCGCCAACCGTTACGTGGCGCCCGCGGGAGGGAAGGCTGTTGCGGCCCAAGGCGCGGCTGTGCGCCAGGGCGCCATCGAATCCGCCAACCAGGATGTGATCCAGGCCTCGCTGAATCTAGTCATGATGCAGCGCGAAGCCGAGATGATGCAGAAGGCACTGACCGTTTTTCATACCGAGTTCAACAAGTTTGCTGCCGAGGATCTGCCCAAGGTGTAAAAGGCGGGGACCAAGGGACTAAGGGACTAAGGGACTGAGGGAACAAGGAACAAGGGACCAGGCAAGCGGGGATTGAGAGCTGCAACCTGACAGCAGAGGACTATGGATTGGCAACTGAGAACTGTGAACTGAGAACCCTGAACTGGAGCCATCATGATTCAAGCCATGTACACCGCCGCCAGCGGCATGAGCGCACAGCAGTTGAACCTGGATACCATCGCCAACAACCTGGCCAACTCGTCGACCACGGGTTTTCGCCAGCTGCGGCTGCAGTTTCAAGACATGGTCTACCAGAACCTGGTGACGCCGGGCGCGGCCGAGAGCCAGAATACGGTTTCGGCGGGATTGCAGATCGGGCTGGGCACCAAGTCGGCGGCCACCGAGGTGATCAATACCCAGGGCGAGCTGAATGAGACCGACAACCCGCTGGACCTGGCGATTCAGGGCTCGGGGTTTTTCCAGGTGCAGCGGCCCGATGGGACGGTCGCCTACACGCGCGCCGGCCAGTTCCAGTTGAACAACCAGGGCACCATGGTGACCACGGACGGCGACCCGCTGATTCCCACCATCACCATTCCGCCCAATGCAACCGCGGTGACCATCACGCAATACGGCGTGGTGAATGCAACCTTGGCCGGCCAGCAGAACCCTTCGCAACTGGGGCAAATCCAACTGGCCACCTTCCCCAACCCGGGCGGGCTCCAGCTCATGGGCAATAACCTCCTGCAGGCCACTCTCAGCTCCGGCGACCCGGTGCTGGGCAACCCGGGCGGATCGGAGGGCCTGGGCACACTGCAGCAGGGGTACCTGGAGAACTCGAATGTGGACGTGGTCACCGAGTTCGTGCAGATGGTGCTGGCCCAGAGGGCCTACGAGGCGAACTCCAAGGTGATCAAGGCGGCAGACGACATGTACTCGCAAGTCAATAACATGACGCACTGATGCTTCAGCGTCGCTTGAAGTTCCTTCACCGGGGAGGCGGAATGCGGCATTCGCGCAGTGCGGGCGTGGCCATGGTGTTCCTGGGCGTGAGCGGCTTGGCGGCGCAGAGCGCCGGCAACAGCGCTGCGGCTCCCCTGGCGGGCGCGCAGCCGCCGAACGAAATGGTGCGCGAGATCGACGATCCTGCCACCGGCGCGCGTTGGCTGCTGGAGCGGTACGGGACGCGTCCCGGGGGTCCGGGGCGGCTGGTCATGGTATGGCCCGGCGGCATAGCCGCGGCGCGTTCGGGGACGGCGTCCGCGGCTCCGGCAGAAAACACGATCCGTCCCGGCGACCGGATCCTGCTGGTGGCGCACACGGCGGTGATGGACGCCGAACTGGAGGCGGTGGCGCTGGCGCCGGCGGCGGCCGGCGACAGACTGCGGGTTCGCTTGAAGATTGGCGGTAGGGTTTTGGAAGCGGTCGCACGCGGGCCGGGCAGAGCGGAGTGGTTGCCCGAGGTTGGGGAGAGACCATGAAGCGGCTGAGGCGGGAGATGTTGGCGCTGGCCCTGCTGCTGGCGATGCCGGTTGTGGCGGCGGCCAAGAAAAGCAGCACGGCCACGACTCCGGCCAAAGCTACGCCGCCGCAGGCCGCTTTGCGCGCCTACATCGAGCGGGTGCGCGCGCAGCAGGCGGCGGAGGTGCGCACGCCAGGCTCGCTCTGGACCCCTGCGGGCCAGCTGGTTCGCCTGGGCACGGACGTGAAGGCCTTCCGGCTGCACGACGTGGTGATGATCGTGGTGAGCGAGAGCCTGATGGCCTCGACCGACGGGCAGGTGCAAAATTCGCGAGCGTCGAGTGCCAGCTCCGGCCTGACGGCGCTGCTCGGCGCGCTCAAGGCTGGAAACAACATGCAGAACCTGCTCGGCGCCAGTGCTGCTTCGGGGTTGACGGCGCAGGGACAAAGCACGACCGACTCCAGCCTGACCACCACGTTCGGGGCCGAGGTGGTGGATGTGCTGCCCAACGGCATGCTGGTGGTGCAGGCCACGCGGCAACTGACGTTTTCGCAGCAGACGCAACTCATTCAACTGCGCGGGCTGGTGCGCCCCGAGGATGTGAACGCCCAGAATCAGGTGCAGTCCACGGCCATGACCGATCTGGAACTGGAAGTGACGGGCAAGGGAATTGTGAACGACTCCACCTACCGCCAGAACCCGGTGGTGCGGTTCTTGGAGAAACTGCTGGTGTTTTAGGGCAGCGGCTGAAGGACTAAGGGACTCAAGGGCTGAGGGACCTTGCGCGTGTCGATCAGGAACTCAAATTCCGGCAGGAAAAGTCTGAAGCCGGACCTTGTATCGCGGATCGTGGTGGCGTTGACGGCTGCCTGGACTCTGGCGGCGGGCGTGTTGCCGGCTCAGCAAAATGCCGAACGGGCGCGGATCAAGGATGTGGCGGCCATCGAAGGCATCCGCGACAACCAGCTGGTCGGTTACGGGCTGGTGGTGGGGCTGCGGGGCACCGGCGACAGCCAGCAGACGGTGTTTCCGGCTCAGACGCTGGTCTCGGCGTTGGAGCGGTTGGGAGTCACGGTGCCCCAGACCGGAGCGCAGAGCGCCAGCAACATGCAAGTCAAGAATATGGCAGCGGTGTTTGTGGTGGCTACGCTGCCTCCCTTTACCAGCCCGGGCTACAAGCTGGACGTTACGGTCTCATCAGCCGGCGATGCCCGCTCGATTGAGGGTGGAATCCTGCTGATGACGCCGCTCTATGGACCCGATGGGCAGATTTACGCGCAGGCGCAGGGGGCGCTGGTGCTGGGCGGCTATATCGCGGTGGCGGCGGGGAACTCGAAGCAGATGAACCACCCCACCACGGGACGGATCCCGGGGGGCGCGTTGGTGGAACGCTCCGTGCCCTTCGATCTGAAGCAGATGCACACCGTCATCGTGGTATTGAACGACGCCGATTTTCACACCGCGGAACGGATGGCCGCGGCCATCGATCAGGCCTTGAATGGCCG
Organism: Acidobacteriaceae bacterium; assembly: GCA_030037545.1. Classification (GTDB taxonomy): domain Bacteria; phylum Acidobacteriota; class Terriglobia; order Terriglobales; family Acidobacteriaceae; genus Telmatobacter. Next base: position 22,932 of record JASHRF010000001.1, on the reverse strand, counting down.
GCGCGCCCGGGTCATCGACAGCCGCCGCGTAGAAATTTCCGTCGCCCAGGGCGAGGACGTCGCTGCCCTGCTCGATAAGGTGGAAGGCATTGAGATCGATACCTTCCCGCGCGCGCGCGTAGTGGTGAACGAGCGCACCGGGACGGTGGTAATTGGGGGCACGGTGCGGCTGCTGCCGGTTTCGATTTTGCATGGCGGATTGAGCGTGAACGTGATCTCGCGGGTCGAGGTCTCGCAGCCCAACGCCCAGTCGGCGGGAACGACGCAGGTGGTGCAGCAGACCACGGTCGAGGCCCAGGACAAGCCGGTAAACCGCATCGACCTGAAGGAAGGCGCCACGGTTGAGGATCTCGTTCAGGCGCTGCAGGCCACCGGCGCGGGCGCGCGCGACGTAATTTCGATCTTGCAGGCCATGAAAGAGGCCGGCGCGCTGGAGGCGGACCTGGAAGTGCTGTGAAGCAGAGACCGAGGGACAAAGGGACAAGGGACGAAGAAGACGAGGACGGCTATGCAGGTGGGCAGGATCGATGCGGGGACGGCCGGTGTTGCGCCGTCGCCACGGCTGGTAAGCGCGGCGCACGAGTTCGAGGGGCAGATGATGAAGGAGCTGCTCCAGCCCATGACCGGCCGCGATGCGCTGACCGGTGACGACGATGAATCGGGCTCCAGCGGCGCGTTGGGGGAGTTTGCCTCTGAAGCATTGGGCCAGGCGCTCAGCCAGCAGGGCGGTTTCGGGATTGCCGACCGCATCATTCGCGATCTATCCCATTCCGGGAATGGGGGCCATACCGGAAAAGTAACTGGAAATCCGCACGGCGATACCGTTGTGAGAAGTTCCGAATGACTAAAGTGATGGTTAAAGAGGCCGATGGGATAGGCAAGGAGCAATTTGTATGGAGATCCGGAACAGCCTCGAAGGGTTGAAATCGCTGCTGGGGGTGAATGGCTCTACGCCGACTGTCCCGCAGACCAACACCAGTGCGGCTCCGTCGGGCGGCACGTTCAGCGCCGATAGCGCCACCCTGAGCAACGCGGCCAGCGAGGTGGCGCAAACCGCGGGCGACGACGGAGTGCGCGCTGACAAAGTGGCTTTGATTCAGGCGGCGCTGGCCAGCGGGACTTACAGTGTGCCGGCGTCGGCGGTGGCGTCGAACCTCATCGGCGCCATGCTCGGCGAGTAGTGGCCGCAGGGATGTTTTTTGGGGAGGACAGGACGCTTGATGGGCGGGAATGCAGGTCGGGTGGTGCGGCCGGAGCTCAAGGCGCTGGTGGCAGAGGCTTCGCACGCGCTGGCACGGCTGGACGCGGCGCGGCTGGAGGAGCTCGCCGCTTCTTGCCGGGCGTTGAGCGGAGAGATCGCACCCATGAGCGCAGAGGAGCGCGCGCTTCTCGCCGACGAAGCGCGCGCAGCGGTGGGAGAAATGGCGGTGCTGGGGCGGGTGCTGGAGGCCACACGCGCCAATATCCGGGTGATGAAGCGGCTGCGCGAGCTGCGCATGGGGCGCCTCGAATACAGTGAGCCCTCTGCGGCGGTCGCCTGGAGCGTCACGGAGACTGAAGATGGGGACGATTAACTCCGCGTACAGCATCATTTCGGGGGCGCTGGACGCCGACCAGGCGGCGCTGAATGTGGTGGCCAACAACGTGGCCAATGCCAATACCCCGGGTTATACCGAGGAGACGCCGGACTGGAGCCAGAACGCGCCCATCTCGGTGGGCGGGGTTTCGATGGGCGAAGGGGTGACGGAGACGGGCTCAACCTCGCAGGTCAACCAGGTGCTGCAGGCGATGCTGGACCAGCAGCAGCAACTGGAGTCGGCATCGAGCACGCGATTGACGGCCCTCGACAACATTCAGTCCTTGTTCACGCCCGATTCGGACTCGTCTTCGAGCTCGACGGCCGGGGACATCGGCAGCGACATCACGAATTTTTTCGATTCGTTTTCGACGCTGGAAGCAGATCCCACCGACGATTCGGACCGCGAGGCGGTGTTGTCGGCGGCATCGACGTTGGCCGGAGACATTTCCAGCGCGGCGAACAGCCTCAATGAACAGAGCACGTCACTGAATCAGCAGGCAGCGGGCGTAGCCGGCCAGGTGAACTCGCTGACCAGCGCCATTGCGCAGCTTAACGTAGAAATTCAATCCACTTCGACGGACGGCAACGCAGATACCCTCGAGGACCAGCAGCAGGAGGACATAAGCCAGCTATCGCAACTGATTGGGATCAACCAGGTCGCAACCGGGAACAACGGCGTATCGATCACCACGACTTCAGGTCAGCTGCTTGTCTCGGAAGGGCAGACCTACCAGTTGACCACGGGAAACGTGAATGGCAACACGGACTTCTTTCTCGGTGGAACCGATATTACCTCCCAGCTTGAGACCGGCGGCGGCGAACTGGGAGGGTATTTGACGGCGATCAACGTAGACGTTCCCAACGCACTCAGTGCGCTCGATCAGTTGGCGTACGGAATTTCCACGGCGGTAAACGCGCAGAACAGTTCCGGAACGGATTTGGATGGAGACGCGGGTGGAGATATTTTCAACGAGCCAACGCAGGTAGCGGGCAGCGCCGCAGCCATGAGCGTGGTGATGACCGATCCCGACCAGATTGCGGCGGCGGGTGCGGGAGACGGGACTGGAGACGACTCCAACGCGGTTGCCATGGCGAATCTGGCCAATAGCGCCCTTATCGCTCCATCGGCGACCACCGCCTTCAGCATGAGCCAGAATCTGAGCTCGACAACGCCAACGGGCGGCACGGTCACGGGAGATGTGACGGTCTACGATTCGTTGGGCCAAAGCTACCAGGCCACGGTGACGTATACCAACGAAGGTGGCGGGCAATGGGGCTACCAGATTTCGCTGGCTGACCCGCTCACGGCGGATACAAATGTTGCCGGCCAGGTGAGTTATACGTTCGGTTCCGGCGAGACGGTGGACCCAGGGACAGATCTGACGATTACCGGCGTGACGGCCAGTGGTGGAACGGCGACCATTGACGCGCCGGCGGTGACTGCGGGGGAAGCAGTGGGCAACTCGACTACCGGGTACGTAGCCGCGCTGAACAGCGCCATTGCCGCTGCCGGGATTACGGGGGTTACGGTAAGCAACAACGATGGCGTGTTGACGATCTCCGGGGCTACGGCTACCAGCGGAAACGTGATTGCAGATCCGGTGGCCACCAACGCCAGCGGCACGCTGACGTTCGATACAGCCGGCAATTTAACCAGTCCAGCCGCGAACCTGACGGGGATTACGTTTTCGGGGCTCTCCGATGGCGCCTCCGCGCTCAATCTGGACTGGGACCCGTATGGGGCAAACGGCGCGCCCCGGATCACACAAACGGCAGCCGCCTCGGCGCAGACGACGGCGAGCCAGAACGGGTCGGCGGGCGTCAGCGAATCGCCGATCGATTTTTATTCCAATTTTGTTTCCACTCTGGGCTCGACGGTATCCGAGGTGCAGACCGAAAATACAGCGCAGGAGGCTTCCGTGACGCAGTTGCAGACGCAGTTCAACGCGGACTCGGAGGTGAACCTGAACGACGAGGCGTCAGCCCTGTCGACGCTCGAGACCAGCTACCAGGCTGCTTCGCAGGTGTTCACCATCCTGAACGCCATCATGGCCTCGGCATTGAACCTGGGCGTGGAAACATCCGTGTCGTAAAGACGGCTTTTGGCTTGATCGTGCGGGTGCGGAGTTGGCTTCTGCGCCTTGAACTGCCAGGGAGGCAAAGCTAAGAGAGAGCAGCTAGGAGCACGCGCGATGCAGGTGGATCCGACGTATATTACGAATCTGGTGAGTTCGCTCGACCAGACGCAAGCGAATGAGCAGCAACTGAGCTCCGAGTTGTCGAGCGGCGTGAGCATCACTTCGTTGAGCCAAAACCCGGTGGGCGCGGGCGAGAATGTGCTCCTGCTCAACCAGATTCAGCAGGACGATTCGTTTACGCAGAGCGCGAGCCTGGTGACGGACCAGTTGCAGGTCGCGGATTCGGCGCTGGGCAGCGTAGTGTCGGAGCTGACGCAGGCCATCTCCCTGGCCACCAGCGCTAATAACGGCACCATGAGCTCGAGCGACGTGCAGTCGGTAGGAAACCAGATTGCCGGTATTCTCGACGAAGTGCAATCGCTGGCCAATACCAGCTATCAGGGGCAGTACATCTTCGCGGGCGGTCAGGTTTCGACGGCGCCTTTCAGCACCTCCACGGGCGCCTCGCCAGATGTAACCAGCTACAACGGCGATGAGGATGTGAATTACCTGGAATTACCCAACGGACAGCAGATTCAACTGAACGTGCCCGGCGACCAGATTTTTCTGGGCGCGGGCGAAAACAGCGTGTTCGGCGCGCTGAACGCGCTGGTGGCCGACTATTCGGGCGGGACCGTGAATACGCAGCAGGCGGCGAGCGACACGGAAGCGCTGAGCACGGCCTTGAACTACGTTTCGCAGCAGCGCGTGACCATCGACAACTCCATCAACCAGCTGAGCGCGGCCTCCACCGCGACAACCAACGAGCAGACGCAGTTGACGACGGCGCAGACTGACCTGATGCAGGCCGATCTGCCCACGATTTCCACGCAGCTTTCGCAAAACGAGACCCAGCAGACGGCACTTGAGGACGTGATCGCGCAATTGGAGTCGACTTCGAACAGCCTGTTCAGCAAAATGCAGTAGGTACTCCAGTTGATTTTGCACTTACGAGGGTGCCCCAGGTTTCCATTTTGAAACCTGGGAAGCAGGGACTCGAAGCAGGCCTAAGCCGGAGCCGGGCCGCGGGCCGGCTTGCTCCCCGGTCTATACTCGGTGGCAGAGGGTCTCCCATTGTTCGCATCGCTGCGCTTCCTCTGGAATGCGACCCGCGGCTATCGTCTGCGGCCGTGGCGGAGCCCGTATCTGCGCTGGCGTGTGGAAACCTACTCCGGCCAGCGCGCCGAAGCGCTTACCGCGAAAAGCGTTGCGAGCTTTGTCTGGGCTTCGCGCTGGGAGCTGCTGAGCTTTCTGCGCTGGACCGGGACTGTGCAGCGTGAGGCGCGCAAACGGAGTTGAGTCCGAGGTGCCAAGCAGAAGCGGACAGGTGTAGATGAAGAGCGCAGCACCGGTTATCACTCGAAGACAATTTGGCAGGACAGCGCTGATCGCAGGAGCGGCGGCGGGCGCGCTGGGGCTGAGCGCGGCCGGCGTGACGGGATGGCGATCCTTGCGCCGAAGGCAGTTGTACGCAACCGCGACGCGTGCAGATATCACGGGAGCAAACTCGCTGGCGGCGCACGCGGCAGCGCGCGGGCTGTTATATGGGGCAGCCGTGGTTCCGAGCTGGCTCGACGTGGATGGAATTGCTAAGGGGGACACCAGCGATGCGTACACGCAGCTTGTGATGGCGCAGACCGGAATCATGGTCGACGAGTACACCACGTATTGGAAGTGGCTGCGGCCTTCGCCCGATCGTTTTGACTTTTCGAGCCTGGACCGGTTGATGCGATGTGCGCAGCTTACCGGCAAGCAGGCGCGGGGACATGTGCTTGTCTGGCATGAGGCCATGCCGCGATGGTTTGCGAAGGTTGCGACCAAACAGAACGCCCGGCAGCTTCTGGTGGAGCACATTCAGGCGGTCGCCGGGCACTTGCGGGGGCGAATTGAAACCTGGGACGTGGTCAACGAGGCGATTGAGCCCGGGGATGGACGGGCGGATGGATTGCGGAGGTCGCCATGGCTGGAGTTGATCGGGCCGGATTACATCGAGCTGGCGTTTCGCACCGCGGCGGAGGCCGATCCACAGGCCAAGCTCGCATACAACGAATTCGGCATTGAGACGGATCGGCCGCGCGATGCGCGGAAGCGCGATTTCACGCTGGAGCTGCTGCGCCGTTTGAAGACCGCGGGCACGCCGATTCATGCCGTGGGCGTGCAGAGCCATCTGTGGCCGGGATTGGGAGGCGAGGCCGGCCGGGGATTGCAGGAGTTTATTCGCGAGGCGGCAAAGATGGGGCTCGAGGTCCAGATCTCGGAGCTTGACGTGAGCTGCGCAGGCATGAAGGGCAAGACGCCGGAGCTGGATGAGGCAGTGGCGCGAATCTACCGCGACTACCTGAATCTTGTCTTGGCCGAACCCAATGTGCGGCAGGTCATTAGCTGGGGCATCACCGATGCGCACACGTGGCTGAAGACGGCGTGGCTCTTTCTTCCCAATCCGCTCGATCGCCGGCATCTGTGGACAAAGATTGCCGAGGGCCTGCGCCAACGGCCGTTGCCTTTCGATGTGGATTTCAGGCCCAAGCCGGCATTCTACGCGCTGCGCGCGGCGATGGATGGGGCGCATCGGGGCGAGAGGCTGACGCGCGCGTCGAATGAGTGGCAGGAGCCGCTTACAAAGAATCCTTTATTCTGATTCCAGTGCCCATGCGCGCCGTTTCCTGTTCTCGGGAGCTGTTGCTGGTGTTTGCGTTGTTGCCGGTTCTGCCGGCAATGCGGCTTCATTCGCAGCAGCTTCCGCCGGTAGAGCCGCCCAAGCCCATGCCCGTCGAGAGGTCGCAGGCCACGATCAGCACTACGACAACTGAAGTGCTGGTGCCGACGCTTGTGGAGAAGCCCAATGGTGAAATCATCTACGGTTTGAAGGCCAAGGACTTCATCCTCGAAGACAACGGCGTGCCGCAGAAGATTCGCGTGCAGGAGGAGATGGACACGGCGCCGGTGGCATTGGTGCTGGCCGTAGAGCTGGGCGGCGCCAGCGTTCTGGAATTCGACAAGCTGGCCAAGCTGGGTCCGCTGCTCGACCTGTTCCTATCTGATCCGCGCAGCCGGGTGGCGCTGGTGGGATTCGATTCCACGCAGCATCTGATTCAGGACTTCACGCACTCCGGCGATGAAGTGAACGAAGAGCTTAAAAACCTGCAGCCGGGCGATGGCGGCGCGGCCATCCTGGATACGGTCAGCTACTCCGTGAACCTGCTCGAGTCGCAGCCGCGGTCGTATCGGCGGGTGCTGCTGCTGATCGGCGAGAAGCGCGACCACGGGAGCAAGCATACGAGGCCTGTGGCGCTCATCAAGCAGATCGGCGAGTCGGATGTGCTGGTGATGAGCGTGTCGTTTTCGCCCTCGGCGGCCGAGTTCGCGCACGACGTGAAGGACTCCGGCGACGATCGCACCATGAACATGGTTTCCACGCTGGTGATGATGGTGAAGGCGTTCAAGAAGAATGTGACCAAAGAGATGGCCTCGATGAGCGGCGGCGAGTACACGACCTTCACCGGCGACAAGAAGTTCGAGGCGCGCGTGGTGGATGCGGCCAAGCATGCGCGCAACCGTTATCTGATCACCTTCAGCCCCTCGAACCCGGCGCCGGGGCTGCATACCATCCGTGTGCGTACGGCCGAGGATTACGGAGCGCGGATTGTGGCGCGGGCGAATTACTGGATAGGGCCGGAGTGAGGCAGGGAACGAGGGAACGAGGCGCACGGCAAATCACGCCGTAATCGGTTCAGGGGCGGTGAGGGTCAGCGTCAGCACGGTGATGTCGTCTTCCTGGCCAAAGGATTCCGCGGCTTGCGCGATCTGATCGGCGGGACGGGCGCTCAGGGTGCGGGCCCGTTCGAAGCCGAGGAGCTCGCCGCTGGTGTTGCGGGCCTCGATCACGCCATCGGAAAGCATGGTCAGCGTCTCTCCGGGCCGCATGGCCAGCCGAACATTAGAGTATTCAGCATCGGCGGACAGGCCGAGGGGCAGGCCTGTGAGGGGTGCAAGTTCGCTGGGAACGGCATCGCGCGTGCGCAGATACGGATTGAGGTGTCCGGCGCTGGCCAGCGTTGCTTCGCCATCGGGCAGGATGCGGACGGCCAGGCAGGTGGTGAATCCCGAGGACCGGCCCGCCAGCCGACGGTTCAGGCCGGCGAGGATTTCGGCCGGGCTGGTTGTGGCTTCGGCCAACGTGCGCAGCGTGCCGACGATGAGGGCGACGGTGAGCGCCGCGGGAATGCCTTTGCCGGAGACGTCGCCAACAACGGCCAGCACGCCTCCGCCGGCCAGCGGGATCACCTGAAAGAAATCGCCGCCCACCTGCTGGGCGGGGTGATATACGGACTCGATGCGGAATCCGGGAACGTCGTCGATGGCCGCAGGGATGAGGACGTGCTGGATGGCGCGGGCCGACTCGAGCTCGGTCTGGATGGTAACCTGCTCCCGAGAAACGCGCACAAAACGGAGGAATATGACCAGGCCGATGGCGAGAAGAAAGACGGCGTTGCTGGCGGCCCAGTAGGCGATCTGAACGAGGCCGATGCGCAGAGGGGGAATGCCGTGGTAGGTCGGATGAAGGAAAGTCATGGCGACGTCGATATCCACGATGAAGCTGCTCACGTTGGCCAGCAACATCGGCCCCAGCAGCAAGGCGGCTTCACGGTTGCCGCGTGCTGTCCAGACAACCAGAACGGCTACAACGAGAACGATTCCGGGCAGCAGGGAGCCGTTTTCAAACCAACTGTAGCCGGCAACCGAGAAAACTCCGCTCCAGGCGAGAGGGGAGGAGAAGAAAGGTACCGCGAGCAGCGCCCATTGGTAGGCGCGCACGGCGCGATGGGGCTTACGCCCAACGAACGTGTACACGAATTGAAGTTGCGCGGCGATGTTCCAGTAGGTGCAGGGGTCGCCTAGAAAACCGTTGAAAGAATCAGGAAGGCAGGCTTGGGCGCTGAAGAGCCCCGAGCAAAGGCCGCCGGTGATGACGCTGAGACCGAGCCACAAGTATTCGCTATGCCCGCGCTGCTGCCAATAGAGCGTAATGAGCAGAATTCCAGCCAGGACCAGGACCGTATTCACCGTCAGCGGAAAGACCAGGAAGCCGAGCAGTCCACCGTCCGCGGCCGTGGTGTAAGTGGATGCGGCCGCGGGAGTAGCGACGGCCACAAATCCGGGCGCAGCCACGGTCAGGTAGGACTGGTCGTAAAGACGGGAATGAATGGCAACCTCGGCCTCGCGGGTTGAATTGCCGCACGTTGAGGGAATCGGAAAGGTGGAAGTAACGCTATCCTTCCAGAGCAGCGAGGACTGGATGGGCGGGCTGATGCGGAGGCCGTCGCAGTAGACCTCGTACGATCCACCGGTGGCAGTGATGACGAGGTCGAGGGGCGCGGATTGGCCGGGCAGCCCGATCCGCTTGCGGAACCAGCGAGAATGGCCGGCGGTGAGGGCGGAGGGCAGGCGCGCGCCCATATCGACGGTCGTCCACGAGGAATCATCGAAAGACGGGCTTGCATAGGCCGGGTCGTCGCCGAGGTGCGCGCGCCATCCTTGTGTCTGGGGTACGAGAATCTGGGGCGCGGATTGGGCCGCGGCGGCAAGTGCGCCGGAAGCGGCCACGCAGAGGAGAAGTAGATGGTGAATGCGCATGAGGCTCCTCGCCGGTGGGGAAGCCGGGGGTCGATCTTGCGCACTAGTGTATCGCGCGGCTCGCGCTTCGTGCGCGGTTTTTCACCAGCCGAGAGCCTCCCGCCGCGGTTTCGCCTTGAAGCGGTCCATGATACTCTCAATACAGACACTTGAGAGTGGACTGAGAGAGACGAGGAGTAACGGACGCCGTGCTGGCGACTCAAAAGAAGGCAGACTTAATCGAACGCTTCCGCACCCACGAGACGGACACCGGTTCCCCCGAAGTCCAGATCGCGATTCTGAGTGAGCGGATCGGCGAACTGACCGAGCATTTCAAAACCCACAAGAAGGACCACGCGTCCCGGCGTGGATTGTTGATGCTGGTCAGCAAGCGCCGCCGCCTGCTGGATTACCTGAAGGCGCACGATTCCGACCGCTATCGCGACGTGATCGGCAAGCTCGGTATCCGCAAATAATCAGAAAGTCAACATTGAAACGGAAGCGCCCAGACCGGACCTTGGTCACGGCCCCATTTTCCCCCGGAATCCGGGGCCAGATTGTACCTGGCGAAATATTCCTGATGCCAGGACGGCCGCATAGCTGTCGCCGCGCGGCTTGGGCGGCACACGCAGAGGGCACGATTTCCGAAATCTCAAAACTGCACGCCGCGGTATCGATCTTGCCGGTTTTGGCGGCGCAAATGAAATCGCGCCCTGAACCCGTTTGCGCCGTCCCTACGGGACTGGAGCTTTCGGTCGGGATCGGATTCCCCACGCTGAAGCGCGGGGCTGACAAACGCTGCGCCTCCGGCGCGGCTTCTGTGGCCCGTCTGGTTGCTGTGGCTCATTTGAAATCGGGCCGCAATCCGCGACGAGCGCGAATCGATTTCCATCGCGCGAGCTTCTTCTTCACAAGTTTCCCAAGCGAAAAAAATGAAACGAGGACCCTATGTCAACCAAACATGAAATAGCCGTCGAGCTGGCGGGCGGAAAGCGGCTGGTCTTTGAGACTGGGCGCATGGCCAAGCAAGCCTCAGGCGCCGCCTTAGTGAGTACCGGCGAAACCGTCGTTCTGGCCACGGCCGTAGCTTCTCCCGCTCCGCGCGAAGGCATCGACTTCTTCCCGCTCACCGTGGATTACCGCGAATACACCTATGCCGGCGGGCGCATTCCCGGCGGCTTTATCAAGCGCGAAGGCCGGCCCAGCGAGAAAGAGATTCTCACGGCCCGGCAGATCGACCGGCCCATCCGGCCGCTGTTCCCCGATGGCTTCCGCAACGAGACGCAGGTGATCGCGCTGGTTTTCTCAGCCGACAAAGAAAATGATCCTGACGTGATTGCCGTTAATGCCGCCGCGGCGGCCGTGGCTCTCTCCGACATTCCCTTCAGCGCCACTGTAGGCGCTGTGCGCGTAGGACGCGTGGAAGGCGAGTTCGTGGCCAATCCCACCTATGCCGAACGCATGGTGAGCACCGTGAACATCATGGTGGTCGGCCACAAGGACGGCATCGTGATGATTGAGGCCGGCGCCAAGCAGGAGACCGAATCCGTTATCCTGGGCGCGATTGAATTCGCGCACGCCGAGATCAAGAAGATCGTGGCTGCGATCGAAGAATTGGTCTCAAAGGCAGGCAAGTCCAAGCGTGCGTTTACGCCGCCGGAGGTCGACGATGCCTACTACAACGACTTGAATGCCAAGATCGGCGAACGGCTGAAGGACGCGCTGGATACTAAGACGCACGGCAAGACCGAGAGCTATGCGCTGATCAAGCAGCTCCAGGACGATCTCGCAGCCGAACTCCCGGCCGACGATCCAGCGTCCAAGAAAAAGCTGGCGCATTACTACGAATTACTTCGCGAACGGCTGTTCCGCGAGCAGGTAACAAAAGAGCGCATTCGCCCCGACCGCCGCGCCTTCGATGAAATCCGTCCCATCAGCATTGAGACCAGCGTGCTTCCGCGCACCCACGGCTCGGCACTTTTTACGCGCGGCGAGACGCAGGCGCTGGTGACGGCGACGCTGGGCACCATGGATGAGAGCCAGCGGCTGGAGTCCTACGAGGGCGAGCAGAAGAAGAATTTCATGCTCCACTACAATTTCCCACCGTTCAGCGTAGGTGAAACCGGCCGCATGACCGGCGTTGGCCGGCGCGAAGTGGGCCACGGCGCACTGGCGGAGCGGGCCATCTCGGCGGTTCTGCCGTCGTCGGACGAATCGCAGTATTCCATCCGCATCGTCAGCGACATCCTGGAATCGAACGGCTCGTCCTCAATGGCTTCGGTCTGCGGCGCGAGCCTCGCTCTCTTCGATGCGGGTATCAAGCTCAAGGGCGCAGTGGCGGGCGTGGCCATGGGGTTGGTGAAGGAGGACGACGACTACGCCATCCTTACTGACATTGCCGGCGCCGAGGACCACTACGGCGACATGGATTTCAAGGTAGCTGGCACGCGCGAGGGCATTACCGCGTTGCAGATGGACATCAAGATCGGCGGCCTGACGCGGGAAATTCTTCAGCAGGCCATGGAGCAGGCGCGGCGCGGGCGCCTTTTCCTGCTCGACAAGATGGACGCCGAGCTGGATGGTCCGCGTACCGAGCGGTCCAAGTACGCGCCGCGCATCGAGACCGTGCAGATTCCCACCGACAAGATCCGCGACCTGATCGGCAAAGGCGGAGCGACCATTCGCGGCATCGTGGAGCAGACCGGCGCCAAGATCGACGTGGACGATTCCGGCCGCGTGAGCGTGGCGTCGAGCGATGCCGAAGGCCTGAAGAAGGCGCTGGCGATGATCAGCGACATTACTGCCGTGCCCGAAGTCGGCAAGGTCTACCTGGGCAAGGTGGTGCGTATCGCGGAGTTCGGCGCGTTTGTGGAACTGTTCCCGGGCACCGACGGCCTGCTGCACATTTCTGAAATCGCCGAGCATCGCGTGAAGGAAGTGAAGGACGAGCTGCGCGAGGGCGACCAGGTGATGGTGAAGGTATTGGCTATCGAGGGAAATCGCATCAAGCTCAGCCGCAAAGCGCTGATCCGCGAGCAGAAGGCCAAGCTGGCGCAGCAGGGCGGCGGCGAGCCGGAGGGGAACGGCCATGGTGGCGGCTCTGGCCAGGCTTTCGCTGCGGGCGAATCGGCCGAAGCGCCAGCGCGCCCGCGTCCCGAGGCGCACGAGTTCGACGAGCGCCAGCCGCAATCGAATCAGAGCACGATCCTGATCGAAGGGGGCGACGAATTCGGCGAGGCAGGCGAGGAGTTCGACGAGGGAAATGAACCGAATTTCAATCGCGAAGGGGCATCCGCTCGCGTCGGCGCGCAGCAATTTGGCGGTCCGCGGCCGGCGGGCGGCAACAATCGGCGTCGTCGCCGGCGCCGCCCAGGCGGCGGTGCTGGGCGTGGTCCGGGCGGCAGTGGCGGCCAGGGTTAAGGCAAGACTAAGGAGGTAACGAAAAGGCTCGGACGGCATCCGGGCCTTTTTAATGGTGGCGATGAACCGTGCCGGTTGGAGTTCCGGGTCTGAGCCCGCGGGCCAACGCTACGCTCCAGTTTGCGCTTCGATGACGGGCAAGGGGCGGGAAAATGGCGCGTCGGAAGCGCGCGCCTCGTTTTTCCGTTCGTACATCCTCAGGTCTGCAGCAATGCGTAGGGCTTCGGCGGTGGGCGCGTCTGCAGGGAACACCGCGATGCCCACGCTGGCGCCGACTTGCACCGCATGGCCCTCGAACTGCAAGGGCTGATTCAGCAGATGGATGAGCGAGCGGCCCACCTGCTCGGCTTCTTCGCGGCTGGTGGGCTCTTCGAGGATGATGGAGAACTCGTCGCCGCCGGTACGGGCCACCGTGTCGGAGCGGCGAACCCGGCCCAGGAAAATGTGGCTGGCGCGCTTGAGCACCAAATCGCCAATATGGTGGCCAACCGTGTCGTTGACCTGCTTGAAGTGGTCGAGATCGACGAGCAGCAGGGCGGTCTGGGAACCGGAGCGGCGGGCGCGCTCCAGAGCGCTGCTCAGCCGATCCTGGAAGAGCCTGCGGTTGGGCAGCCCGGTGAGCTCATCGTGCAGCGCCAGGTGCTTGTTGTGCTCAATCTGCTCTTCGAGAAGCAGTAGAATCATGCCAATGGCGACGACATATTTGGGCAGATTCCAGACCTCGCTCTCGGGGTGGAAGGAGGGCAGGAAAGCCTGCATTGCGGGCGCGACCACGAAGACGGCGGCCCAGGCCAGAAATCCTGAGGTGGTAATGAACGCTCCCGCGGTGAGCCGGCGGTAGGAGTACCAGAAATGCAGGCAGCAGCCGAAATAGACGGCAAAGAAGACCGCATTGAGCGCAAGGTCGGGCCCGTTGCCGGGATGTAATTGAAAGGCAAGGAGAAAGCTGGCCAGCGCCATGTGGAGGATGACGACGGTCCAGCGTAGCGGATGGTTGACCCGACGCAGGGTGAGGATTGCGACCGTGAGGGGAGCGATGCCAAAGAGGATCGCGGCAGGGACGAGCGCCCACGGTGAATTGGGAGTGAAGGAGACCAGGCCGATATAGAGTGTGTACGACGAAAGCAATGCAGCCAGCATCCAGCGCGTAGACAGCTCACGGCGATAGGGAATCGCGGCCAGCATGAAAAGCACACCTGCCCAGGTCAGCGCTGCCAGTCCGATGAAGGTAGCAATTTGTCCAGCCAATCCGGGCAGGGGAGAAACAACGAAGGCGGCAAAATGGAGCGCGATCATCATCCAGCCTGTAAGCCAGAGGCCGGACACGGAGCTCTGACTGCGCCGCGCAACCGCCGCAAAGGCGCAGGTCAGGAGAGCCACCGCTCCCAAATCCGGCAGTTTACTCCAGTCCACCATTGATTCTCTCAGTCGAGCATGTCGGTTTTTGGTACCTAAACAAAATACCACTTTTGTAACCGAGGCCTTCACCTAGGTAACCGAGGGGGCGACCAATCGTGCGCCTCAGAGAAGATGTGAGGTCTACCGCGCGGAATCAATTGGCTTTCCACGCCGGTTTGAGCCGGGGAATTGGTGAGTCGCCCCTCCGGGAGTATTACCGGGGCTCCTGCCCCAGACTTCCGCGTTCCTGCAACCTCGAGTAAATCAGCGAATTGCCGATAAGCGAGCAGGAGCTGCAACTTGGAGCGCGAGCGGCAGTGCGTTTTGGGAGCGAAGAGCCCGTGCTGCAAAATTTTTTGTTGACGAGGGAGAAATGATCTCACTCAAAAAATACTTGGAGCGCGATTTACCTGGCGTGGCGGAAGCCGGAGCGGCCGAAGATGCCGGGATTTTACCCGCGACTCTTTCCGCATACGGTTCGGCCATGCTGGCGATGGGTAATTTCAGCCAGGATGCGTGCCCGGCGCTGGGAGATGGGCTCAAACAGCGGCTGGGCAGTCTGCAGGCTGGCCTTTCGCCGCCATTGAAACGCGAAAACATACAAGCCACCGATCGCGCCGTCCAGGAGCGGGTGCAGGACTGGGGACAGCGCACCGCACGCCACTATCGCGACAAAGCCGGCGAGGTGAAATCCCTGCTGTTGACCATGGCGCGAGCCGGAGAAGCTGTGGGCCAGCGCGACCAGCGTGCGGCGAGCCAGATGAACGAGGTGACGTCGCGGCTGAGCCGGATCGCCACGCTCGACGACCTGACCGAGATGCGCGCCTCGATTGAAAGAAGCACCGCCGAGCTAAAGATCTCAATCGAGCGCATGACGGCCGAGGGCAAGGCCGCGGTTGAGGAGCTGAAAAAACAGGTTACCGTTTATCAGGCGAAGCTGGAGGAGGCGGAGGAGCTGGCTTCGCGCGACGCCCTGACCGGGGTCCGCAACCGGATGTGCCTGGAAAGCATGATCGAGAACCGGATGGAGGCTGGATCTCCCTTTTGTGTGGCCATGATCGACATCGATGGCTTCAAGACGGTCAACGACACCCACGGCCACTCGGCCGGCGATGAGCTGTTGAAACAGTTTGCCAGCGAGTTGCGCTCTGCCTGCCGGTCGACGGATGTCATCGGGCGCTGGGGCGGCGATGAATTTTTAATTCTTCTCGATTACCGGCTGGTAGAAGCGATGGCGCAGATTGATCGCTTGCGGAGGTGGGTATGTGGCGACTACACCGTTCGCGGCCCGGCGGGAGCCATGAAGCTGCGTCTGGATGCCTCCATCGGGCTTGCCGAGCATGTGCCGCAAGAGTCGATGAGCACGCTCATAGAACGTGCGGATGTGGCGATGTACGAGCAAAAAGGCGCGGGTCGCGGTATGAGCGCGGGCTAGAACGGGGAGTTGGGTGACACAGCACGGGAACCAACCCCGCCCGGTTCTCGTATGCTGGGAACAGAGGGCTGAGCCGAAGAGGGAGGGTTCCACCATGGCCGTCTACTGTACCCGCTGCGGAACCGGATTGCCTGCCGGTGCGCGCTTCTGCTCAAACTGCGGAGCAGTCATGCCGGCGGCCAATGTTGCGCCGGGCGGCCCGCTCATCCGCCCGCACGCGGGACGCCAGATTGCCGGCGTCTGCCTGGCCCTGGCGCGCGCTTACGGCTGGGATGTATCGGCGGTGCGCATCATCACCGTGCTTGCTTTCTTCTTCTCCAGCGGCCTGGTCGGCGTTGCGTATCTCGCTGCGTGGATCGGCATCCCGGAAGAGCCGCCCGATCTGTCTGGTGCGTATCCTCCCGGCGTGTATCCTCCGGGTATATGAGCCTCACCTACTTCTCTGACGGCACTCGCCTGAGTTTTCGCGACAGTGGAAAGGGCTTGCCACTCGTTTTTCTTCATCCCACCCCGCTCGACGGCCAATATTGGCGTCCGCTGATCGAAAATCTTCCGGAGATTCGCGCCTTGGCGCCGGACTTTCGCGGCCACGGCGCATCGGAGCTGGGTACGCGGCTGCCGGCGGGCGTGTTTGCCCGCGTTCCCGATGCGCCGGTGCTTTCCATGGGCCAACTTGCCTCCGACGTTCTGGCCTTGCTTGACCATCTCAAAATGGACCGTGCGGTTTTTGCGGGATGCTCCATCGGCGGTTACGTGCTGCTGGAGTTGTGGCGGCGCGCACCGGAGCGCATGCGCGGGCTGGCCTTTGTATGCTCCAAGCCGCAGGCGGATGCGGAGGCAAATCTGGCGAAGCGCGCCGCCACCATTGCCGAAGCCCGCGCGGGAGATTTGGCAACGCTCTTTGTGGGATTCGCAAACAATCTGGTCAGCGCGGCCACGCGCGCCGAGCATCCGGAGTTGGTGCGAGAGCTTCGCACGCAGATGGTACTGACCGATGAGGCAGAGATCGCAGTGCAGGCCGGTCTGGCCACGCGCCCAGATTCCGTGCCCACCGTCGCTTCCATCACCGTGCCGGTACTGGCCATTGCCGGCGCCGAAGACACCGCGGTTGCGCCTGTCGATATGGAAGTCTTTTGCGCCGCTCCCGGCGGTTGTACCTATGAAGTGCTCTCCGATGCCGGTCACTTCGCGGCTTACGAGCAACCGCAAAAAGTGGCAGCACTGATGAACTCGTGGCTGCTGCAATTCCGGTAATCCGGCTGACCGCCGGCGTCTGCGGATGGTTGATAGCGGTCCGTTTTCCAATTGGTGTTGAGCGAACCCCCATCCTCATGTCGCGGGCAATGGAGCCGCCACGTTGAACTTCGCGCACCAGGATTCGATTTCCTTCCAGGTTTCGGCGCTTACCGGCACGCCCAGCCGTTCGTTTTCGAGCGCCGTTCGCGCGGAGCGTTCGCCGGGCACCAGGATTTCAGCCACGCCGGCGAGCTTGCGGCCCGCCTTCAGCTTGTCGATGGTGGAATCGATGCGGCGCAAGAATTCGGTGCGGTCCATAAATGCCTCGATGTCGAGCAGGCAGAAGAAATGGCCTATATCCTGCTTGCGATCGAGGTCCTTGTACATGGAGCCGACATCGGGACCGATGGCCGCGCCGGAGAGCACGCCGCTCAGCAGCTCGACCAGCAGCGCCAGCGCGTAGCCTTTGTGGCCGGCCATGGTCAGCACAGTGCCCAGCAGGGCCTGCTCGGCGTCTGTGGTTGGATTGCCATTGGTGTCGAGCGCCCAGCCCAGCGGAATGGGCTCGTTTTTCCTGGCTGCGGCAATGATGTTGCCGCGCGCGATAGCGGAGGTGGAGAGATCGATCTTGATGGGAAAGCCTTTGCCGGTGGGGAACGATGCGGCGATGGGATTGGTGCCGAAGAAGGCATCGCTTCCGCCGGCGGGCGACATGGCGGGCTCGCAGTTGGTGGTGGCCAGAAGAATGAAGCCCTGCGCGGCCGCGCGATTGCAGTAGTAGGAGAGCGCGCCGAAGTGCTGCGAGTTGCGGATGGTGGCCGCGGCGATGCCTTTTTCGCGTGCCCGCGGAAGCAGCATTGCGAGCGCCTTCACGGCCTGTACCTGGCCCACGCCGTTTCCGGCGTCGAGCGCGAGTACGGCCCCACGCTGGCGATCGATGCGCAGCTCGGCGTGCGGATCGATCAGGCCGAGCTCCATGCGGCTCAGGTAGACGTTCAGGCGAGAGAGCCCATGCGTGGAAACGCCATGCACATCGGCGTCCACCAGCGCATCGGCAAAGATCTGCGCGTCTCCGGAAGGCATCCCGGCAGTCTGTGCCAGTTGCGCGGTCAGGGCGACGAGATGCTCTTTCAGGAATCGCATGGCGGCCGTCTTTGTGAGCTATGAGCCGTTAGCCTTTAGCTCTCCGCCATGAGCTTCACCGTCGACCGGGCTTAAAAGCCTGCAACTGCAAATCGGCCGGGGTCGGAGTGTGAGCTGGAGGCTAAAAGCTAAAGGCTAAAAGCTGTTTCTTACGCGCTGCGGTAAAGCTTGGTCAGCACGAACTCCTTATGTCCCAGCGCTTCAGCAGCCGTAAACCGTCCATTCGCGGTGCGCACAATCATGTCGACGAGCGCGTCGCCCGCTTGGTCAAGGGTCATCTCCCCTTGCAGAATGGACGAGACGTCGAGATCGATATGTTCGGCCATGGCCTTCACCGTCTTGGGATTGCCGCTGAGCTTGATGACCGGCTCGATGGGATTACCGATCACGTTGCCCTGGCCGGTAGGGAACAGATGCACCACCGCACCCGACGCTGCCCACAGCGTTACCGCCTCAGCCGCCGCGCTGGAGGTATCCATGAACCACAGGCCGCGCCCCGTGGGCGCTTCTGCGGGCTTGAGGCATCCCACAAACTTGGTCTTCTTACCCAGCTTTTCGACATTGCCCAATGCCTTCTCTTCAATCGTCGTCAGCCCGCCGGCAATGTTGCCCTTGGTGGGCTGCGATTCGGAAAGATCGTCGGTTTTCTGGTTCATCACTAACTGCTGGTAATCGTCAAACACAACCATGAACTGCTTACGCGCCTGATCGTTCGCGGCCTTGGCGGCGACGATATGTTCTGCGCCGGTCAGCTCAGTGGTCTCGCCAAACGACGCCGTGCCGTTGCTCGCGCAGTGCTTGTCGATCACGTTGCCGACCGTGGGGCAGCTTGCCAGCCCGGTGGTGGTATCGGACTCGCCGCACTTCACGCTGATATAAAGCTCGCTGAAGTCGCACTCCGCGCGCTGCAATTCCGTGGCCCACTGCACAAACTCCTTGGCCCTGTACGAAGCCTCGGCGACGGTGCGTATCTGGCCCTTGCCCTCGATGGCAAAGCCGGCCACGGGCTTGCCGGTTTTGCCTATGCCGTCCACGATGCGCCGCGTCCATCCATCCTCGATGCCGATGACCACTGCCGCCGCAACATTAGGATTGCTGCCCGTGCCGATCATGGTGCGAAAGAACAGTTCCAGATCCTCGCCGAACTGCAGGCGCCCGTAGGCATGAGGCAGCGCCAAAGTTCCCTGAATGTTATGTGCAACGGCCTCGCAGGCGGCGTTGGAAATATCGTCGACCGGCAGAATCACCACGTAATTACGAATTCCGACTCGTCCGTTCTCTCTCCGGTATGCCCAGATTTTTCTCGATGCCATTACGCCCACCTTTTTGTCTTGAGATTGTGAACATGCACCCACTGGCCGGCCTTGATGGGCTTGACCACTTTGCCGATCGGGCAATCGTACTTGGTCACCGTATCGCCCACGGCAAAATCGCGCAGCGCCATCTTGTGTCCCAGCGGAATCGCCTCAATGGCCGCGGCGCCGACCATCTGGTTGTTGGCGAGAATCCTTCCGGAGCATTGCGTGCCGGATTCGATATCGACCACCGCAACGCCCACATCGTCTTTGGGGTCATGCACGAGAAATTGAATCATGGTTTGTCCTTTTGAAGGCGCGATCGGCGCCCATCTCATCGTACTTCTCCCCTGCGATAATGGCCAGATGACGACCAAGCGAATCGGAGTGCACCTGCACGCCACGGGCGGTGTCTCGAACACGATTGCCCGCGCGCCCGAGGTTGGCGCAAATACCCTGCAGATCTTCTCCTCCAGCCCGCGCATGTGGCGCGCCGCAAAAATCGATCCGCAACAGGCCGCGCGTACTCGTGAGCTGCGCGCCAAACTCGACGTTGGCCCGCTCGTCATCCACACCAGCTATCTGGTCAACGTTTGCAGCCAGTCGGACGAGGTGCGGGAAAAGAGTACCGCCGCCTTTCGCGGCGAGGTTGAGCGCGCGCTGACGCTGGGAGCGGAGTATTTGGTCCTGCACCCGGGCTCGTGGAAAGGCCTGACGCGCAATGAGGGGCTGAAGCTGGCGGCGCAGTCGATTGAGAAGGCAATCGACGAGCTGCCGTGGCAGGGAACTGCGTTTTGCATACTCATCGAGAACACGGCCGGCTCGGAGTGCTCGCTGGGCGGAAACTTCGAGCAGGTAGCGGAGCTGGTGGAGCGGCTGAGACCCTGCGCGCCGGTGGCCGTGTGTCTCGACACCTGCCATACGCATGTCTCGGGCTATGACATCGTCACCACGGAGGGCTACGCGGAAACCATGAGCAAGGTGGCCGCAACCGTCACCTTCGATGCGGTACGCGTGTGGCACTGCAACGATGCCAAGGCCGCGCGCGGCTCCAGGCTCGACCGCCATACCCACATCGGCGAGGGCATGATCGGGATTGAGCCGTTCCGCTGGCTGTTGAACGATCCGCGCTTTGCGCATTGCGCGTTCATCGCCGAGACGCCGGTGGACGAGCCCGGCGATGAGGAGCGCAATGTGCGCGGGCTGAAGAGCCTGGTGAGGGTAGCGAAGTGATGCGCATTCCCGTTTACACTGAGAAGTGATGGCTGACGAGAAAGAACTGCGCTACGACCCGGCGGCGATTGAACCGAAATGGCAGGAGCGCTGGGCCGCGGACCCGGCCCTGTACGCGGCCGAACCGGCCGTATCGGGCAAAGAGAAATACTACGTGCTGGAGATGCTGCCCTATCCCAGCGGGCAGCTCCACATGGGCCACGTGCGCAACTACGCCATCGGCGATGCGCTGGCGCGGCACATGTGGATGCGCGGCTTTAATGTACTGCACCCCATGGGGTGGGATGCCTTCGGGCTGCCGGCGGAAAATGCGGCGCTCCAGAACAACACCCCTCCGCGCGAGTGGACGCTGGGCAACATCGCTGCCATGAAACGGCAGATGCTGCGCCTGGGCCTGAGCTACGACTGGGCCACCGAAGTAACCACCTGCCTGCCCGGCTACTACCGCTGGAACCAGTGGTTCTTCCTGCGCATGCTTGAGAAAGGCCTCGTCTACCGCAAACAGAGCAAGGTGAACTGGTGCCGCGACTGCGCCACGGTGCTGGCCAACGAACAGGTGGTCGACGGCTGCTGCTGGCGGCACGAGAAAACCACGGTCGAGCAGCGCGATCTCGAGCAGTGGTTCCTGCGCATTACCACTTACGCGCAGGAGTTGCTGGACGGCCTCGATAAGCTGGACGGCTGGCCCGAGAAAGTGCGCACCATGCAGCGCAATTGGATCGGCCGCAGCGAAGGCACGGAGATTGAGTTCGCGGTCGAGGGCCGCGAGGAGAAGATTCGCGTCTTCACCACGCGCGTTGACACCATCTTCGGCGCCACCAGCATTCAACTGGCGCCCGAGCATCCGTTCGTCCTCGCATTGACGGCAACCGATGCGGTTCTGGCCCGGCAGGTTCAGGACCTGGTCGAGGAGCAGAAGAAAGGGCGCGAGTCCGGCGACGTGAGCGCCATCGAAAAGCACGGCATTCCCACCGGGCATGACGCGGTGAATCCGTTTAATGCCGAGCTGATGCCCATCTGGGTGGCGAATTATGTGCTCATGGAGTACGGCACCGGCGCCATTATGAGCGTGCCCGGCCACGACGAACGCGACTTCGAGTTCGCAAAGAAGTATGCGCTGCCCATCCGGCGCGTGATTGCGCCTGCTCCACAAGCATCTGACCCGCAGTCTGAGGAGCCGGAGCTGCCGTTTACGTCTGAAAACGGTGTGCTCGTGAATTCCGGCCAGTACAGCGGCATGACTGTCTTCAAGGCCCAGAAACTCCTCCAAAAGAATGCCGCAAGCGGCGCCTTTGGTGAGGCCAAGATCACCTATCGCCTGAAGGATTGGGGCATCAGCCGGCAACGCTATTGGGGCACACCGATTCCCATGATTCACTGCGAGCGCGATGGGCTGGTTCCCGTGCCGGACGGCCAGTTGCCCGTGATCCTGCCCGACAAGATCTTGATCACTCAGCAGGGCGGCTCGCCACTCTCGCGCGTGCCGGAATTCGTCAACGTGACCTGCCCCAAATGCGGGCAGCCAGCGCGGCGCGAGACCGATACCATGGACACCTTCATCGATTCGAGCTGGTACTTCTACCGCTATACCGACGCGAAGAATGCCAAAGCGCCATTCGATTCAACCAAAGCGCAGTACTGGTTCCCCATCGACCAGTACATCGGCGGCGTGGAGCACGCCATCCTGCACCTCATTTATTCGCGCTTTTGGACCAAGGTGATGCGCGATCTAGGCATGATCGCCAACGATGAGCCGGTGCGACGTCTGTTCACGCAGGGCATGGTGATCAAGGACGGCGCCAAGATGTCGAAGTCGAAGGGAAACGTGGTGTCGCCCGACGATATGGTAGCCCGCTACGGCGCCGACGCCACGCGCATGTACGCCCTGTTTGCCGCACCGCCTGATCGCGACCTGGATTGGCAAGAAGATGGCGTGGCCGGCGTGAGCCGGTTCCTGGGACGCGTGTGGCGGCTGGTAACCAAGCATGCGGCAACTGCGCGCCGATCCAGTTCGGCCATGCTCTCAACCAAAGATCAAAAGAGCGGATCTCTCCAGCGCAAGCTGCATCAGACCATTGCCAGGATCTCGCACGACTTCGAAGGCCGCTGGCACTTCAACACCTGCGTGGCGGCCATCATGGAACTGGTGAACGAGATGCAAGCCGCGGATGCGCAGCTTGTATCGGGCGAGATTCCCGCGCCCGTGGTCCGCGAGTTACTGCGCACTCTGGTGCTGCTGCTAGCGCCGTTCGCACCTTTCCTGTCGGCGGAACTGTGGGAAGAACTGGGTGGTGACGGTGCAATTCTGCGTGCGCCGTGGCCCAAGAGCGATCCGGGACTGGCGCAAGAAGACGAGATCGAGATTCCGGTGCAGATTAACGGCAAACTGGTGACGGTGGTGCG
>JASHRF010000015.1 GCA_030037545.1 Acidobacteriaceae bacterium | reverse complement strand
CGCCTGGGGCCACTTCGGAAGCTCCGGCGAAGGCGTGTTAGTCGGTCCCGGCCTTGACCTCTGGGACCTCTCCGCGATGAAGAACATCCAGGTTGGTGAACACGCCCATTTCCAGTTCCGCGGCGAGTTCTTCAACGCCTTCAACCACAACAGCTTTGATGCTCTTGGCACCGACGTCGACGCACCAAGCAGCTTTGGCACGACCTACGGTTCGCACGACCCGCGCGAGATCCAGCTTGGCGGCAAGTTCTACTTCTGATCGAAACCCGCATCGGGCGATGCCTCCAGCCTTCCCGGGGGCATCTCCCGACTGCGTATGAAATTCGCCTCCTCGATCGCTCCCGAACCCAGGCGGAGGGGGCAATCGCGCTTCAAGAACCAGCCATCCTGTTGAAGGACTCCCCTTCTCCGCCTTGCAAGTCAAGCCCTTGCCAAGGCCGCATCACCCGTATCGCGCTCATTCGGCGGGAAATATAGTTTCGCCGCTTGTTGCGGGTTAATTCCTCCGTTCCGCTATGCTGTGAAGAAACGCTCCCAGGCACTCGTAGCCGCTCGAGAATCCGGGGCCCGGCAGGCGCAAAGAAGCGCAGGAAAGGTAGAAGCTGTTTCATAACCCTGTTTTGAAAGGGCACGGCTTCAGCCGTGCCAATAAGTTCCGCAAAAACGTGGGGCTTTAGTACCTGGGGGACGATGACAGACGGGTTATGAAACCACTTCTAATTCTAAGTTTTCTTGCACGAATCCGCATGTTAATCGCACCCGAAAACGCATCCAACCATCAGAAAACAAGGAGCTTCATCGCAGAATCCCACGCACCCCCCCCGGGGGGGTACATTATGAACCTGAAATCAACCCTACCGGCGCATTCTTCCAAGTGCGATTGCCCTGTCCAAGCAGAATGCTCTTGTTGCTGATCGGAGCGCTGCTGTGGATCTTCTGTTCCATCGCGCGCCCCACCGACACCATCCGTCAGCCCTTGTGGTGACGCATATGGCACGCGGCACGAGCGGGCTTTTCGTCGCGGCGATTCTGGCGGCGATGGTCAAACCTGAGCGCGGCCCTGAACCCAATGCCCTCGAGGATCAGGTCGGCGGCATACGGCCGAAAAGGGTCCCCTGCTAATATCCTCACCATGACGACGCGACGCGATTTTCTCTCTTATGGAGCGCTGACGGCCGCGGGCATGGGCGTGGCCGCGGCGGCTCAAGCGCAGACGGCGGATGCGGTGAGGCAGATGAAGCCCCCGGCCAAGCCTGTCATTGTGACCCGTGTGACCGGCGACAACGCCGTCCAGGAGGCATACCAGATGCTGCTGGATGGCGCCGATACCCTCGATGCCGTTCACCACATCTGCGTGGGCCGCGAGAACGATCCCCGCGATCACTCTGTCGGCCTCGGCGGCCTGCCCAACGAGGAGGGGGTGGTTGAGCTCGACTCCTGCTGCATGCACGGGCCGTCGCGCTCCGCCGGATCGGTGGCCGCGGTGCAAAACATCAAGAACGTCTGCCTGGTGGCGCGCAAGGTTTACCAGAACACCGCGCACGTCATGCTGGCGGGCAAAGGCGCGGAAGACTTCGCCGTGGATATGGGCTTTCCGCGCGAAAACCTGCTCACCGACGACGCGCGCAAGATCTGGTTGCTGTGGAAGGAAAACAACTCGCAGATGGACTGGTGGGGACGGGGCATGGACAGCCCGGATTGGAAAGATCCCTATGCCGGCCGCCCCGCGCCGATGCCTTCAGTGAACCTCCACGGACTTCCAAAGGGGCCCGGCGCCCAATCCTCGCCGCCGATAATCCTGCCCGGTCCCGTTCCGCGTCATCCTACGCCGGAGTGGGCGGAAACCATCCGCGTGCGGGCTGCCAGGCTTACGCAAATGGCCGCCGACCTGGGCATTCCGCCCGTGGACCGGCCTTATGCCGTTGAGCAGGTGCTGTGGGCAAAGACGGGCACCATTCATGTCTCCGCGGTCAACGCCAAAGGCGAGATGTCAGGCGCCACCACGACCTCCGGCCTGGCCTGGAAGCTGCCGGGGCGCGTGGGCGACTCGCCCATTATTGGCGCCGGATGCTACACCGACCAGGACGTGGGCTCGGCGGGCGCTACCGGCTCCGGCGAGGAAAACATCAAAGTGGCCGGCGCGCACACCATCGTGGAGTTGATGCGCCAGGGACTCAGTCCCCACGACGCGGGCATGGAGGCGCTGCGCCGCGTGGCCCGCGTCTATGACAACAACATGACCAAAGTCCGCCTCCTGGACATGGAGTACTACATCGTGCGCAAGGACGGCGCCTACGCGGGCGTTTCGCTGTGGAGCTCAAGCCCCACCGGCCGCCCGCGCGTCTTCGTGGTTCACGATGGCACGTATCGCGTGGAGCATTGCGCCTATCTGTTCGAAGGCTCGTACATCCCATGGCCGCCGCTCTGAAAATCCGCCCAAAAGCTGGCCGGTATCCAATGGCGATCGTCGGGCTGGTCGAGACCTTCGAAGGCGCGGTCCGAGTTGGTCAATGACGCGGCCGACTCGGCCTGACAGACCCGATGGCTACCTTCTCGGCTCATACCGCATCGCCACCGCCCCCGAGCGCAACTCCAGCCGGCCCACGAGCTTCAAGTCGACAGACTTCGATAGCCCCGCGAACAACGTGGGCCCACGGCCGGCCACCCTGGGGTGCACCACGAACTCGTACTCATCGATCAATCCCAGCTCTGCCAACGCCTGCGGGAGCTTCACGCCTCCCGTGAACAGTCCCTTCCCCGGTTCCTGCTTGAGCTGCTGAACGGCCTTCCCCAGATCCCCGCGCACCAGTTCCGCGTTCCAATCAACCCGGTCCAGGGTGCTCGATACGACATACTTCTTTGCCGCGTCGATCGTCCGTGCAAAGGGTTCCATCCAACCGGGCCTTGCTCCCGTCCGCGCCAGCGGCCGCCACGCCGCCTCCATCATTTCGTAAGTCACCCGGCCAAAGAGGAGGGCATCGGCCTGGCTGAGGTTCTCAATCGCGTGACGATGCAAGTCTTCGTCCGGGATCGCTGCACGATGATCGCAGCACCCGTCCAATGTGACGTTGATGGAGTACCGAAGGGGTCGCATTACGTAAATATAAATAAAGGGGTACGGGCTTCAGGCGTGGCTCGCGAAAATGGCAATCCGCTTTCGCGGCGGCGCACCTTGGAGACTCCCTTTTCTGAACTGTCCAGCCTAAAAATAAGTCTCGATCAGGTCGACAACATCGTAGCGAGAGTTCACCAACGCCAGGATCCGCCATTTATCGAAGGTCAGGCAGGGATGCGCAATATCGAAGGCCATCATATCGCCAGGGCGCAAGTTATCCTGTGGGCCAATTCGCAGATAGGCGTGCTGGTCCATCAACTTGGTGACCGTCCAGCGCGCGGGCGCCGGCGTGGGCGCAATCTGACCAGGTCTGAAGTGGAGCGCGGGAACGGGCAGGCCGGAGTCGAATGCGGCGTCGCGCCTGCCCATGCCGATGATGGCCTCCTCCGGTTCCGGAACGGACTGCACATACGCCCAGATATGCAGCCCCGGCAAAAGGCCCTCGCTCATTTGCCCGGCCACGGGATTGCTGGCGAGGATTCTGGCTTGCGCCACGCGATATGCGCCCACATCGTGGGTGAGATAGCAGCCCGGGCGCAAAACCACTTCAACCGCATCCTTAAAATTGCCGGCGCAAAAAATCTCGGCAACCACGTCGTACCAGGCAGACCCCGCACCGGTAAGCAGAATCGGCGAGCGCCGGAACAGCTTTTTCGCGGCAACTTCGTTGGTTACATCCACCGCATGAAGCAGAAATGCGCGAATCGGCGCCTCATCGCCGAGAACGCTTTCATAGACCTCGATGCCGCTCAGGAAAAGGGCATCGGGCCACCGTGCCAGTGCATTCAGCACCGCATCTAACTGACGGCTGTCACGCACCCCTGCGCGGCCGCCTGCCACCCCCAGTTCGATCAAAACATTCAGCCGCTGCGCGGACTGCGAGAAGTAGGCTCCCAGTTGGTCGATTTGCTCTGCCGAGTCAACCAGGCAATAGAACTCAAAGCCGGGATCGCGCAAAAGCCGCGCAATCGTGACCATGTTTTGCCGGCCGATGAGCTGATTGGCCATGAGCACGCGCCGAACGCCATATTCATAGGCAACCTGCGTTTGATGAGCCGTGGCCAGCGTCATACCCCACGCGCCGGCATCAAGCTGCATCGCAAACAGTCGCGGAGCCATGGTGGTCTTGCCGTGCGGCGCGTGCTTTGCGCCATAAGCAGCGGTGAACTGGCGCATCCACTCCAGGTTGTGCCGCAGTTTATCCTCGTAGAGCACGGCGGCCGGAAGGCTCAGATCTTCCCGCAGCAGATTCCAGCCGCGTTGCGCAACTTCTCCGTGTCCGATAGGCTGCTCAAGGTATCCAATTCCTTTGTTCAGCGGATCAATCATGTCCTCGGCAGGTTTCACGGCGGGCGTTTCATGGGTCAACACAAAGAACTCCAATTCCGTCGCGGGCGGAAATTCCTTTTGCCTTCTGACCGCGATATGTCTAGCCTATAGCTTCCGGGAGCCATCATGCTCACCTGCGACACGTTGATCCGCGGCGCGGCCGTCTACGACGGCAGCGGCGGCCAACCTGAAGTCCTGGATGTTGCGCTCCGTGGCCATCGTATTGTGGCGATTGGTTCTGCCCTCAACCTGCGCGCCCGCAATGTGATTGAGGCGGAGGGCCTGGCGCTTGCGCCCGGCTTCATCGATACGCATACCCACGACGATCTCATCGTACTTCAAGCCCCGGAAATGACGCCCAAAATTTCGCAGGGCGTCACCACGGTCATCGTGGGCAATTGCGGCATCAGCGCTGCTCCGGTCACTCTGCGCGGTGAGCTACCCGATCCCATGAATCTGCTCGGCACTGCCGATGCATTTCACTATCCGAGCTTTTCCGATTATGCGGCCGCCATTCGCGCCACGGAGCCTGCCGTCAATGTCGCCGCCCTGGTGGGCCACACCGCTTTGCGCAGCAACCATATGGATCGGCTCGATCGCGCCGCAGGACCTGCCGAGATTGAAGCCATGAAGGCGCAGCTACGCGAGGCCCTCGATGCCGGCGCGCTGGGTTTGAGCACCGGGCTCGCCTACCTTTCGGCTTACACGGCCACCACTGAAGAGGTGCTGGAGCTTGCAGAGCCGCTGACGGCCGCCGGTGCAGTGTATGCAACTCATATGAGAAGTGAGGCCGCGGCCATTCTGGATGCCATGCAGGAAGCATTCGCGATTGGCCGCGGGAGGCGCGTTGCGGTGATCGTTTCCCATCTCAAGTGCGCCGGCGTGGACAACTGGGGCCGCAGCGATGAAGTTCTTGAAGCACTGCATTCCGCATCGGCCCTGCAGGCAGTCGGCTGCGACTGCTATCCCTACGCCGCCAGTTCCAGCACCCTTGACCTGCGCCAGGTGGATGAGCGCGTCAGAATCGTGGTTACCTGGAGCACGCCGCATCCTGAAGTGACCGGGCAAGCGCTGGCGGAGATTGCCGCGGCCTGGAATGTGCCGCAGCTTGAAGCCGCGCGCCGCCTCATGCCCGCAGGCGCGATCTACCACAGCATGAGCGAGGACGACATGCGCCGCATCCTCCGCGATCCCGCCACCATGATCGGTTCCGACGGGCTGCCCTGTGATCCCCTGCCGCATCCGCGCTTGTGGGGAACCTTCCCCCGCGTGCTTGGTCGTTATTGCCGCGAGCAACAACTTTTTTCGCTCTCCGAGGCGGTTCATAAGATGACCGGCCTGCCCGCACAGCGGCTTGGCCTGCTCGACCGCGGCCTGGTACGCGAGGGATTCTATGCCGATCTCACCCTCTTCGACCCGGAGGCCATTACCGATACGGCTACGTTTGCCGATCCGCAAAGGCCGGCCAAGGGAATTCGCGGAGTCTGGGTCAACGGCGCACTCGGCTACACTGCACAGGGAAGCACCGCGCAGCGCGCGGGACGATTCCTGCCGCGCGGAAAAACGACCTGGATGCAGTGACCTTCACAAAGGTGAATGCGATGACGATCAAGCGCTATGGTGTGGAAGGCGGTAAGGGAACGGGCGGGCAGCATCTGCCCTTCGCGCGCGCCGTCGAGGCGGACGGCTGGCTCTATGTCTCCGGCCAGGTGCCGATGCTGAATGGCGAGTTGGTAACGGGCGGGATCGCCGCCCAGGCGCAGCAGGCGATTCGCAATCTGCTGGCGATCTTGAACGAAGCCGGATACGGCCCCGAGCATTTGGTGCGCTGCGGAGTGTGGCTCGAAGACGCGCGCGATTTTTCCGCGTTCAATGCCGTGTTCAGGGAGTTTTTCGGCGCCCATCCCCCGGCGCGCTCCTGTGTAATTTCGCAGATGGTCGTGGACTGCAAGGTCGAGATCGATTGCGTGGCTTACAAGGATCCTCGCGCCTGATTCATTTCCAACCGTTTCTGCGTTTGCTGCGTGCCGAGGAAAGGCGTCTTGGAACTGCCGATGATCGATCCGCACAGTCTCTTTCTGATCGTCTCAGCCCTGGTCACTGTGGTCGGCCTGATCCTGTCGATTACGGTTTTCAAACTCAATCCATTCCTGGCGCTGTTTCTGGCTTCGCTCTTGATCGCCATCATCGCGGGTATGCCGCTCTCCGGCGTGGTGCACTCCTTTGAGGCCGGCCTGGGCGGTACGCTGGGACACATCGCCATCATCGTTGCGCTGGGCACCATGCTTGGCAAGATGATGGCCGAATCGGGCGCCGCCGACCAGATCGCTCACAGCTTGATTCGATTCTTCGGAGAGAACCGAATCCAATGGGCGATGCTTCTGATTGGTATCATCGTTGGCCTGCCGGCTTTCTTTGAAGTTGGCTTTGTCCTGCTCGTTCCCATCGTGTTCACCGTGGCCCGCCGCACCGGATCGTCCCTGGTGCTGCTGGGTCTGCCTCTGGTCGCCGGCCTCTCCGTGGTGCACGGACTCGTGCCGCCGCATCCCGCTGCCTCCATGGCGGTTGCGATCTATAAGGCCGACGTAGGCCGCACCATTCTCGCTGCTCTCCTGATCGGCTTGCCCGCGGCCGCCATCGCCGGGCCGCTTTACGCCAAGCTGATTGCCCGGCACATCCATCTCCCCGCGGAGAATCCCATGGCCGCGCAGCTTATCGAACGCGACTTTGCCGCCGGTCTGCCAGGTTTCGGGCTCTCCATTTTCACGGTTCTCATTCCCGTCCTCTTGATGCTGATGGGCAGCAGTGCCGGCGCTCTGTTCCCGGCCACATCGAAAACCGGCGCCGTCCTCCACCTGATCGGCAATGACGACATGGCGCTATTGATCGGCGTGCTGCTCAGCTTTTTCACCCTGGGACGCCTGCGAGGCTTTACCCGCGAAACCATCCTCCGCTTCAGCAATGAGTGCCTTGCCCCCACCGCTCTCATTACGCTGCTGGTGGGCGCGGGCGGCGGATTCGGCCGCATCTTGCAGGACAGCGGCGTGGCACAGGCCATCGTCACCGCGGTGCTGCGGACTCACATCTCGCTGATCGTGCTGGCCTGGCTTCTGGCAGCCGTCATGCGGCTTGCCACTGGCTCCGCTACCGTCGCCATGACTACCGCAGCCGCCATTGTCGCGCCCATTGCCGCCCACGCCACCGGAGTGCATCCGGAGTTGCTGGCGATTTCCACCGGGGCCGGATCACTCATCTTCTCCCACGTCAACGACGGCGGATTCTGGCTGGTGAAAGAGTACTTCAACATGAGCGTCGCGCAGACGCTGAAGACCTGGTCGGTGTGCGAGACCATCATTTCCGTCACCGCTCTCGCCTTTACTCTGGCCGCAGCCCGTTTCGCAGGATTCCCGTGAGTAGCTGCTCAATCAAACCAGAAGCCGGCGCGAATGCTTGTGCCAGCGATGGTGCCGCTTTCTGGATCACTCTTGAACAGGCGGCAGAGATCAACCATTCCCGTAATTGTTCGAACGGGCATGTCTTGATTTCCAATCGGTGCCGCGAATCTCCACGTGTTATCGTGTTTTGAGACTTGAATTCACCGGCCTGTGAGGACAATATGGACGAAAAGTCAATCCTAGATGCCATTAATGCCGAGATCGGACGGCTCCAAGAGGTTCGCGCGCTCCTGTCCGGCATCAACAATGCGACACCTGTAACGAGAGCCGCTGTCCCTGCCAAGAAGCCTGCGATGCGCAAGCTAAGCCCAGCAGCCCGGAGGCGCATTGCGGATGCTCAGAGGAAGCGTTGGGCAGCGGTCAAAGCGGCGAAGAGGGTCGTGAAGCCGACGCTAGCAAAGACGGCCGCCAAGAAGGCTCCCGCCGCGAAGGTGGCTGTCAAGAAGGCTCCAAAGCGGAGGCCCAGACTGAGCCCGGAAGCTAAGAAGCGCATCGCTGCGGCACAGCGGAAACGCTGGGCGACGATCAGGGCGGCGAGATCGACGGCGGCAAAGAAGGCGGCAAAGAAAGCGCCGGCCAGGAAAGCCGCGGCCGTCAAGGTGGCTCCTGCCTCGTCTGCGAAGAAAGCTGCCGGCAGGGCTGCTGTTAAAAAAGCTTCTGCCAAGAAGGCTCCCGCCGCGAAGGCTAAGAAAGCCGCTGCCCCCATCACGGCGGTTTCTGCCGCGGCCGAAGTAACTCCGGCCTGAAGAGTTGCCGCAACCTGAAAACCTGTGCCTTTGGAAATCGGCGCAGCCGGCGCGCTCTCTTTGTTCGCGAAGAGCCGGTGAGCCATGCCTTCAGGTTGGGTGCGCTCTTTAGTCGGCGCGGCTTCGGAGAGTATCAGCGCTCAGAGACCCTGATCATGCCGGCGAGTGAATGGCTGGAAGTGGTTTTATAACCCATCTGTCATCGTCCCTCAGGGGCTAAAGTCCCACGTTTTTGGGGAACTTATTGGCTCGGCTGAAGCCATGCCCTTTCGAAACAGGGTGATGAAACAGCTTCGATACGCAATGAAGAGTTGGGGGACTCATTGGCTGAGACAACCGAAGAAGACACCCAACGCGATTAGAGTTCTTTCCTGGATACGGGCGCTCTCGATGGTAAGCTAAAATGGAAAATCCCGGATAAGATTTCTACATCTACCTGGAGGTTTCGATGCCTGCGAGCCGTAGATTTCTCGCCTTTGCAATTCCTGCCCTTATCCTCGGGTTTGCTGCCGCCATCATCGCGCTGCCGGCTCACGCCGCGCCTGCCCCACACATCTTCCAACACCCCGCGCTCAGTCACGATATGATCGCCTTCGGCTACGCAGACGATCTCTGGGTGGTGCCTCGCGCCGGGGGCCGCGCCACCCGGCTCACCAATGGCGTTGGCATTGAAACCAGTCCCGCCTTTTCTCCCGACGGCAAAACCATCGCCTTTACCGGCGACTACGACGGCAACACCGATGTCTTCACGATTCCCGCAACCGGGGGCGTGCCGTTCCGCGTCACCTATCATCCCGCTACCGACGTGGTGTCAGGCTGGAGTCCGGACGGCAAGGAGATTCTATTCCGGTCGGACCGCAATACGTTCAGCCGGTATACGCAGCTCTATACCATTCCCGCGCAGGGCGGAATGGCAAAACTGCTTCCGCTGCCCATGGCCTTCGAGGGACAGTTCTCGCCCGATGGCAAAGAGATTGCATATTCGCCGAATCCGATGGCGTTCAGCTTTGGATACACCCGCTTTGTCTCCTGGGGCAACTATCACGGCGGTCTGGCCAGCACCATCTGGCTCACCACACTCCCGGGGTTGGATTCGGTGGAGATCCCTCACACGGCGTCATCGGACTACGATCCGGTCTACGCGGGTGGAAAGATCTACTTCCTCTCCGGGCGGGACGGGCCAGTCACCATTTTCAAGTACGATCCGGCAACAGGAAAAGCGACCAAGGCGCTCGAGAACAAAGGCGACGATATCGTTACCCTCTCGGGCAACGGCGATACGCTGGTTTACGACCAGTTGGGTGAGATTTACCTCTTCGACACCGCGATCGGCAAAAGCACGCTGGTTCCCATTGAGGTTGATGCCGATCTGCCCGAAGTGCGTCCGCGGATCCAAAACGTCGCCGGCGATGTCCAGGATGTGACCATCTCGGCCACGGGGGTGCGCGTGGCCGTCGAAGCGCATGGCGAAATTCTGACGGTGGCCACCAAGCACGGGCCCACGCGCGACATTACCAACACTCCAGGCGTCGAGGAGCGTGCGCCGGCCTGGTCGCCTGACGGGCAGTCGATCGCCTATTTTTCCGATGAGTCCGGACTCTACGCCCTGCACGTAGCGCCGCAAACCGGCAATGCCGTTGCCGGCACTCCCGCGGTAAAGAAGTTCCCGCTTTCGCAGGATCCGTCGTATTACTTCAATCCCAAGTGGTCGCCGGACTCGAAGCGCATCGTCTTCAATGATAACCGGCTGAAGATCTGGATGCTGGACACGACCACCGGCAAGCTGGCGCTGGTATGCGATCAAAATCAGTATGGAGGCTTTTCCAATCAGGCTTACGACTTTGCCTGGTCGCCGGATTCGAAGTGGCTGGCATACGAGAGGTCGCTGCCAAACCATCTGCACGCCATCTATCTTTACTCCATCGATACGGGTCAATCGACACAAGTGACCAGCCGGATGGCCGACGCGGATAATCCCGCCTTCGATCGCGACGGCAAGTATCTTTACTTCACCGCGAGCACAAATGACGGCGCGACCTCCGACGGGCTGGACATGACGGCCGACCTTTACGAGCCAACTTCGAAAATTTACGCCGCGGTGCTCGCCGCCGGCGAGGCTTCTCCCATTGCGCCCGAGCTTGGCGATGAAAAGCCTGCCGAGAAGCCGGAGGCAAAGAAAGATACAACCACTGCCGGCGGCGGCAAACCAACTGCAAACGAGGGCGACGAAAAAGCCGCGACAGAGAAGCCCGCAGAACCCAAACCCGTGAAGATCGATCTCGACGGATTGTCTTCGCGCATTGTCGCGCTTCCCATGCCGAGCGCTGTCTACCTGACGCTGGGCACGGGTTTGAAGGGCAGCCTTTATTTCCTCTCGGCGCCGCCTTCCCAAGACTTCGATGGAACCGGGACGCTGAGCCGCTGGACGCAGGAGGACCGCAAGACGGAAATGCTGGCGGAGCATGTGCAGAGCTTCGAGCTCTCGGCCGATGGCAACAAAATGCTGTTGGCTTTGTCGACCAAACATGAAGATGAGTCGCCCGATCAGGGCGGCCCTCCCACGTGGGTCGTTGTCCCAGCCGATGCGCCGGTAAAACCCGGCGATGGCGTCGTCAATCTCAGCGATCTGAAGGTGCGCGTGGAGCCGCATGCGGAGTGGGCGCAGATGTACCACGAAGTGTGGCGCATCGAGCGCGCGTATTTCTACAATCCGCACTTCAACGGCGCTGACACGGTGACCGAAGAGAAGCGGTTCGAGCCGTATGTAGGGGCAATCGCTGCGCGCGCCGACCTGAACTACATCTTTCAGGAGATGCTAGGCGCGTTTTCCGTGGGCCACTTGCGGGGCTTTGGCGGATCCATTCCAGAGGCGAAGAAGGTACCTGGCGGATTGCTGGGCGCCGACTACGAAATCAGGAACGACCGCTATTGCTTCAAGAAGATTTACACCGGTGGCGAGTTTAATCCGAGTATCAAGGCGCCGCTGGCGCAGCCGGGGCTGAACGTTGCGGTGGGCGATTGCATTCTGGCCATCAACGGCGCGGACCTGACGGCTGCGACCAATATTCAGGAGCCCCTCGAAGGCACCGCAGGACAGGTCACAAGCCTGCGCATTGCCGCTGCAGACGGGAAAAATCCGCGCGAAATCTCCGTGATTCCGGTCGATAGCGAAGCAGAATTGCGCAACATCGACTGGATCGAGAGCAACCGGCGAAAAGTGGATCAGCTTTCCGGCGGCAAGCTCGCGTATGTCTACCTGCCCGACACGGGCGGACACGGATTTACCAATTTCAATCGTTACTACTTTGCGCAGACCGACAAGCAGGGAGCCGTGATTGATGAGCGGTTCAACGGAGGCGGGCAAGTGGCCGACTACTTTATCGAAGTGATGTCGCGCCACATTGAAGCGTACTGGTCGCCGCGTTACGGGGTCATCGAACATACGCCCAATGCCGGAATTTACGGCCCGAAGGTGATGATCGCCAACGAGTACTCTGGCTCCGGCGGCGACGCGCTGCCGTGGCTCTTCAAGCAGGCCAAGCTGGGTCCGCTGGTCGGCAAGCGCACCTGGGGCGGCTTGGTAGGCATTGGGCCAATTCCGGTGCTGATGGATGGCGGAAGGGTGACCTCGCCCAGCGTGGCGTTTTTCGCTCCCAGCGGCCAGTGGGACGTGGAAAATCACGGCGTCGATCCGGATTATGTTGTGGAAATGGACCCGAAAGCGGTGAGCGAGGGGCACGATCCGCAACTGGAAAAAGCCGTGGCGCTGGCGCTTGAAGAACTGAAAGAGCACCCGGAAACGCTGCCGCAGCGGCCACCGTATCCGAATTACCACGGCATCTACTAGAAGTGGTTTCATAACCCGCCTGTCATCGTCCCTCAGCGGCTAAAGCCGCATTGATTTGAGACCACTTAGGCACGGCTGAAGCCGGGCCCTTTCAAAACTCGACTTTTACCACAGGCTAAGACTAACCCTCGAAATTCGAGGCAATACGGGAAAACCGGGCGTGGGCCCAGGACCAGGCGGAATGGAAGGCGGATAACGTGCGGGTGGGAAAGACACTAGGCCACCAGCCGGCGCGGAACCCGTAATAACGCAGGGCAAAAAAGGTGGCGATCAAAACGGCCAGAACGAGAACGAGGGCGCCGACCCAGCGCAACCGAATCTCGCGGGCTTCGCGGCGGATGAGGCGCGCCCTGCCCACGTTGGAGGCAAAGGCCGTCCAACCGTGTTCGTCATCGTCCGTCTGGCCGGAGGCGTTACAGGCCCTGAGGAAGCGCTGGATCCAATCTTCCTGATCCAGGCCGAGGGCGCCGGTATACCCGCGCACGATGCCTTTGCTCAGGATGCCGCCGGGGAGCAGACGAAAACACTCCTGCTCCAGAGCCAGCAGGTGACGCCGGCTGATCTTGGTCACCGCCGTAATGTCTTCCAGCGCGATGCCGCGGGAGAGCCGCTCAGTGCGCAGGTCTTCTCCAAAATTTCCCATTGGCGAAAACGGGTAAAGCATCCATGGAAATTCAAGCTTCACCTTAAACCTGGGTTGGATGCCCGTCAAAGACATTTTACGGCGAATTGGCCAGTGGCATCAGCGTTCTAAACGGGAGGGGAAAAGGTGGAAAGTTGGCCGCAAATTCCAGCCTTTTGATGCGCCGCGAGCCTGCGCAGGCAGCGCGCCCGGCTGCTAGGCTGGAAGAGGAGGGCGGTGGCGTGGTGACGCGACCGCCGCGAGTGGATCCTAATGAATAAGCTCATCTTTGCCAACCTGTTGCACCGGCCGTTGCGCTCCATTATCAGCGTGGTTGCCGTGGCCGTTGAAGTGATCATGATCCTGTCGATCGTGGCCATCTTCATGGGGATTGTCAACGACAATCGGCAGCGCACCAACGGCATTGGCGCCGATCTGGTCATGCTGCCCTCGGGGGCGAGCCTGATCAGTGGGCTGAGCTCGGCCTCCATGCCGGTCAACGATGCCATCGCGCTACGGCGGCTGCCTGAGGTTGCCATCGTCTCCCCGGCCATTCAACAGACTGTCACTTCCAGCACCTCCGTCTCGGTGATTTACGGCATCGATTTTGCCACCTTCAACGCCATGCGGCCCTTCACCTTTGTCTCTGGCGGCCCATTCAAGGGCGCGGACGATGCCATTACCGATACCGTGTGGGCGGAGGGGCATCACCTGCAAGCTGGCAGCCCAATTCAGGTTCTGGGTCATACCTTTCATGTTTCGGGCATCGTGGAGCCGGGAAAGGGCGGGCGCGTTATGGTGCCCCTGGCCACCCTGGGCGAGCTGATGGGCGCCGACAGCAAGGCATCGGTCTTCTACATCAAGTGCGACAATCCATCGAGCGAGCACCTGGTGACGCAGGAAATCCTGGCCACGCCCGGTCTGGAAAGAAACGAAGTGGTCACCCTAAACGATCTCCTGAGCCAGATGACGCCCGCTCACCTGCCCGGCTTCAATATTGCGATTCGCGCGGTGACCGGGATCGCGGTGATCGTAGGGTTCCTGGTGATTTTTCAGACCATGTATACGGCCGTGCTGGAGCGGACGCGGGAGATCGGGATTCTGAAGTCGATGGGCGCGTCGCGGGCTACGATTGTGGGCGTGGTGTTGCGCGAATGCGCAGCTTTGGCCATCGTGGGCGTGCTGGCGGGCATCGCAGGCACGTACGGGGTACGCGAGCTGATGGCACACGTGTTTCCCACTACGCCGTTCCAGATTAGCGTGGACTGGATTGGGCGCGGCTCGGCTATTGCGTTTGTCGGATCGCTGTTTGGGGCGCTGTACCCGGCGTGGATGGCGGCGCGCAAGGACCCGATTGACGCGCTGGCGTACGAATGAGACAGGGAACAAGGGAACCAAGGAACGAGGGACGAGCAATGAGCACTGCGGCGAGTCAGTTGGTTTCGATGGAGGAGATTCGGGCGGCGGCGCGGCGGATCGCGGGGATCGCGATGCGGACGCCGCTGGTGCGCGCGCAATTCCCGGGCGTTTCGGGATTCGGGCAAGCACGCGAGATCTGGCTGAAGGCGGAGAGCCTGCAGCCGATTGGCGCGTTCAAAATTCGCGGCGCGTCGAACAAGATTCTTCAACTGACAGCGAATGAGATTGTGCGCGGAGTGATCACGTATTCGAGCGGCAATCACGCCCAGGGCGTGGCCTATGCGGCGCGCGAGGTGGGCGCCAAGGCGGTGATCGTGATGCCGTCGAATGCGCCGTCTGTCAAGCGCGCGGCCACCCTGTCGCTGGGCGCTGAGATTGTAGACGTCGGCTTGGCCTCGAGCGAGCGGCTGGCGATGGCGGAGACGCTGGTGCGCGAGCACGGGTACGTGGTGATTCCGCCTTACGACGATGAGCAGATCATCGCCGGGCAGGGGACCTGCGGCCTGGAGATTGTCGAGGACCTGCCCGATGTGGACCTGGTGGCTGCGCCGGTTTCGGGTGGCGGATTGTTGGGCGGCGTGGCCGCTGCTGTGAAGCGGTTGCGTCCCCAGGTGAAAGTCTTTGGCATTGAGCCGGAACTGGCCGGGGACACGGCGGAGAGTTTTCGCACCGGCAAAATCGTGACCTGGCCGGCGGAGCTGACCAGCCGGACCATCGCCGACGGGCTGCGCACGCAGAGCGTGGGCGAGCGGAACTTTGCGCACATCCGATCGTTCGTAGACGGGATTGTGACGGTGACGGAGGCGGAGATTCGCGCGGCCATGCGGGCAATCGTGACTGCCACGCGGCTGGTTCCCGAACCCAGCGGGGCCGTGGCCGCGGCCGCGTTACTGTTTC
This sequence comes from Acidobacteriaceae bacterium, assembly GCA_030037545.1. Lineage (GTDB taxonomy): Bacteria > Acidobacteriota > Terriglobia > Terriglobales > Acidobacteriaceae > Telmatobacter. Next base: position 5,836 of record JASHRF010000015.1, on the reverse strand, counting down.
ACTCCAGCGAATTCCCGGAATACCGCAAGGCTGTTGCAGTGGTGAGCGGGGGAAACGTAGACCCGGCGATGCTGGCGGAAGTGCTGACCGGGAAAGGAGCTTGAGGTGACATCCGCTTCGAAAACGCGTCTCCATATTGGAGCCATCGTGTTCCCAGAAATCGACCAGATGGACCTGACCGGGCCGTTTGAAGTGTTTTCGGCGCTTCCCGATACCACCTTTCATTTGTTGTGGAAAGAGATTTCACCGATTCGCGACATGAAGGGGCTGATCCTGACGCCGACTTCGACATTCGGGCAGGCTCCGCGCCTCGATTTGCTCCTCGTTCCCGGAGGATGGGGCCAGGAAGCGCTGATGGACGACGAAGCGGTGCTCGGCTTCATCCGCGCCCAGGCGGCCGACGCCCGGTACACCATGTCGGTGTGCACGGGGTCTTTGATTTGTGGCGCGGCGGGCCTGCTGCGCGGCGTGAAGGCTACTACGCATTGGTCGGCGCATCACCTTCTCAAGTACTTTGGCGCAATACCTGTCGACGCGCGCGTCGTAGTGGACGGCAAACATGTAAGTGCTGCCGGAGTTACCTCGGGAATTGACGGCGCGCTGCGCGCGGCGGCGCTACTCACCGATGAGCGCACCGCGCAACTGATTCAACTCTTCATGGAATACGCGCCTGAGCCGCCCTTCGAGGGTGGAACGCCCCAAACCGCCCCTGCCGAGCTGGTGGAAGCCGCGCGCGTTTTTACGCGGCACATCGGCGATGCGCGCCTGGCTACCGCGCAACGGATTGCCATCCGGCTTGGAATTAACCCCAATTGATGCCATTAGGATTCTTTCTGTGATGAAAACCCAAATCTTCACCTCCTCGAGCCTGCTCCCCGCCGCGGCCTGTCTGTGCGCCGCGCTGCCGCTCTGCGCGCAAACAATGGAAAAGCCGATGGCGGGGCCGCGCGCCACGGCTTTGCAGATCACTTCGCTCTATGTATCACCCGACACCGGCGCGCAGCGGATCGACAAGGTGCAGATCGGGCGCGAGATGGTGGTGGCCGAGAAGAGTGGACCGTGGCTGCGCGTTTATGCCAACACCGACGTCGAGGAGCAGAGGGAGAACGACCCCGATGCGCCCATGGTGGGCGGCGATTCCACGCCACCGCCGATTACGGGCTGGGTGCAGGCCAAGGGCATTGTGGAGGAGACCACGCCCAACGGCGACCAGATCATCATGGGCACGGCGGCAAACGAGGAAGCACTGGCCGCGGATCCGCGCGGACCGGCCAACGCCGCGCAGGCGGCGCGGCTGCTCTACCGGCGCGTGGCAGAGATGTTTCCCAACTCGCCGCTGGCGGGTGAGGCGGCCTGGCGCGCCGCGGATATCCAGTGGCAGATCGACAAAGCCGACAATTCCACTTTGCCTTCCAATAAGGCGCGTCAGGCCTATCTGCGGCCGCAGATCAATGAAGACCCGCTGAAGAAGGTGATCAAGATGTATCCGCGCACGCGCTGGGCCGCGCTGGCGGCCTTCGACCTGATCGACAACAAGCTGTGCGGCGACTGGCAGGGCAATGTGCAGTGCCCCGAGAAGGAATCCGATATTTACATGAAATACGCCGACGATTTTCCCGATGGGCCGAGGACGCCGCGGGCGCTGTACGAGGCCGTGTATCGCATGGCTGCGCTTACCAACATGTTCGAGGCCACGGGCAAGCACAGTGACGCCGACAAGGCGCATCGGGGCGCAAGCGACATTGCGGCGCGCCTGCGGAGTAAATTTCCCGACTCGGATTACACATGGCGCGCCGGGGCCCTGGTGTACAAATTGGATGTAGGCATTCCAGTCTATGGCATTGACCTCGAGTGAGCGCAGGCTAGCCTCCCGCGGCGGCTGACCCGCAGGCCAGCTTTGCCGGGAGGCTTCTTGAATCCCTATCTTCAGTCCATCCTTTTGGGAATCGTGGAGGGCCTGACCGAGTTTCTACCGGTCAGCTCGACGGCGCACCTGCGCATCACTGAAGCCTTGATGCACATTCCGCTGAATGCTGCGATTTGCCCGGCGCCGGATATGGCCTGCTCTCAGGATGTATCGTACTGGGCCATGTATACGATCGTGATCCAATTGGGCGCGATCCTGGCGCTGTGTCTTCTGTTCCTGGGACGCATCATCGGGTTCATGCGCACCTTTCCCAGTGGTGAAGAGAGCAACAGCGCATGGTGGAATCATCCCATCACCATGACTTTTGTGGCATTCGCCTGTACTTCCGGTCCGGCACTAGCGCTGCACAAGTGGAGCGAGAAGAACCTGGGCAGCCTGCAGACGATGGCCATTGCGCTGCTGGCGGGCGGTATCGTGATGTGGGTGATCGATGCCTGGTCGGATCGGCGCGACCCCGCGACCACGCACGTGGAGCAGATGAACATTCTGCAGGCCATCTGGATCGGATTGATGCAGACGCTCTCGGCCATTTTTCCGGGTACGTCGCGATCGATGTCGACCATCGCGGCGGGGCAGTTGGCGGACCTGGACCGGCCGACCGCTCTCGAGTTCAGCTTCCTGCTCTCGATTCCGACCATGATTGCGGCTACAGGCTGGGATTTGTGGAAGGAAGTTCATCCGCGGGCCGGCGCAGCGGGTGAAATGGCGGCGCATGTGGTGATGAACCAGCAGCGCTGGATCGTGCTGATCATCGGCACGGTGGTTTCGTTCATCGTGGCGCTGGGGGTGGTGGAGTGGTTTCTGCGCTGGGTGCGTAATCATGGGTTTACCGTGTTTGCCATCTGGCGGATTCTGCTGGGCGGGTGGTTGCTGATCTGGGGCGCGAAGTATATCGGCGGGTAGCGGATTGTTGCTCATTTGTGATCACACAGAGCATTGTGTGATATATTACACATAGCGGAGATGGGAACGCGATGGCGACGAATTTGGCGATCGACGACCGGCTGATTAGCGAAGCGAAGCGGGTGGGGAAGCACAAGACTAAGAAGGAGGCGGTTAGCGCGGCTCTCAAAGAATATATTGACCGGCGAAAACAGTTGGAGATACTGGACCTCTTCGGGACTATTGATTACGACCCCACTTACGACTACAAAAGGATGCGCCAGCTTGATCGGATCAAGCTGGAACCGTGAAAGTTCTGGTAGACGCATGTGCCTGGTCGCTCATGCTGCGGCGGCGGAACACGACTGTCCTGAACCAGGAGGAGCAGCTGATCCAGGCCGAACTCAGCGAAGCCATTGAAGACGGCAGGGTAGCCATGATCGGCCCGATCCGGCAGGAGGTCCTTTCCGGAATTAGGGATCGGGCGCAATTCGATAAACTGCGCGCCAAGCTAGGGGCATTCCGAGACGAGCCCCTTAAGACGTTTCACCACGAGGAAGCTGCGCGGCTGTTCAACCTCTGCCGCAGCCGTGGTGTGGAATGCGGAGCGACGGATATTCTGATCTGCGCGGTCGCGGCCGAAATGCAATGGTCCATCTTGACCAATGATCAGAGCCTGCAGCGGTGCATGAAAGCGTTACGCGCCGAGGGACTCACACTTTAGAGGTCATTCTTCGATTTCAGATTTTGGCGGGGGGTGGACAGCATGGTTCCCCCCGTTTTGTTTTGCCCGGAAACGGGTTTCGAGAACGGGATAATTAAAGTTGCTCTGGGACATTCCGCTCGCCGCGTCCGCGGTTTTTGCTTCGCCGGCGAACTGCGGATGGAGCGACCGCAAAATGCCCTCATGAAGCCCATCAGTATTGTTCTCAAGCCGACGCGCAGCCGCCCTTTGAACGTCTTTCTGGGCCTGGTGCTGCTGCTGGTTTCGCTCCTGCTCTTTCTGGCGCTCGCCACCTATCACGCCTCCGATCCTTCGCTGAATACGGCTACCGACGCCGTGGGCCCGCGCGCCGTGCAGAACTGGATCGGGCTCTTTGGCGCGTACTTGAGCGACCTGCTGCTGCAGTCGCTGGGGGTGACGGCGTTTTTTCTCCCCGTGTGGATGGGCGAGATCGGCTGGACATGGATGCACTCGCGCCCCGGCGGCCCCGCGCTGCTCCGCTGGGCGGGCGCGCTGCTGACGCTGGCGTTTGTGCCCACGGTCCTGGCGCTGATGCCGTGGCACTGGCACTGGATGCACATGGTCGCCGCGGAAGGGGTGGTGGGCCGGTTGATGGCCGGCCTGCTGGTGAGTTACCTGAACCTGCAGGGTTCTTGGGTGGTAGCCGGCGTGCTGGCCGCGGCGGGCATCTACTTTGCGCTGGCCGTCAGTTTCCACGCCATCGTGGAATGGATCCAGGAGCGCTGGGTGCGCGCGGTTTCTCTCTATGAGCGCTGGCGCAACTGGCGCGAAGAACGCGCCGAGATTCGCGACCAGCGACGGGCCGACCATGAGGCGCCGATGGCGGAGCAGGACGAGGACGAGCCGGCGTTGCCCTTCGCGCCCGGCACCGGTTCGGAACCGGAGATGGAACCGGCCGCAGAGCGGCGGGGGTGGTTTGCGGCGTGGTTTGGCCGGCGGGAGCGGGTGCGCACGGCGGACCCGGTGGAGGAGATTCCGGCTTTCCGGCGCACGGCCGCGCCGGCCTCGGAAGGCGCTATTCCGATCACGCAGTCGCCGGCGCGAAGGACCAGCATCTGGGAGACGGAGGCTGCGCCGGCCTCCGCTGCTCCCAGCCAGATGCCGATGCGAACGCAGCCCGCGCCGGCTGCGCTCACGCCGGTGCGGGGGCCGATCCAGAGTCCGATCGCCGACCCGTGGGCCACTCCGGCGCGACCAGCGCCAGCGGCATCGGTTGCGGCACATGCGACGGGCGAAATTGCGATTCACGGCCGCGCCGACGCGGAAATTCGCACGGCCACGGTGGCGCCCAAGAACGTGAGCGGATTCAAGCTGCCGGCCAGCACACTGCTGAATTCCGGCGAAGGTCCGCAGACCGTCCGCGAAGAGGCACTGCGCGACGAGGCCAAGGTGCTTGTCGAAAAATGTGCCGAATTCGATGTGCGCGGACAGGTGGTGCAGATCAATCCCGGGCCCATGGTCACGACCTATGAGTTCAAGCCCGAAGCGGGTGTCAAATATTCGCGCGTGACCGGCCTGGCCGACGACCTGTGCCTGGCCATGCGGGCGGAAAGCATCCTCATCGAGCGCATGCCCGGCAAGAGCACGGTGGGCATCCAGGTGCCGAACCACGAGCGCGAGACCATTCATCTGCGCGACGTGATCGAGAGCGAAACCTTCGCGCGGGCCAAATCGCGGCTGACGCTGGCCATGGGCAAAGACATCAACGGCCGCATCGTGACCGCCGATCTGGCCGTGATGCCGCATATTCTGATTGCCGGCTCGACGGGGTCGGGCAAATCGGTGGCGATTAATGCCATGATCATGAGCCTGCTCTATCGCACCACGCCCAGCCAGGTGCGACTGATCATGGTGGATCCCAAGCGCGTGGAGCTGGGTATGTACGAGGGTGTACCACACCTTTTTACTCCCATTATTACGGAGCCTAAACTGGCCGCCAACGCGCTGCGCAACGCGGTGCGGGAGATGGAGCGGCGGCTGAAGCTGCTGGCCAGCCGCAGCGTGCGCCATATCGACCAGTTCAACAAGCTATTTGAGAGCTCCGCTCCTTCACTTTTTGGACCAGAGGATGGGCAGGAAGAAGAACCGCTGCCCTACATCGTGATCATCATCGACGAGCTGGCCGACCTGATGATGCTGGACCGCGCCAACGTCGAGGAGTCAGTGACGCGGCTGGCGCAGATGGCACGCGCGGTGGGCATCCACCTGATTCTTGCCACGCAGCGGCCCAGCGTCGATGTCATCACCGGCCTTATCAAGGCCAACATTCCGACGCGCCTCAG
>JASHRF010000014.1 GCA_030037545.1 Acidobacteriaceae bacterium | reverse complement strand
GTCCGCGAGTTACTGCGCACTCTGGTGCTGCTGCTAGCGCCGTTCGCACCTTTCCTGTCGGCGGAACTGTGGGAAGAACTGGGTGGTGACGGTGCAATTCTGCGTGCGCCGTGGCCCAAGAGCGATCCGGGACTGGCGCAAGAAGACGAGATCGAGATTCCGGTGCAGATTAACGGCAAACTGGTGACGGTGGTGCGCATGGCCGCTGGCACTGACTCAAAAGGCATTGAAGCTGCGGCGCTTGGCGACGAAAAAGTGCAGGCGCGAATCGCGGCCAAGACGGTCGCCAAAGTTATCGTCGTGCCGGGGCGGGCCGTAAATCTGGTGGTGAAGTGACGGTTGCCAATTCAGTTGCAGTGAGCCCTCCTTCGGCCGCCGCGCCGGTGCGCGGAACGCAGTTGCTCGTGGAGCACATGGGCCAGGTCTTCAAGCGGCCCTCGCTCACCGGTCTTGAAATCCTGTGGCGGTGGGCGCTGGGCATTCCACTGCTATGGGTTTGCTGGCAACAGGCGCAGCGCATTCTGGCCGCTTACCCGCTGGATGCGTCTGGTTTCAACTCCATCGATGCGCAGAATCCATGGCTGGCCGCGGTGCAGCTTTCCGCCGTTTGGTCATATTACCAGCCGCATGTGATTGCGGTGCTGCGTTGGCTTGCTCCTGCGGCCGCTCTGGCCTGGGTAGTAGTCGCCGGTGTGGGGCGCAACCTGGTGCTGATGCGCCTGGAACGCGGGCTGCACTTTCGCCCTATCGCCTTGATCGCACTGCAGGCCGGCTGGATGGCGCTCATGGCGGGCACACTCTGGGCCTGGTACAGCTCTCTCGAATGGGCGGCGGCCAACCACATTTCCGCTTCCGGCGAGCCCGACCTGGTGGGCTTTTCCATCTGGGCAATTTTTCTTTCCCTGGGCTTTTTTACGCTGTTTGCGCTGGTGAGCTGGGCGCTCTCGATCGCTCCGCTGTTGCTCCTTCTCGAACGCCGGAACTCCGTTCTTTCAGCTCTTCGACAAAGTTTCCGGCTCGGAAAGGCATTCACCAGCAAGCTGGCCGAGATCAACCTGGTGATGGGCATCGTAAAGATGGCGCTGATCGTGCTGGCCATGGTTTTGTCGGTCGCGCCGCTGCCTTTCAGCGATCAGCTTGGTCCCGGCGCTCTTCACGTCGCGGTCGCTGCTGCCACGGTCTTCTATTTCATCGCCAATGATTATTTTCAGGTGGTGCGGCTGGAGGCGTTCGTAGCGTTTTGGAAGATGTTCAGAGCTCAGCACGTCAGCGAGTCGGCAAGTCAGCCGGCTGGCGCCCATTCCTGAAGCCGTCAGAACACCTTCATGTGAATCTGCAGATATTTTTTAGGGTTGGCGCGGAACGCCTCTAGTAGCTGCTGCGCCTGGTTGAGCGCCTGGTCGGCGTGATCGTAGAAACTGCGATTCTTTACCAGCTGGCCCATGGTTCCCTGGCCGGAATTGATGCTCTTCAGGATACCGTCGAGGTCGGTCACGGCGTCGTCGAGCTTTTTCGCGAATTCGGGATCCCTGGCGATCTTGCCCAGCGCGCCCCGGCCGTGGTTGATGTTGGATACCAGCTCATTGGTGTTGGCCACGGCCGAGTTCAGGTTGTTGTAGAGCGAATCATCCCGGAGCAGTTTCCCGGCCGTCCCCTTGCCCTCGTCGAGCGCGGTCGTGATCTTGTCGAGGCGGTCAACGGCGTCGAGCGCGCGCTGGTAGAGTGTGTCATCGGTGGTGAGCTTGCCCAGTGTGCCTTTGCCATTCGAGATCGCATTGGCCACAGTGTCGAGATTGGAGGTAATCGACAAAACCTTCTTGGCCATTTCGGGATCGTTAATGAGCTCGCCGACCAGACCTTTCCTGGAGTTGATTGAGTTCATGAGCGTGTTCAGTTTTACCGTGAGGTCCTGGATCTTCTTGATCGATTCTTCACTGGTCTGAATGACATCCTGGACCGTCGGAGCATTGCCGGACGGAATAACCGTGATTCCGTTCAGCGGAGGTGGCGCGCCCTTGGCGTGGGTGGAGTCCAGATCCACAAAGCTGTCGCCCAGTACGCCGGCTTGGGCGATGGTGGCTGTCGAGTCGGTATGCAGATCCTTCTGGAAATCGCGTCCAACTTCCATCGTCACCTGGACCGGCGTGGGATTATGGCTCGGATCTACGCTCATGCCCGACACGTTGCCGATGGTGACGCCTTCCAGAGTGACCGGAGCGCCGTTCTTGAGCCCGGCCGCATTCGCAAAGTAGGAACGCAGGATGATCTTTTCGGCAAAAATGCCGCCCGTGGTGGCAGACATAAGAAAAATCAGCCCGATCACCACCACCGACGCGATCAGCACCAGTGCGCCCACTCTCAGTTGTGACCACTGAATCTCTTTGCGGCTTGGCACGTCACCCTCTTCGGGAAAATTGAGCCGTGGACGCCTGGCGGAACAGAGTAGCTGTGATCCGGAGGCACGAAAGCCGAGCGGCCTTTCCGCCAGGAAAAGCCGCCCTTCATAGATTCATGCGCGGGTCCGGTTGCTCTGGTTCCGCTCTAGAGGATAGCAGAACTACCGCGGCCCCGGACCGTCTGAGACCCGTCCTCGAGCACCACGCTGGCCATGGCTAGGCCGGCGCTGTGCGTGAGCGAAAGAGCCGCTTGGCGGACGCCCAGGCGAGCGGCGAATTTCTCGGCGCGCCCGTGAAGGCGCAGGCCCGGCCGGCTGCCGGGCGCACGCACCACCTCGATCTCCAGCCAGCTCACGCCCCGGCTGATTCCCGTGCCCAGTGCCTTGGCGGCTGCTTCCTTGGCGGCAAAGCGCGCGGCAAAGCTCTCCCCAGCGCGCCGTCTCCTCAGACAGTAGGCCTGCTCGGCCCCCGTGAAGATGCGGTCGAGGAAGCGCCGTCCGAAACGGTCCATGGATTGCTGGATGCGCGCAATTTCTACCAAATCGATTCCGGAGCCGACAATCATCCTATCTACAAAACTACAACAGCCGGGTTTTATTGTGCTTTGGGGTAGCTTAAAGACAGCTTGCTCTACGCCTACAGTGGAACCAGAGTAGATGTATACCGAGGGCGCGCCAGCTAAGTAGCTTCTTCCTCAAGAAAAAGCCAACTTCACTATTTTGCACGATGGCCAGTTGCTGTAGTTCCGCTCTAGACCGGTCTGCCAAATTACCAGCGAAATCCGCGTTTTCCCCCATCCGCGTGATAGCATGTTCCAAAGACAGTCAGGCGCGTTCGACTCCTGCACACACGTGAACCTGCCGCTCCGCAGTGGCGATAAGCCACGTGGAGGCTGAGATGGCGGAGCGGAATGCGGGCCGATCCATTGACACTCCTTGGGCGTTGCAGATGCAAGCCATTTCCCTCGTAGAACCCTCGCGGCTGGTGCAATCCCTCACCGGCGCGATCCTGGGCTGCGGCGGATGGGTGCTGAGCCGCGGCGCAACTGATACCGGCCTCGTCAACATGCTCTTCGAGTTCGAGCGCCGGTCCTGTGTGGATATTTACAGCATCCTGATCGGAGCGGGCCTGGAGTTGAGCCAGACCGGGCATCTTCGCTTCACCGAGCTTTGCCAATGTACGCGCAGCCATCCCACCGACTGCGGGGCTGAGATCGCCAGCATCGACTTGGAGATTCAGACCTACCCGATGGAAATGATTTCCCCAGCGCGCGCCGGCGGGCCAGCGTAATATTCCGCAGATTCGTTCTGGAGCGGCGTGGCTCCCTTCAAAAGACAAAAGGTATGAATCGCTTCGCGGATCTCATATAGCCGGCGTAAGCCGCGCCGAAGTGCCGTAGATTCTCGCGCTCCTCGGCAACTGCCGTCGCAACCAGGAAGCCGGTCGTGCCCAAGGTCAACACAATGGACCAGCCCGACGCAGGATGCTTCAGATACGCACTCCATGCGAGCGCCAGCAGCGACGCGTACAGAGGATGCCTGATCCAGCGATATGCGCCCGCTGTAACAAGCCTTGTAGTGTTCTCGAATGGCAGATTGGCGCTCTGTGCGGCGCTTGGTCCCGGCCGGCCAATCAAACGAAGCAGGCGAAAGCCTTCGATCGCCAAGCCGATGGAGGCGGCTCCGAGGCACCATGCCGCCCATTGTCGCGCCGAAAATGGACTGCGAAACCAGAGCGGCGCATTCACCAGAATCAAAGCCAGTAACAACTCGAATGCAAAGAACCGATAGAATCCGTGTGCACGCGGGTTCCCAAGCGATCGCCAAGAAAGTGGAAGCAATGCGATCGATGCGGCGAGAAATAGAACGATCCGCAGCATATGAGCCTTGCCCCTTTTCCATATACGCTATGTCCCAAATGATGGCAATGACCTGCCGCAAGGTTAGCCTGCTTCCACCAGCCCATAGCGCCGCTGCCAGGTTTCTTTCAGTTGTGCCCGTACGCGCGCGCGTTCGGCTTCCGTGGCTTCGCTGCCCCCTTCGCCGGCAAAGCGTGCCGCTTCCTGCTTGGCTAGCTCCAGTGTCTGCCGGTCGCGCAGCAGGTTGGCCACGCGCAGGTCGGGCAGCCCGGCTTGGCGAGTTCCAAAGAACTCGCCCGGTCCGCGCATCGAAAGGTCGAGCTCGGCCAGCTCAAATCCGTTCTGGGTGCGGATCATGGCTTCCACCCGCTCCTCTCCGAGCGGCGAAATGCGCGGGCCGGTCATCAGGATGCAATAGCTCTTGGCCGCGCCGCGCCCCACGCGCCCGCGCAACTGGTGCAACTGCGCCAGCCCGAAACGCTCGGCGTGCTCAACCACCATCACTGAGGCGTTGGGCACGTCCACGCCTACTTCAATGACCGTGGTGGACACCAGCACCTGGATTTCGCCGCGCTGAAAGCGGCGCATGATGACTTCCTTTTCGTCGGCGTCGAGCCGGCCATGCAACAGGCCCACGCGCAGGCCCGCGAACGGACCGGCGCGCAGTTTTTCGTGCATCTCCACGGCCGATTTCAGGCCTGATCTCGCAGTGGGGTTCGCCTCCTGGGCCGCCGTTGGAAACAGGAGCTCCGCTCCTTTAGCTTTTTGACGAATTCGTGGCGCAGGAGCCGCAATTCCATCCTCCGGATCGTGCGAAAAGTCCAACTCCGGCTGATCGTCTTTCGTGCCCTCGATCACCGGGTACACAATGTACGCCTGCCTGCCCAGCGCCACCTGCTTGCGGACAAAATCCCAGACTTCGCTGGAGCGCTCGTCGGGGATGCGGCGTGTGACGATGGGCGTGCGGCCCGGTGGCATCTCGTCGAGCACGCTCAGATCCAAATCGCCATAGAGCGAGAGCGCTAGCGTGCGCGGGATAGGTGTAGCCGTCATCACCAGCACGTCCGGCTCGGCCTGCCCGGGCTTCTTCATCAGCTTGAAGCGCTGCAAGACGCCGAAGCGGTGCTGCTCGTCCACGACCACCAGGCCCAGGCGGTCGAATTCCACTTTTTCTTCGATCAGCGCATGGGTGCCGATGACCAGTTGCGCCTCGCCGCGGTTGATGAGCGCGCGGTTCGAGCGCTTGCGGTCCTCGTCGAGCGATCCGGTAAGGAGCACGATGCGCGGCTTGCGCGACGATCTCTCCAGTAGCTTGCGGGCGGCAAGAAAATGTTGCGTGGCCAGAATCTCGGTGGGGGCCATCAGTGCGGCCTGGTAGCCGTTTTCCATGGCCACCAGCATGGCCTGAAACGCGACAATCGTTTTTCCGGAACCCACGTCGCCCTGAAGCAGTCGGCGCATGGGCGTGGGCGCGCGCATGTCAGCCACAATCTCGAGCAGTGTGCGCTTCTGCGCCGCCGTGGGATGGAAGGGAAGCACCTCGCGAATGGCTTCGCGCACCTTCTCGTTGGCCCCAAACGCAATACCGGTGCGCTCTTTCAGACGGCGCCGCTTTATTTCCAGCCCCAGTTCCAGGTAGAACAATTCCTCAAAGATCAGTCGCCGGTGCGCCGGCGTGGACCACGACTGCAGTTCGGAAAACGGCGTGCCTTCCGGCGGAAAATGCACTTCGCACAGTGCCGTCTCGCGATCGGGCAGAGCGAGCCTGTCGAGCAGCGCGCGAGGAAGACACTCCGGCACCGCGCCACGCATCGATTCGAGCAAATTGAAGATGACTTTGCGCTGCCAGCGCGACGCCAGACGGCTGCCCCCCAGCGATTCATACACCGGCGTGATGCGTCCCACTTCCAGCAGACGCGTTTCGGCGTCGTCGCTGGCGTCGGGCAGAACTTCAAACTGCGGCTGGATCATTTTGAAGTTGCTGCTGGAGCGCGAGGGCTCGACGCGGCCGTAGACAGCCACGGTCTGCCCGGCATGGAATTTACCTTCGAGATAGGTGGCGTGGAACCAGATGCATTTCATCGCCCGGCGGCCTTGCCCGATGGTCAACTCGAAGATGGGTCCGCGCCGCGTGCGCAGCAGCGCCAAGCCGCGCACCTCGGCGATGACGCTGGCCGTTTCGCCGGCCTTCAGCTCGTCCAGGCTGCGCGGATTTTGCCGGTCTTCGTAGCGAAAGGGAAGGTGGTAGAGCAGGTCTTCGGCCGTCTCAATGCCCCTGGCTGACAGTATTTCCGCCACGCGCGGGCCCACCCCACGCACGTACATGACCGGGGTATCGAGACCAGGCACAGGAATGATGCTAAATGGCTTACGCTTGGGGGAACAATCGGCGGGGTCTTAACGCGAATCTGGATTTGGGAGTAAAATTGTTTTAGGACGAGTATGGCCACGCTTCCCCTCATTCTGGCCGTTTCGGCTCTTGCGCTTCTCATCCTTTCCGGGATTGTCCTGACCTATGTTCGATTCCGCGCCATGGAGAAGCGTCTGACGTTGATGGACCACGACCTGCGCCAGTTCTATCGAGATCTGGGCCGGCCCAAAGCGGAAATTATCAACATTAGAGAACGCAAGCGGCCCTCCTAGCTCCGGACTGTGTGAGCTTTCACTGAGACCCTGGGTGCCCCAAGGTTCGGCGCGTCTCTGTTTTTGCGGCTAACCGGGGATGGCACGAACCTCAACGAAAAAGAAACGACACGACCCGTCACCTGGGAGCGCAAGCGGGCTTCGCGGCTCCTCGTCCCTGACGCCGCGCTCCTGTATCTTGGTATGCGGCGGTAAAGCTGTTGCCCGGGGAGGGCCGAAATGCACGAGATGAATCGCAGGGGTTTTTTGAAAGTGACAGGAGCGGCGTCGGCGGCGACGCTGCTTGCGGGCAAGGTTCACGCACTGGTCGCGGCACAAGATGAGGCAGCACCGGTCTCGGCCAACGATCGCATTCAGATTGCGCTCATCGGGGCGGGCGGGCAGGGTCAGTACGATACGCGCACCGCTCTCCAGGTCCCGGGCGTGAAGCTTGTTGCCGTGGCCGACTGCTACGATGGCCGTCTCGCCCACTGCAAAGAGATGTGGGGCGACGACCTCTTTACTACCCGCGATTACAACGAGATTCTGGCGCGAAAGGACATCGATGCGGTGATTGTGGCCACGCCCGACCACTGGCATAAGCAGGCCGCCGTAGAAGCGATGAAGGCCGGAAAGGACGTTTACTGCGAGAAGCCCATGATTCATCTCTATTCCGACGGGCCGGAGATGATCGAGGGTTCTCGTGCCACGGGCCGCATTCTCCAGATCGGCAGCCAGCGCGTAAGCTCCATGGTCTACGTCAAGGCTCGCGACTTGCTGGCCGCGGGCGCCATTGGCCAGCTCAACATGGTGACCGCCCGCTGGGACCGTAATTCGGCCATTGGCGCATGGGACTACACCGTTCCTCCCGACGCCTCGCCCGTGACCTGCGACTGGCCGCGCTTTCTGGGCACCGCACCCAAGATTCCGTTCAATGCCGAACACTTTTTCCAATGGCGGAAATGGAATGCCTATGGAAGCGGCGTGGCCGGCGACCTCTTTGTTCACCTTTTCAGCGGCACGCACTTTATTACCGGCGCCATGGGGCCGACGCGCGGCATGGCGACGGGCGGTCTTCGCTACTGGAAAGACGGCCGCAACGCGCCTGACGTGATGCTGGGCCTTTTTGATTATCCTCAAGCCTTCAACCTGAGTCTGCGAGTGAACTTCGTTGACGGGGGCTCAGAAAGCGAGGGCCTGATCTTTACCGGCTCTGAAGGCACCATGGAGATCGCCGGCGATTCGGTAAGCGTCAGCCGCGTGCCTCGCGCCAAAGAGCCGGGGTACACCATTGACACGTTCACTGAAGCCATGCAGAAGCAGTTTCTGAAGCAGTATCGCGCCAAATATCCGATCGTTCATCCCGAGGGATTGCCCGCGGCGCAGGTGGAAACTTACGTGGCGCCGGACGGGTACAGCGACAGCTACGACCACTTGAGGAACTTCTTTGCTTCGGTGCGCTCGCGTCAGCCGGTGGTGGAGGACGCGGTGTTTGGTTTCCGCGCCGCCGGAGCCGCGCTGTTGAGCAACCTGAGCTACGAGCGCGGCACCGTGGTGGGCTGGGACCCGGTAGCCATGAAGCTGACGTAGTCCGCGGCCCTGAAGATTTTTGGGTTCCCGGGTGTCTCAAAATCGAGACCTTGGACACCATCGTTATGGATGGATGTGTGCGCCTTTTTCGACAACGCTTCCAAATCGTGGTCCCTGGCCTGCCCTTTGCTACACTGCTCGCAGGCTGTCCCCGGTCTACCTGAAATCTTTTCATGATTCTGAACGGTGGGAGAATTCATGCCAGTTGTCGAACTCGTGGGAGTGACCAAGGCCTATGAGAGCAAGGTTGCCGTTCATCAGTTGAGCCTCTCCATCAATGCCGGGCAGATGTTCGGGCTGCTGGGACCGAACGGCGCCGGCAAAACCACCTCCATCCGCATGATGATGGGCATCATCATGCCCGACTCGGGACAGGTCAAGCTCTTCGAAAAGCCCTTTGAGCGCCGCAGCCTGGACCGCGTCGGCTATCTGCCCGAGGAGCGCGGGCTCTACAAGAAAATGAAGGTGCTGGACCAGCTTATCTTCTTTGGCGAGCTGCACGGAGTCTCGGCCGGGGATGCAAGCAAGCGCGCCAGGGATTGGGCGCGGCGCCTCGAGATTGCAGACGCGCTCGACAAGAAAACCGAGGAACTTTCAAAGGGCATGCAGCAGAAGATTCAGTTCATCGGCTCGATTCTTCACGATCCCGGTCTGATCGTGATGGACGAGCCCTTCAGCGGGCTCGATCCCGTGAACGCGGTGCTGCTGGAGCGAACGCTGTTGGAAATGAAGGATCAGGGCCGCGCCATTCTCTTTTCCACGCACCGCATGGACCAGGTGGAGAAGCTGTGCGATTCCATCTGCCTCGTCAACAACGGCGAAGCGGTGCTTTCCGGCAGAATGCGCGAGATCAAGAGCCGCTACGAGCGCAACCACGTGATCGTGGAGTTTGAAGGCAGTGCATCGTTCCTGAATAGCGAAGAGATTGCCGAGGCCAAAAACTTCTCCGGCCACGCCGAAATTCGACTCAAGCCTCACGGCGACGCGCAGAAACTGCTGCATCAGGCTTCGGCGGTGGCCACCATCTATCGCTTCGAGCTGGTCGAGCCGTCGCTCGAAGAAATTTTCATTCGCAGTGTGGGAGGCAAGCCCGATGCTGTCGTTGCCGCGTAATGTTTTTCTTGTTGCCCGCCGGGAATACCTGGAGCAGATTCGCGGGCGCGCCTTCCGGATGTCGACCATCGGCCTGCCCGTTCTGTTTGCCGTCATCTTTGCCATCGCCTACGGCTCCAGCATGGGCATTGGGACGAACAAGCGCATTGTGGTGGCGTCGTCAAACGCTGCGCTGGCGAATGACGTGCGCGAGGAACTGGTGCGCGGGAAGGGAAGCAGCTCCCACGTGGACGTGGTCTCTTCGCTTACGCCGGAAAAGCGCGCCGCGTTGATCCGCGAGATTCAGGCCAGGTCTCTGGACGGATTGCTGTGGATTGAGACCCCGCCGGGAAAGCCCCCTGCGGCTACGTACATATCGAAATCGGCCGGCGAATTCATGACCAGCGCGCGCCTTAATGACGCACTGAACAATGGCCTCGTGGAGGAGAAACTCACCGGCGGCGGAATGACAGCCGCGCAGGCCAACGCGGTGACCAAAGGCATTCCCATCGTGGCGTATCAGATCAAGTCGAATGGCTCGGTGGTGAAGAGCAACGCTGAGGCCTCGTTCTGGAAGGGCTACGTGATGGCCATCCTGCTCTCGCTCACCACCATGATCTACGGAATGAATGTGGCCCGCTCCATCATTCAGGAGAAGACCTCACGCATCTTTGAGGTGATGCTGGCCACGGTGAAGCCGGCCGACATGCTGGCCGGCAAGCTCATCGGCGTGGGCGCTGTGGGACTGACGCAGATTGCCATCTGGCTGGCCGCCGCCGTGGTCCTTATGGCCTCGCCGTTTGCGGCGGCCATGCAGTCCGGGCAGCTTTCCCTCCATTTCTCCTGGTTCGAAGGCGTGCTGTTTCCCGTCTATTTCGTACTCGGCTACCTGCTCTACAGCTCGCTCTTTGCGGGCCTGGCCGCCACCTGCGAAACCGAGCAGGAGCTGCAGATGTATATGCCGCTGGCCGCTGCGCCCACCTGGCTCAGCTTCGCGCTCATCGTGCTCATCATGAATGACTCCAATTCGGTAATCTCGGTCGCGGCGTCTCTGTTTCCGCCGACGGCGCCCATCGTCATGTTCCTGCGCATGGCTTCTGAGATTCCGCCGGCGTGGCAGTTTGGAGTCTCTATCGGCCTGCTGATTCTCAGCATCTGGGCGGTGCTGTGGTTCTCATCGCGGCTCTATCGTATAGGCATCCTCATGTATGGCAAACGCGCCACACTGCCGGAACTCATGCGCTGGCTGCGGTACTCGTGAGTGGAGACGAAACCCCGTCCTGATTGAGTGCCTGTCCTTCGAATCACACTATTTATGAAAGCGCTGGAGGCACGTAGGGCGGCAGAACCCCTTGGACTCTGCTTGGTAAACGCCGGCCAATTCAAACGGGCCTAAAACACTTGTGCTGTCTGTATCCATTCCATCGATGGAGGGAGTTCGCGGTTGCGCCCAATGCCAACGCTCACTTGCTCGATTTCCTTCCCCAACCTCATCCCATCGACAGCGACGCCCCAACCCCTCCCGAGCTGGCCCGCTCGGCATGAGGTTCATTTCTCACAAGCCCTGCTCCCTGGTTTCTCGTTCCCATGTTTCGCGTCTTTGTAGAATCTAGAAAGTGACCACCGAAGCCAGCTCCAGATTCACCTTCCAGCAGCGATCTGTCCTGGCCGTGGTTCCGCGCCTGGTTTGGGTGCTGCTGTGGCTGGTGAGCCGCACCTGGCGCTTTGAAACCATCGCCGAAGAGGGTGCCGTGGCGCTGCCCTGCGGCCGGGGTGCCGCAGCCGAAATTTACTGCTTCTGGCACCAGTGCGTGCTGCCCTGCGCGATTTACTTTTGCCGCACTCATGCCACCATCCTCATCAGCCGCAGCTTCGATGGCGAGCTGATTACGCGCACCCTGCGCCTGTTCGGCTTTCATGCCGTGCGCGGCTCGAGTTCGCGCAGCGCGCGCGAAGGCCTGCTGGGGCTGAAGCAGGTCATCGAGAGCGGCAGCCCGGCGATTTTCACTGCCGACGGCCCGCGCGGGCCCATCCACCAGACGAAAATGGGGCCAATTAAGCTTGCGCAATTAACCGGCGCGCCCATCGGAGCCTTTCATCTTGAGCCGGAGCGCGCATGGATCGTCAACTCCTGGGATCGTTTTCTGGTTCCCAAGCCGTTCACACGCATCGTGGTCAGTTGGTCGCGGTATCTGCAGGTTCCCGCCGACCTGCCGCCGGAAGCATTCGAATCCAAACGCGAGGAACTGAATGCGTCCATCGAGCGCGCGCGGCTGAGGGCGCTGGCGCATTTCGGAAAGAGCCCGCAATGAGCGCCCTCCGCGTGGTCGATTTCGATTACGATCTGCCCAAGGAACTGATCGCGCAGCAGCCGCCCGCCAGGCGCGGCCAGAGCCGGATGATGGTGCTCGATCGCTCCACGGGCACCTTCCGCGACAGCTCTTTTTCTGAGTCTCCCTCGCTGCTCAGACCTGGCGACTTGCTGGTCCTCAACGACAGCCGCGTGATTCCGGCGCGGCTCTTCGCGCGGCGCACGCTGCGGCGCGAGCGCGAAAAACCGACTGGGCGCATCGAGGTGATGCTCACCGAACCGGCCGGCGAAAATCGCTGGCGCGCCCTGGTGCGTCCAGGGCGCAAAATTGCCATCGGCGAGCGCCTGGTATTTCCCGCTCCCACCGGCGAGATCGTGCTCGAAGCCGAGGTGCTGGAGCGTGGGCCCTACGGCGAGCGGCTCATCGAGTTCGCGCCTGTTGAGGACTTCTTCGCCGTCCTCGATCGCATCGGACACATTCCTCTGCCGCACTACATCCACCGCACCGACGCGCCTGAAGATCGCGAGCGTTACCAGACCGTCTTCGCGCGCGAGCCGGGATCGGTCGCCGCGCCTACGGCCGGCTTGCACTTTACTCCGCAAATGCTGGAGACAATCGCCGCCCGCGGCGTCGAGATTGCGTGCGTTACGCTGCACGTGGGCCTGGGAACGTTCGCGCCCCTACGCGTAGAACGCGTGGACGAGGTGAAATTGCATCGCGAGCGCTACACGCTGAGCGCAGCCGCAGCCGAGGCGCTGAATCGCGCCGTTGGCGAGGGCCGGCGCATTGTGGCCGTCGGCACCACGACCGTGCGCACCCTGGAATCGGCGGCACGGCGCATGGGGCCGGTGCATTTGGAAGCACACTCCGGCGAAACCGAGATTTTTATTTCGCCGGGATTCGAATTCCGGCTGGTTGGCGCGCTGCTCACCAACTTTCATCTGCCCCAATCGAGCCTGCTGATGCTGGTAAGCGCCTTCGCCGGGCGGGAGCATGTGCTGGCAGCCTATCGCCATGCCGTCGAGGCGCGCTACTGTTTTTTCAGCTATGGCGATTGCATGTTCATCGCCTGAATCCTGTTCGCTGCCCACTGTCCGCCGTCCACTGTTAAACTCACTACCGTGCCCGATCCATCCAAGCCGCCCGTCTTTCTGCTCGACGCCATGTCGTTCATCTTCCGCGCTTATCACGCCATGCAGCGCAGCCGGCCCATGTCTACGCGCAGCGGCCTGCCCACCGCGGCCACCTATGTCTTCGTGAACATGATCCGCAAACTGCGCCAGGATTTCGAACCCAAGTATTTTGCCGCGGTCTTCGACGTGAGCGGAGCGGTCTTTCGCGATGCGCGCGCCAAGGCCATCGAATCCCTGAAGAAGTGGAACTCGAAAACGCAGTGCTTTGAAGAAGTGGGCTACGAGGGCTATAAGGCCAAGCGTGAGTCCATGCCTGAAGATCTGCGCCGCCAGATTCCATACATTCGCCGCTCGCTCGAAGCTCTGCGCATTCCCATCCTGGAGGCTGAGGGCTTCGAAGCCGACGACGTGATCGGCACGCTGGCGCGCAAGGCCGCCGAGCGCGGGCACGAAGTCTTCATCGTCTCCGGCGACAAGGACATGATGCAACTGGTCACGCCGCAGGTGAAGGTTCTCAATCCCCAAAAGGACAACCTGATCCTTGATCCGGACAAGGTAAGGGAAGTGCTGGGCGTGCCCCCGGAAAAGGTCATCGACGTGATGGCTCTGCGCGGCGACACGGTCGATAACATTCCCGGCGCGCCCGGAATCGGCGATAAGGGCAGCGTGGACTTGATCGTCGAGTTCGGCAGCCTGGAAGCAGTGCTCGATCGCGCGGCCGAGGTTAAGCGCAAGAGCTACCGCGAATCCCTCGAGCAGAATCGCGATGCCGTGCTGCTCTCGAAAGAGCTGGTCGCCATCGACAATCATGTGCCGCTGGAGCTGGATTTAGCGGCGCTGGAAACGCAATTGCCCGACGTGGAAGCCTGCCGCGAGCTGTACACGGAGCTGGAGTTCACCTCCATGCTTAAGGAGCTTTCGCCTGCGGCGGGCGGGCCGCAGGTAGAGCTGATTGAGCAGCCCGGGCACGAGCAGGCTGAGGAATTCTTCCGTGCTGCGCGGGCCGGCGGGTTTGCCTTTGCGCTCGATGCCGCGGAGCCAACCGCGGAAGTTTCCGAAGATGAAGACCAGCCGGCGCCATCGCTTCTTGATGCCATCGAAACTGCCGAGCGCAAGGCGCAGTCAAGCGTCGGCGTCTGCGCCGATCCTTCGCGTGCCTTGTGCCTGCCGCTCACGCCGGCGCTGCGCGCGCTCCTCCAAGATGCCAAGGTTCCCAAGCAGACGCACGACTGGAAGCTGGCGCTGCACGTGTTGTGCGGGCTAAACGTCGATTTACATGGCGCGGTTGACGACCTGATGCTGCTCTCGTATGCGCTGAACCCCACGCACACCACGCAGGCGCTGGCCGACATCGCAGCGCGCCACGGCCAGCCGCCGCCGGTTTCCGTTGCCGGCAAAGCTGCGGCCATTCATGCGCTGATACCAAACCTTCGGGTCGAGGTGGATAAGACCGCAGTCGATCGCGTCTACCGCGAGATCGACCTGCCGCTGGCGCCCGTGCTTTATCGGATGGAACGCGCCGGTGTCCGCATCGACACAATTGCATTGAGCAGACTTTCGGAGCGGTTCAATGCCGAGTTGGATCGCGTGGGCGAGCGCATCTTCGAGCTGGCCGGACAGCGCTTCAATATCAACTCGCCCAAGCAGCTCGGCACCATCCTCTTCACGCACCTCGACCTGCCTGTTCCCGTCAAGTACGGCAAGGGCAAAACCGTTTCAACCGCGCAGGACGTGCTGGAGCAGCTTGCCGAAAAGCACGAAGTTCCCAAGCTGGTGCTCGAGTACCGGCATTTAGCAAAGCTGAAGTCAACTTACATCGATGCCTTGCCGCTGCTGGCCGATGCCGATTCGCGCGTGCATACAACGTTTCAGTCCGCGGCTACGGCAACCGGCCGCCTCTCGTCCATCAATCCTAACTTGCAGAACATCCCTGTGCGCACGGAGCTGGGGCGCGAGATTCGTGCAGCATTCATCGCTGCGCCGGGCACGCGACTGCTCTCCGCCGACTATTCGCAGATCGAGCTGCGTTTGCTGGCGCACTTCTCGGGCGACCCGTTGCTGATGCGCGCCTTTGCTGAAGACATCGATATCCATACGCTGACCGCCAGCGAGGTCTTTGGCGTGCCCATCGAGAAGATGGACAAGGAGACGCGCAATCGCGCCAAAGCCGTGAACTTCGGAATTGTTTACGGCATCTCGGCCTTCGGGCTGGCCGCGCAGCTTGGCATCCCGCAGGCCGAAGCCAAGGCCTACATCGACCGCTATTTCGCCCGCTATCAGGGCGTGCATGAGTTCATTCAAAAGACGCTTGCGCAGACCCGCAAAGAGGGCTGTGTGCGCACCCTGTTCGGACGCCTGCGGCCCATCCCGGATATCGAAAGCCGCAATCCCAACCAGCGCGGCTTCGCGGAGCGCACCGCCGTTAACACACCCCTGCAGGGCACCGCCGCCGACCTCATCAAGCTGGCCATGATCGCCCTCGACCGCAAGCTTGCGGAACGCAAGCTCAGGACGCGGATGGTGTTGCAGGTGCACGACGAACTGCTTTTCGAGGTGCCTGTCGACGAGAGCGATAACGTCGAGGGCTTGGTGCGCACAGAGATGGAGGGTGTAGTGCAGCTCAAGGTGCCGCTGGTGGCCGATGTGGCCTTCGGGCCCAATTGGCGCGATCTGAAATAGGCCGCTAACAGCCTGTGGTAATAGTCGAGTTTTGAAAGGGCCCGGCTTCAGCCGTGCCGTAAGCGGTCTCAAATCAATGCGGCTTTAGCCGCTGAGGGATGTTTTTTCTTGAATTTTTGACTTTCGCCACAGGCCGCTAAACCCTCGTCTGCAAAACGGCCCGCGCTTCTCCGCCAACCAGCCCTTTGTTATACTCATAGGGTCCAGTGTGTGCGGAAGTGGTGAAATTGGCAGACACACCATCTTGAGGGGGTGGCGCCTCACGGCATGCGGGTTCAAGTCCCGCCTTCCGCACCAAAGATTTTTCCGGCCCCGCCACCAGCCAGTTTGGAAAGCTGTTAAAAACATGCAGATTCTCTTCTATTTCGTGATCGTCGTCCACATCGTCGTGTCCCTGTTTCTGATCGGCGTAGTGCTCATTCAGCAGGGCCGTTCGGCTGACTTGGCCGGTGCCTTTGGCGGCCAAGGCTCGCAAACAGCCTTCGGGCCGCGGGCCGCGGCTAACGTGCTCACCCGCCTGACCACCTGGTCCGCCATCATCTTCATGTGTACGTCGCTTTCGCTGGTCGTGCTTTACAACCGCACCACCGGATCGCATTCGGTCCTGGAGGGCGCCAGGCCCGCTCCCATCAGCGCGCCCGCCAAACCCAGCAAGTAAACAGGCAAGTACCTCGGCAAACAGGAGAGGCAGGCCCTCAAGGCTTGCCTTTGCTTTCCTGTTCCTTTGTTCCCTTTGCTCCTGCTTTTCTCACACTGGCGGAGGCGCCTCCACCACCGGGACGCCGGGCGGCGGCGTAAAGTGTAACCCCTGTGGAGAAATGGGCGCATCCGGCTGCTGATTGGTGAAAGCGAAGCGGGTCGTCGTCCCGTCAGTCTCGTCGATCTCGATGCCGGAAATCGCTCCTGCCGCCGTCACGGTCAGGGTGAGCCGGCGCACCCGGTTCTCCTGCCCTTTGGGCTGCCCGCTGAGTGTGAGATCGCCGTTGGCGGCAGGCGCCAGCGTCAGGTTGGTCAACTCTTTTTCCAGCTCCGTGTGCCCGAGCAGAAAACGCAGCGGCGAGCGCAGGTCGTTGAGCTCTTTGGCGGGAATCCGCTGCACCTGGGGGTCGCCGGGACTGTAGAACCAGGCATATTTCCCATCCAAAACAAACACCTTGCCCGGCGGCGAGCTATATTCCCATTTCATGCGGCCGGGCTTGCGCAGCAGCAGCGTGCCGCTCTCCGCGCGGCTTACGCCCATGCCTTCATAGAACTCGGTAAACTCCGCTTTCAGCGAATGGAGCGCGTTGTAATGAGCATCCACGCGCCCGGCCAGCCCCTTGGCGGAGGGCGGCGCGGTTTGCGCAGCGGCAAGTCCAGCCCCGCCGGCAATCAGCAGAAACAGCAAGGCACGGCAGAGCCCGAATGCTCCGTTGCGCCTGATCGGAAAAACCGTGCTCATTGCAGGGGTTGGCTGCAGTGGGTCCCTCCGGCCGGATCCGCTGTGATGGTGCCGAACTGGTCGCTGCAGAAGCCGCGGTCGCCGGTCTTGCCCACCGTCAGCGGCACTGCCGTGACGCTGTATCCGGTAAAACGGTCCTGGCCGTTGACCGTCACCTTGGTGCAGTTGCCAATGATGAACTGATATCCGGACTTAATACCGGAGGCAAGATCCTGCTGCAGGATCTGTGCGCTGGTGGCCGAAGGCGCGCCGGCGGCAGGATCGCCGCCCAGCGCCTGCAGCGAGCACGCGTAGCCGCTGGTCGGGAAGGTCGATTCGTACTGAATCTCGGCCTTGTTAATGACCTGCATGGAGTTGATGGCCGAGGTCTCGTTGGCCTTCTTCTTCAGGCTGCCGATGGTCGGAATGGCCATGAGCATGAGAATCAGGATGATGGCGATGACAATCAGCAGCTCCATCAACGTGAAGCCGTTCTGCGCGCTGCGGCGCCTGCGAGAGAGCGAAAGCTTGCGATTCATTAGGTTCCCACTGCCTCGTTCCAGCATTTTCCGAGACAAATGCTGCCGACGGGCCGGAGGCTCCCGGCCCATCCGACAAGATGCTATATCGTAAGGACGCAAAAGGGAAATAGGACGCTCGGAAAAGACAGTTCATAGCTCGTAGTCCACAGTTCGCAGTGCCTGCCCCATTTGCTGGCCCGGCGAGTCGGTTTTTCGCTATGACCTACGAACTGAGAACTACGAACTGCCTTTTCAGCACTCCAGCCGTGTCCGCCCCAGCTTCAGACCATCGAGGCGGCCGAGCAGGGTCACGGCGATGCCATCCGGGCGGAAGAGCCGCTGCGCCATGGCCTGCACCTGGGCCGCGGTGACCTCGTCGATGCGGGCAATGATCTCGTCGATCGTAAAGAACTGGCGGAAGTACATTTCCTGGCGCGCCAGGTTGGCCATGCGCGAGTTGGAGCTTTCCAACCCCAGCAGGATGTTGCCTTTTACCTGGTCCTTGGCGCGGGTCAGTTCTTCCTCCGGCAGCGCCGTCTCCTTGAGCTTGCGGAATTCGGCCACGATCAGGTCCACTACCTCGATGACTTTGTTCGCCGAAGTTCCGGCATAGACGCAGAGCGTCCCGGTGTCGCGGTACGGGCTCAGGTCGGAGTAGACCGAGTAGGCCATGCCGCGCTCCTCGCGGATGGTCTGGAAGAGCCGCGAGCTCATGCCGCCGCCCAGGACCGTGTTCAGAATCAGCGTAGCGTAGCGATTGTCGTCGGTGATGGGCGGCGCGGGCACGCCCAGGCAGATCTGCACCTGCTCCAGCGCCTTCTTGTTGCGCAGGATAATGCGCGCGCTGGGCTGCGGTGCCGACAACTCCGCCGGCGTTTCACCATCCTTCAATCCCGAGAACTTTTCCGTCACGGCTGCGGTGAAATCATCATGATCGAGATTGCCGGCTGCAGAAAACACGATATTTCCGCCATGAAAACGATCGTTGTGGTAGGCGAGGAGCTGTCGCTGCGCCATTCTGCCCACTGTCTCCGTGGTGCCCAGGATCGGCTTGCCCAGCGGATGGCCCTTCCAGAAGCTCTGCGTAAACAGCTCGTGCACCAGCACGTCGGGATTGTCCTCGTCGATCTTGATCTCTTCCAGGATCACGCCTCGCTCACGCTCAATCTCCGGCGGCGCAAAGATGGGATTGAGCACCAGGTCGGTGAGCACGTCGAGCGCGATGGGCACGTGCTCGCCCAGCGACTTCACGTTGAAGCAGATGGTTTCCTTGCTCGTGAAGGCGTCCAGGTTGCCGCCGATGGCGTCCATCTCACGGGCGATCGACAGTGCGGTGCGCGAGCGCGTGCCCTTGAAAACCATGTGCTCCACAAAATGCGAGATGCCGTTGGTTTCGGCTGGTTCACAGCGCGAGCCGGATTTGATCCACACACCCATGGCCACCGAACGCAGGTGCTCCATGCGCTCGGTGAGCACGATGAGGCCGTTCGGCAAAACTGTGCGGCGAAGGTTGCGCTCGGTGTTCAAGGGGTCAATCCCTTCGTGATTCGATTGTAGGGCAACGGGGGCCGAAATGGCACAGCGACGAGGCAACTCAAATAAAACAAGTCACTTAGCCTTGCACGTAGCTCGCGGAACGGAGCAATGAAATACTGAAAGCGTGAGTGAGAATCCCGACCAGCTCGTTTCGTTAGACGCCGCAACCCCGCCGGATGGAGGTCTGAATATTTTCGGGCTGGGTAGAGCCGATCTTGCCCGGCGGATGGATGCTCTTGGTGAGCCGGCATGGCGGGGTCGGCAATTAGCAGAAGCTATCTATCGTCAACGGGTTGGCGACCTTTCTTCCATCAGCACTTTACCTAGCTCCTTGCGCCAGCGCCTCGTGGCCGCAGACTGGCAGGTGAGCCGGCCGCGCATCACCCAGGTTTTCCGGTCTGTGGATGGAACTGAGCGTTACCTGATCGAGTGCCCGGGCCCAGCGGCGAACACGGTCGAGACCGTGTGGATGCCGGAAGGCGATGATGGCGAAGCCGGCGATGAGGTCGAGCCCGGTGAGGCATCTGAGAAGCGCTGGGACCGCGCCACCATCTGCATCTCCAGCCAGATCGGCTGCGCGGTCAACTGCCAGTTCTGCCTCACCGCGAAGCTCGGCTTGCAGCGCAATCTCTCAGCGGGCGAGATCGCCGGGCAGGTGGTCGAGGTATTCGATCGTCAGCAAGTCGAAGTCGGCCGCGACCGCGTCAATCTCGTTTTCATGGGCATGGGCGAGCCCTTCCTGAATTACGACAACTTCAGGACCGCGGTGCGCCTGCTCGTCGAGGAAGTCGGCCTGAGCCCGCGGCGCATGACGGTTTCCACGTCGGGCATCGTTCCCGGCATCGAGCGCTTTGCGCAGGAGCCTCCGGAGCTTCGCCCCAAGCTGGCCATCAGCCTGAACGCGCCCAACGATACGGTGCGGTCCGAGATCATGCCCGTCAACCGCAAGTGGCCGATCGACGCGGCGGTGAATGCGGTGCGCCAAGTCAAGCTGCGCCCGCGCGAGCGCATCACGTTTGAATATGTGCTGCTGGGAGGCGTCACTGACCGTCCCGAGCAGGCAAGAGAAGTCGCTCGCCTTGTCCGCCGCACCGGCCTGCCTGCCAAAGTGAACCTGATCGCCTGGAATCCGGGGCCCGGGATTCCGTACCAAACGCCCGCGCCGGAATCCGTCGAGGCCTTTCGCGAGGAATTGATCGCTGCCGGAGTCCCGGCGTATCTGCGCAAACCGCGCGGGCGGGATATCTATGCGGCTTGTGGGCAGTTGAAGCGAACTATCGAAAGGGGCTGACGCCTCAGTTGAGCGTTATTTCTCCGTGGCCGCTCTGGCGATGCGAATTGTTAGGACAGGTTGGAGGTCGTCCGCCCTAGCTCCAGCACGGCATCGGCCACGCGCCCGGCTGCGTGGCGCACCACGCTCTCTTCGCTGGCGAAATTTCCGGCGATGCAGCGCACGCCCAAAGCCTCGATCCGCTCGATGTCAGGCACAATCGGCGACGCACCCTCCGCCGCATATCGCGCCAGTGTCTCGGCCGAAAATGGTGCCGTGTTCACAATGGCGTAGTCGAATATGGGCGCCCGCGTGTGGTCGTAGATGCGCTCGATGTGCTCTGAGGCCGTCAGCCCCAGGCTCTCATTGGCCTGGGTCATCAGGTTGCAGATGTATACGCGCAGGCCCCGCGCCCCAGCCAGAGCTGAGGCCACGCCTTCCACCAGCAGATTGGTGACGAGCGAGGTGTACAGGGAACCGGGCCCCACGGTAATCAGGTCGGCCTGGCCAATGGCGTGCAGCGTCTCCGGCAACGGTACCGGGTCCGGCGGATCAAGCGTCAACTCCACGATGCGCCGCTTGCTGGCGGTGATTTTGGTTTCACCGCGTACCTCGGAGCCATCGTCCATGCGTGCAACCAGCGTGGTGTTTGCTGTCGTGGCTGGGTAGATGCTGCCGCGGGTGGCCAGAATCTTTGACGCCAGTTGTATGGCGAGCGCGAAATCGCCGGTCACCTCGGTGAGCGCCGCCACAAAAAGATTGCCGAGATTGTGACCCTTCAGATCTCCGCCGCCACGGAACCGATGGCTGAAGAGCTTGACCAGAAGGTCTTCCTCCTCACTAAGCGCCACCATGCAGTTGCGCAGGTCGCCCGGAGGAAGCATGTTAAAGCCGCTCCGCAGCCGGCCGGAGGAACCGCCATCGTCGGTGACCGTCACCACGGCGGCCAGGTCGGTAATCTGCGCCGGCCCGGGATCGCTTCCGGGTGCCAATACGTGGCGTCTTAGACCACGCAGCAGCGTGGAGAGCCCCGTTCCCCCTCCGAGCGCGACCACGCGCAGGGTGCGTGCGCCGGCCACCCGCTCGACAGAGGATAGTGGCGCCGCGGCAACTTCGCCATCCGCGGGGTGATGAGGAGAATTCAATCGAGTAAGGCCTTACGGAATCTCAGGATACAGCAGTTCAGTGAAACGCGGGTCATCGACCATGTTCTGGAAATCGTTGTCCACACGCGCCTGCAGCCGATTCTTGGGATTCAGTTCGATAGCCTGCGCCAGATTGGTCAGGCATTCCTGGGCACGACCGGTCATTGCCTCCAGCACGGCCAATCCGTAGTACGCGTAATCAGCCCTGGGATAGCGGGACAGGATGGCATTGAACTGCTCACGCGCTTCCTCGTAATAGCCGGTGTTGAGCTGCGAGACGGCGTAGTCGTAATGCTCTTCGGGAGTTTCGAACGCCAACACCACCTTTTCCATTTGCCGCTGGCAGGTAGCAATATACATCTGGCAGCGCTCCTTCAGCTCCAGGGGCGCTTCCGGCAACAGCTTTTCAAGCGCCGCCAGGGCCTTTTCATACTTGCCCTGCTGCAGCAGTTGGACGGCGGCCTGGTAGTGCTGGAAAGCAGGAGTGCCGGCGACGGGACGGCCGTCATTCTTCGTAGGAAGGGGAGCGTTCTTCTTGCGGCTCATAGCCGCGCCTCGGGCCTCTTGAATCATTTGATTTGCCAATGAGCGCGCTCCGGGACGGTGTTTGTGCGGGAGCTTCCCCTCACATACCAACGCCTCTGACCGGCAACGCTGCTTAGGCCATGTTTATACGCATTCCCCCTAGCGGCGTCAACTGGCGGGGCTTGGATTGGGGCTACGCCTCTCCCTCCGGCGACGCTTTTCCATAAATTGCGGGGTTCAGCGCGGGATCGTTATACATCTTCAATTGGCGATAAATCTTGAAACGCCGCACGCCGGCCAGCGTCTCCCGCCACAGTGCATCGAGGCACCCGGCCAGATCGGCGCGCTGCTCCTCGAGCACAGCCAGCCGCTGGCAGTTGCGTTCGGCGTGGCCCTCGGGGGCGTCGGCGCGCGTGGCTTCTTCGCGCGTGTGGTAGATTTTGAGCGCGAGAATGGAAAGCCGGTCGATCATCAAGCCCGGCGATTCGGAATGCAGCGGGGCAGCCGGGCGGGGAAGACCGCGGCCAGCGAGCCACTCCATCAACAGCCGGTCCAGCGCCTCGGCCAGATCGTTACGGAGCTGGTTGGTGCGGTCGATGCGCCGTTTTACATCGGCGACCTCCCGATCGGTCGCGCCCGGAGCACGGGCTTCATCTTCGATGTGCCAGAGGTCGAAGTTGGCGCGATGCTGGCGGGCAACGGCGGCCAGCCATTCGACCTCGGGCGAGGTGGCGCTCGCGCCCGATAGTTCTTCGCCCGGCGCTTCTGCCCGATGCCAGTCGCGTGTGCGCTGGTCGTGCAGCGCCATTATTTTGTCTGCTGAAAGCATTCTTTTGTGGTCCTTGCCGTGTTTGCCGGGCACTGCGGAACCAGAGTCGAGGTGCCACGTTCCACAAGTCGACGTGAGGGTACGATTATTCTGGTCCCGCTCTGGAGCGGCGACGCATTGCGCAAGTGCGCCGCGTCTATGGTAAAACTATCTCGCCTACGGCCCAAGCGCGCTCTGCTGCCTCCGGGAATTCACAAGCCACGTTCAGGGTTTCCCCTGAGACAATGCATTCACCCGACCTGTGAGACAATTCATTCACCAGGCGTTCGTCCCGCAAGGAGAACCGCCATGAAACCTGCCTCAAAGTCCACCCGCCTGCGCTGGCCCGCGTTTTCGCTCTCCCTGGCCTTCCATGTGTCCCTGCTCGCCAGCATGATGCTGCTGAGCTGGCTTGCCGGACGCACTCTGGTCGAGCGCGCTCCTTTGCAAGCCATAGCCGCGCTTGAAATCAGAGGCGGCTCGCATCCGGTGCCCATTGAGCTCCCGACGATGGACAGCGCAGCGCATACGCGTCACCCTGCGCCGAAAACCGAAGCCACCATGAGCTCCACGCTGCCCACCGCGTTAGTTCGGCCGGTCCGTCCTAGCGGTGGCGGCGCTCCGGCCACGCCCCATACCGGCAATGGCTCCGGTACGGCTGCTGCCGGCAACGGCAGCGACACGCACGATGCCGTCCCAGCTTTCCCCGTCTTCTCGCCGCGTCCACCGGTGACGGATCGCTCCCTTCTGCCCGCCTCCGAGCGCAAGATCGTTGTGGACGTGAACGTCGACGCTGCCGGCCAGGTGGTGAAGGAGCGGTTGATAACCGGAATCGGGAACAAGCTCGACCAGATCGTCCTCGATATCGTGAAAACCTGGCGATTCCAACCCGCCATGGTTGACGGCAAGCCGGTACCCACCCAGGCGGAATTGATCTTCCCGTTCGATCGAAACTATCCCATCGCCGATTCTTGAAAATGCCCGGATGGATTCTGCGAGAGCGGCGTCATCGGCGTCCTGCCCACTTGCCCTCTTCTTATGCGAATGGCTGCGCCCAGGGCAGGGCAATCGCACTTGGAATTGGTGCCCCGGCAGTGTTGATTTCAGGTTCATACGTACCCCCCGGGGGGGTGCGTGGGATTCTGCAATCAAGTTCCTTGTTTTCTGATGGTTGGGTGCGTTTTCGGGTGCGATTAACATGCGGATTTGCGCAAGAAAACCTCACTTTCTTGCGCTTCTTTGCGCCTGCCGGCCCCGGATTCTCGAGCGGCCACGAGTGCCTGGGAACGTTTTTTCACAGCATAGCGGAATGGCGAAATTAACCCGCAACGAAGGGCTAAAATATATTTCCCGCCGAATGAGTGCGATGCGGGCGATGTGGCCTTGGCAAGAGCTTGACAACGGCAAGGCGGAGGAGAGGAATCCTTCAAGAGGATTGGTGTTTTTTGAAGTGCGATTGCCCTGGCGCCCGGGTGCGGCGTGCCGCCTCACCCGGCCCTGCGCAGTTAAACTTAACCATGAATTGCAACCTCCGGAAATGCGCCGCAATCGGCGGGGAGCGTTTCTTCGAGTAAGCTTCCCGCGTCCGGGAAGTGAAATTGGGAACAAGCATGGATGCGAAATCGCAGTTTACGCACCGGCGGTGGAATCCGCTTCGCCAGTCCTGGATCCTGGTTTCGCCACAGCGGACCCAACGGCCGTGGCAGGGTGAGGTTGCGCAAGCGGCGCCGCCCTCGGCGCTTCACTACGATCCCGATTGCTACCTCTGCCCTGGCAACAAGCGCGCGGGCGGGGCAGTGAATCCGGGCTATGAAACTGTGTTTTCGTTTGTAAACGATTACGCCGCGCTGCTGCCGGAGGCGCTGGCGACCAACGAAACCCCGGCTTCACCGCTGCTCGCGGCGGCGCCGGCACGTGGCATCTGCAAAGTGCTCTGCTTTCATCCCGATCACAGCCTGACCCTGGCGCGCATGACGCATGAAGAGATCCGGCTCGTGGTGAACGCGTGGGTAGAGCAGTACCGCGAGCTGGGCTCCCTCGACTGGATCGAATACGTGCAGATCTTCGAGAATCGCGGCGCCATGATGGGAGCCAGCAATCCGCATCCGCACGGCCAGATCTGGTCCACCGGCTTTGTTCCCGACGAGGCGGCCGCGGAAACGGTGGCACAGCGCGATCACCTGGCCAGCACCGGCCGCTGCCTGCTCTGTGAGTACCTTGAGGCCGAGCGTACCCTGCGCGAGCGCATGATTTTCGAGAATGAGCATTTTACGGCGCTCGTTCCCTGGTGGGCGGTGTGGCCGTTCGAGGTGATGCTGCTCAGCCGGCGCCATTTGGGCGCCATGCCGGATTTCACGGGCCAGGAGCGCGATGCGCTTGCCGACGTCCTGAAGCGGATGACCACGCGCTTCGACAATCTTTTCGCCACCAGCTTTCCGTATACGATGGGCTTCCACCAGTCGCCGACGGACGGGAAAGTTCATCCCGAATGGCATTTCCATGCGCATTTCTATCCACCGCTGCTGCGTTCCGCCACGGTGCGCAAGTTTATGGTCGGATTTGAGATGCTGGGTATGCCGCAGCGCGATATTACCGCTGAGAGCGCGGCCGAACGGATGCGCGCCTGCTCGGAAAAGCATTTCTGGCCACGAAGCTGAAAGCGCGGTCCCGGAAGATCCCGATGACGACCGGTCGGTGCGCCGGCGCCAGCTTCCGCGGCGCCGGCGAAGGCGCACTCGAAAGCAGGGAGCTGGGCCGCGCGCATTCTTGTGTTACAAATGTTTCTTATGAGCACGCCCATAACGATTTCAGCCAGCTCTCCTGCGCTGGAACGAAGGAATTTGGCGTCATCCGGCCGCTCCGTTCAATCCCCGCTAAGCTATTCCGGCCATATCGTATGGGTTCGCACCGGCCATGCGTGTACGTTGGAGCGCCTGCCGAAAATATCCTGGCGTGCGCGATATATCTACCGGAGAACCTGTAACATTCGATACACTTTAACCGGTTGTTCCCCGCAGCTCGACCGGAAGCGCTCGTTTATCCATTCCGAGCGCCGCAAAAAAATAGCAAATATCGCTGTTTGAAGGATGCAGATATTGAGAAGCTCATTCACCACGCCGGCCGTGACGGCACGCCCTGCGGCATCGCGCCCTTCTGGCGGGCTTCCCCGCGTGCTCACTTTGAACGACATGGTCCTGCTGGTAATTGGAACCGTAATCGGTTCTGGAATATTTTTGGTTCCCCGCATCGTGCTCCGGCCTGTCGGAAATAATGTGCCGCTCGCGCTTTCCATCTGGCTCGCCGGCGGAGTCCTTTCCCTGCTGGGCGCGCTGACTTACGGCGAATTGAGCGCGATGAAACCCCAGGCTGGAGGCCTTTACGTTTATATTCGCGACTGTTTTGGACTGTTTCCCGCATTTCTATTCGGATGGACCTTTTTTTTCGTGACCGGCGCGGGATCGATCGCGACCCTCGCCGTCGCATTCAGCGCCTATCTCGGCCAGATTGTTCCCGTCGTCCCCTGGATGGCGAAGCTGATCTCGCTGCTGATGATTGGGGTCATCACGGTTGTCAACGTCCGCGGCACGCGCCAAAGTGCAGACCTGCAAAACATCGCCACCGCGATCAAGGCAGGCGGAATTGTCTTGATGGCCTCTGTTCTGCTCTGGCTGGGGCGCGGGTATCATCACGGCCATATTTCGATCTCCTCCGCTATGCCGATTCATTCCCTGCTCTCCGGCGCCGGCCTGGCTCTGGTAAGCGTGCTTTGGGCGTATGAAGGATGGCAGTATGCGGCATTCAGCGCCGGAGAAGCTAAGAATCCGCAGCGCAATCTCCCTCTGGCGTTCCTCATGGGCACCGGTGCTCTCATCGCCCTCTTTCTTTTCGCGAACCTCGGCTATCTCGCCGCCTTGGGGGGATCGGGCGTGGCCGCTTCCGGCCGTGTCGCGGCGACTGCGGTGGCTGCCGTCATCGGTCCAAGCGCGGCCAAGGTGGTTGCGCTCATGATCCTGATCGCCATCGGAAGCGCCGCCAATTCCATCGTGCTCACGGCGCCGCGCGTGTACTACGCAATGGCTCTCGACGGCGTGTTCTTCCGCAAGTTGTCCGAGATTCATCCGCGCTTTCAGACTCCCGCATTTGCCATCATTGCCGGCTCTGTTTGGGCGGCATTGCTCGCTGTCACGGGCACATTTGAGCAACTGCTCACGTATGTAGTCTTTATTGGCTGGACATTTTATGCCCTCGCCGCCGCCAGTATTTTTGTGTATCGCAGGCGCCAACCGAATGCCGCATTGCCCTATCGAGTGCCCGGCTATCCGTGGACGCCGCTGATATTCATTGTCACCGTGGCGGCATTTGTGACCAATACCATCGTGGCCGAACCCCGCCGTGCGGCGATTGGAATGGCGGTGGTGCTTGCCGGGGCGCCGGCGTATTTGGTTTGGCGAAAACTCAACCCGCGAAGAGCAGTTCTCAAGGAGGGCCGATGATTGCAATTCGGCAACTTGTGACGTTGCAAGAGATGCACGCCTGCGAGCAACTGCAGAAGGTAATCTGGCAATTTGCCGACGTCGAGATCGTGCCTCACACCGTGTTTGTGGTGGCCAATAAAACCGGCGGAGAAGCGCTGGGGGCATTCGATGGCGACCGCATCGTCGGTTTCGCTCTCGCATTTCCCGCTGTCCATGAAGGGAGGCTTTGCCTTCACTCCCATATGACAGCGGTGCTTCCGGAATATCAGAACGCGGGGGTGGGCCGGCGACTCAAGCTCATGCAACGGGAAATCGCTATCGACAATGGCATCGATATGATCGAGTGGACTTTCGATCCCCTGCAACTGAAGAACGCCCATTTCAACATTGCTCGCCTCGGCGTGGTGGTGCGGCAGTATCTGCCTAATCTGTACGGCCGCACCAGCAGCAATCTGGATGCCGGCCTGCCCACTGATCGCCTGCTTGCCGAATGGCGGCTCCGTTCCTGCGGTGTGCAAGAAACGCTTGAAGGCGGCGGGCGCAAAATTTCAGCCGCGCACGAACGCATCGCCGTCCCGGCGAACATCTTCGCAATACGTGGCTCCGACGCCCAGTGGGCGATGCAGATTCAGTCCCGGGTGCGCTCGGAGTTTCAGACGCTGCTTCAAAACTCGTACGCAGTCACCGGATTTATGCTGGACGAAAAATCTGGAACATACCTGTTGGAGCCGTATGAGGAATGATTCATCCTAACCCATAAAAGCGCCGGCACCTTTACCTCAACTGAGGAAGCAATAGCTTCATGAAAACCATCGCACTGTCGCTCGCGTTGCTGCTCACAGCCGCGCCTGTCGCTTTGACCGCGCAAGAACGACGGCGTCACATCCGCCAAGCTAAGACAAGGAGAGCTCATACCCATGTTTTTAAGCCGAATTGTTCGCTCATTTTCGTTCGCCGCCGTCGCGTTTTGCATGCCGGCCCTGGTTGCGCAGTCTGCAGCGACTCTTCAACAACGAATCGACGCGATTATGGCGCGACCTGAGTTTGCGCATGCGCAATTCGGCATCGAACTTGATTCGCTCGATACAGGCCGTCCGGTGTACACGTTGCACGCCCAGAAACTCTTCGTTCCCGGGTCGACCACGAAGCTGCTCACGGAGGGTACCGCGCTGGAGCTTCTGGGAGCAGACTACCGCTTTCACACGCGCGTGTATCGCACGGGGCCGATCGACGAGAACGGCACTCTGCACGGCGATCTGGTCCTTGTCGCGAGCGGCGATCCCGATATCTCAAACCGCATTCAGCCCAATGGGACGCTCGCCTTCGAAAATGAGGACCATTCCTACGGTGGACCAAAAAGCAAGGGGCTGCCCGGAGATCCCCTGCTCGTAATGCGCGAATTTGCGCGGCAGATCGCGGCCAAAGGGATCGAGCGCATCGATGGCCGCGTGTTGGTGGATACGTCGCTCTTTCCCGAAGGCCAGCGCGAACTGGGCACAGGAGTTGTGATTTCGCCGATCGTCGTCAATGACAATCTTGTAGACGTCATCGTCTCGCCGGGCACGAGTGAAGGCGCGCCAGTCCAGTTGAAAATCTCCCCGCAGACGTCTTACGTCCGCATCATCAATCAGGCAACCACGGGCAAAACTGGATCTCAGCCCGACTTATCCTACACAGACGAGAAGTTGAGCTCCGATGGCACTCGCAGCGTGAAGCTGAGCGGCAGCCTGCCGCTGGGAGCGCCGTCGCAGATGAACGCCTACCCTGTTCCCGAGCCGAGCCGATATGCTCAGACTCTTCTGGTGCAGGCGCTGCGGGATCAAGGCATCGCCGCGACCCTGCCCGCGGCCGCGGAGCCGGCGGATTTCACGGCCTTGGCGGCAAATTACAAACCGGAAAATCTTGTGGCCGAGCACATCTCGCCGCCATTGAAGGAGGAAATCCGGGTCACGCTCAAGGTCAGCCAAAATCTTCATGCCAGCATGACGCCTTTTATTCTGGGGGCGACTCTGGCTTATGCGCATACAAATATCGACCAGGCCGGCTTCGAGCTTGAAAATACCTTCCTTAAGAATGGGGGCCTGGATCTCGCCGGCGCGTCTCAGAGCGATGGCGCCGGAGGTAATGCCTTCTTCACTCCGGACTTCATGACCCACTATCTGCTGTTCATGTCGAAGCAGGCAAATTTCCCTGATTTCTACCGCGCCCTCCCAATCCTCGGTCGCGACGGTACCCTTGCCGACATTGAGGTGAACTCCCCGGCCGCCGGTCACGTGCATGCGAAGACCGGAACCTTCGAGATTTACGACGCACTGAACAAGAACCTAATGGTCACCGGCAAGGGGTTCGCCGGTTATATGGAAACGGCAAGCGGCCAGCATCTGGTGCTGGCGCTGTATGCAAACATGGTCTCAGTTCCGCTGGAGGATCCGAATGCCGCACAGACAATTGTCGGAGCGGCCCTGGCCGAGATCGCGGCAGCCGCGTACGATTCGCCGTTACCGGAGCAGACGCGCGCTGAGGCCGGCAACGATTACGACGTCATAATCAAGAACGGCAGAATCATGGACGGCACCGGCAATCCGTGGGTGTCCGGCGATATTGGCATCCGCGGAGATCGCATCGCGGCCATCGGCAATCTGCGCAATGCTACCGCCGGGCGCGTAATCGATGCATCCGGACTGGTGGTTTCTCCGGGATTCATCGATATGCTAGGCCAGTCCG
Organism: Acidobacteriaceae bacterium; assembly: GCA_030037545.1. Lineage (GTDB taxonomy): Bacteria > Acidobacteriota > Terriglobia > Terriglobales > Acidobacteriaceae > Telmatobacter. Next base: position 46,235 of record JASHRF010000014.1, on the reverse strand, counting down.
AAATCGACCTCCTCATCGACAACCGCTCGCTGAGCAAACTGTCGCAAGGTATCACCACCGAAATCACCGGCGAGGGCCAGTCCGTTGCGCCACAGGACGCGCTCACTCTTGCCAGCCTTCAGCCGGAACTGGATCAGTACCACTTGACTGTCGATTGGACGGACCTTAACGGTTATTTCCGCCGCCTTGAGAAAACCGGTACTCCGTTGAACATTGGTACCTATGTCGGTGCAGCGCAGGTCAGGGAAGCGGTGCTTGGGGATGTAGATCGCGCGCCCACGGCGGAAGAGCTGGACCGGATGAAGGCCCTGGTCGCGCAGGAAATGCAGCAGGGCGCATTTGGAGTTTCCACCGCACTGATCTATCCCCCGGGCCATTACGCCAAGACCGAGGAACTCGTCGCGTTGGCAAAAGTGGCTGCGCAATATGGAGGAATTTATGGAACGCACATGCGCAGCGAGGGGCAAACCGAACCCCAGGCGATCGACGAAGCTCTGCGCATCGGACGCGAGGCCAACATTCCCGTGGAAATTTTCCACCTCAAGGTCAGCGGCAAAACGCGTTGGGGCTCGATGCCCAAGGTCGTAGCCACCATCCAGGCTGCCCGCGATGCCGGCCAGGATGTTACCGCCGACATGTATCCCTATCTGGCCGGCGGTACGGCGCTCGCCTCCAGCCTTCCTCCGTGGGTGGCGAACGGCGGTCAGGATCAAATGCTCGAGCGGCTGAAAGATCCCGCCATTCGCAAGAAGATCAAGCTGGAAATGGCGTCCGATCATCCTGACTGGGAAAACTTGTTCTTCGATAGCGGCGGAGGCGAAGGAGTGATGATTTCCGGCGTTGAAAATCCCGCGCTGAAAAAATACGACGGGCAAACCATCGCCCAGATCGCCGCGGAGCAACACAAGTCTCAGCTCGACACTCTCTTCGATTTCATTCTCGCCGACCGGGGACAAACCGGCGCGCTTTATTTCATCGCCAGCGAAAACGATCTGAAATACGGTCTGAAGCAGCCGTGGACCAGCCTCTGCCTCGATGCCGGAGAACTCTCGCTCGATGGGCCGCTTTTTGAGACCCACACTCATCCCCGCGCCTTTGGCGCCATGCCACGCTTCCTGGGCCACTATGTGGGCGACGAGCACCTGCTTCCCCTGGAGCAGGGAATTCGCAAAATGACTTCGTTGCCCGCGCAACGGGAGCACCTGCGCGATCGCGGCTTGTTGAAGCCGGGCTATTTTGCGGATATCACGATCTTCAATCCGGCGACCATTCGCGACGAGGCCACCTATGCCCACCCGGCGCAACTATCGCAAGGAATCGATTACGTTTTCGTGAATGGACAATTGGAATTTGAAAACGGCCGCTTGACTGGAGTCAAAGCCGGAAAACCGTTGCGCGGTCCTGGCTGGAACGGCGCGGAGGCAAAATAAAGCAATCTTCGAGCCGCTTGAAGGTGCCCTCTATGCGTTATTTTGAAGATTTTTCCGTGGGCGAAGTGCATCGCGGCGGCCCGGTCGCGATCGATGCCGCCGCGATCAAGGCATTTGCGGCCCAATACGACCCGCAACCTTTTCACCTGGACGAAACCGCGGCCGCGCTGAGCCTTTTCCACGGCCTGGTTGCCAGCGGATGGCAGACGGCCAGCCTCACCATGAGAATGATGGTGGATGCTCTTGGCGTGGCTGGACGCTTCATCGGCCTTGAAGTAGAGGAAATGTGCTGGCCGCTGGCGGTGCGGCCCGGAGACGTGTTAAGGGTGGAAATCGAAATTGTCGAACTGCGCCCGTTGCGCTCGCGGTCTGATTATGGATTGGCGAAGCTCAAGGTCACCACCCTGAACCAATTGGACCAGCCGGTGCAGCACGCGCGATCGACGACTATGATTGCCCGCCGCGGCTGACACGCGACGATTAAACGGATGCTGTATTCACGTTTTGCGAAACGGAAGTGAAAACTTTCCCTCCAACTTCTCCGCGTCTCGTCCAGAAATATATTGCGCAAGCGCCCACCGTCATAGCCAGCCCCGCGCCGAACTCGGTCGACCAATACAGAGTTCTGCCCACAGGATTGGTCATGCGGTCGAAGATGGCCTGGATAAACAAATTATGGCTGGCGTGCAGCATGGCTGCAGGCCATAAGCTGCCGGACTTGAGCCGGAACCAGCCGAATAGAAACGCAGCTCCAATCACCGTCACAGTGAAGCAGATCAGCGCGTAGGTTTTTGGCGTGCCCGAATTGTAGTCGGCAAACAGAAGTAATGGATAGTGCCACACCGCCCAAATGCAGCCGCTCAGAAAACAACCAATGGTAAATCCGGCGCGCCCCACCAGCCGGGGCAGCAGAAACCCGCGCCAGCCAATCTCTTCGCCCAGGGCGTGAGCCATGGAGGTGACAACACCCAAAGATGCGTAGACGGGAATGGCAATCAACAGCGTCGCTGCGCCCGGATGGTGAGGAAATCCGAAGACCGCTCCCAGCCGCGCGGCAAACGCTGAAAATCCGAACGAGCCGGCAATGAATATCCACACTGCGAGATAGACAGGCAGGCTATACAAGATCGGGACCAGATACGCCCATCCTTCATAGCGCGCCGGGCGCCACTTCCATCCCAGCGTGGCGATATCGATATGAAAAATCCGGCAAGCCGCGAACGCAGCCAGCGCCGGGCACCACATCAGCAGGCCCACCACCAATCCATTCCCAACCGCCAGGTGACCGGCGTGGATGACGAGGAAATAGGGCACGCTGCTGAAGAGAAAGACGAGCGCAATGAAGGCGAGAATTTGCTTGTTGAGGCCGGAGTTTGCCGGCCCTCCGCTCATGCCTTCGGGAAATGTTGCCGCGCCTTCTGTTTTCATGGGATTCTCCGATCGAACTCATGGTTTTTGGCGCTGAAAGCAAATACCCGCCATATTGAATCCGGAGATATTTCCGTCCGCGTCCTGGGCAAAGGTGAGCCGTATTCCCGGCCCCTCGCCCAATTCAAGATGAACAACGAATGTGTCGTATTGAAAGTGGTTCAATGACGAAGTGGTGTCGTGAAACAGAAATGCCAGTTGGCCGTTTTGCGTCGACACTTTCACATCTCCATATGCCTTATTGACATAGGTTCCTGCGTAGGCGCTCAGCCCGTGCGATGGCGGCGCATCGGGATTTCTCTTGGACTCCCACGCCGCGGCAACGGATTTTTCTTCCGCCTCGTATTTGGCATCGTTAGCCTTGAAGCGCGCGCTCCAATCCTCCGCCGGCAAATGCAACAGCATGTCCGCAATGTGATAGCCAAGCGCCTGGCGGTACGAGTTTCCGCCCATGTTGACCAGGACCTCATAGCCGGTATGGATCTCCGGAATCAGCACCGTGAGCGCCTCAAAGCCATCGATGTCTCCAGGATGAAGAACCAATTGATGTCCGCGATAGTCCTGAATAAACCAGCCGAGACCGTAGCTCAGTTGCATCGAATCGGGAAAGAATTCGCCTGCGATTTCGCCGCTGGTGGAGATGATCATCTGCGGCCGGTGCATCTCCTGCATGTTCTTTGACGAGATCAAACGTTTGCCGTCGAAGACGCCGTCGTTCAGTTGCAACGCCAGCCATTTCGACATGTCGCGGACACTGGAGTTGATAGACCCCGCGGGCCCGGCATTGTCGATGTTTCTCCATGGAATCACTTCGAGTTTCCCATTGCGCAGTTCGTGGGGGCTGGCGTAGTCCGGCGATTTCTGGGCATCGATGGAGCTGGTGTCCGAATCGGTCATGCCCAGGGGCTGGAAGATTCGCTGTTTCACGAATTCGTCCCAGGTGCCTCCTGAAACCAGGCCCACGGCGTACCCGGCCGTCACATACATGGCGTTTTGATATTGAAACTCGGTGCGGAATCCCGCGGTTGGATGAATGAAAGCCAGGTCGCGCACAATCTGTTCCCGCGAAACCGGCGCGCCATACCAAATCAGGTCCGCGCCCGGCAAGCCGGTGCGATGCGTCAGAATGTCGCGCAAGGTCACGTCTTCATCCGCAAAAGGATCGTAAAGATGGAAAAATGGAATGGACTTGTCCACCCTGTCGTCCCAGTGCATTTTGTCTTCATCCACCAGCATGGCGATGGATGCCGAGGTAAATGCCTTGGTGCACGAGCCGATATCGAACAACGTGTCGGGGGTGATCGGCTGGCGCGTTTGAATATTGCGAACGCCGAATCCCTTCAAATAGACCGGAGAGCTGCCCTGTACGATACCCACCGCGACTCCAGGAACCCGCCATTCCTTCATGGTCGTGTGAATGTACTCATCGAGCGCGGAAAAATCCTGCTGCTGCGCAACGCAGGCCGGTCCCGCGGCGACAATCAGACCAAGAATTGAAATGGAAACGGAGCTGGCAAATTTCGAAATCATGCGCGTTTTCCTCATCGTGAATTGCAGTTGTTGTCCTGCCCATATGGGTGCTGTGAATCCTCGGAATTCTCAGCTCGCACCCACTGGAACTCCGCCAGCAGATCGCGTGGCCGTCCATTCTTCTTCTCGGACCGTCAGCTTTTCGACGCGCCGCTTGTTGACCTCAAAACCGATGCCCGGTGAATCCGGCACACGAATCGTCCCCTGCGCGCTGACTTCCACCGGCGGCACTATGATGTCTTCTTCCCAATAGCGTTTGCTGGCGGAAACGTCTCCCGGAAGCACAAAGCCCGGCAAGGAGGACATCGCGATATTGTGGGCGCGGCCCACGCCGGCCTCCAGCATTCCTCCGCTCCACACCGGCACGCCATGCCCCATGCAATAGTCCTGCATTTTTCGCGCCGCCGCATGGCCGCACACGCGGCCTAATTTGATATTGATCACCTTGCATGCCCCCAGTTCGATTGCGGCTTGGGCATCGCGCAGATTATGGATGCATTCGTCCAGGCATATCCGCGTTTCGAGCTGCCTCTGCAATTTGGAATGCTGGTAGATTTCGTTCCATTCCAGGGGTTGTTCGATGTACGTCAGATTGAACGCGTCCAGCTTTTTCAGCAACGCTGTGTCCGTAAGCCGGTACGCGGAATTCGCATCCACCGTGAGCGCAATATCGGGGAATCTGTTGCGAACCGCGCTGACCACCTCGACATCCTTGCCCGGCTTGATCTTAAGCTTGACGCGTTGGTATCCGGCAGCAAGTTCCTGGGCGATCCGGTCGAGCAGTTTGCCAATGTCTTCATGGATTCCCAGGGAAACGCCGCTGGAAATCTCCGCGCGCGTTCCGCCTAGCAGTTGGCTCAAGCTGGTCGATTGGCATTTTGCCATGAGGTCCCAGACCGCGCATTCCAACCCTGCCTTGGCCATTTCATGTCCGCGCACCGGAGCCATATAATGCAGCGTTTCCTCCGGGGTCTCTATAGTCTTGCCCACCAGCAACGGTGCCAGGAAATTGCGCAGCACGATCCAGGCTGTGTCCGTGGTCTCCGAGTTGTAGAAGGGGCCCTCGGCCGCCGTTACTTCGCCCCAGCCGCTTGCGCCGTCCTCCGAGCAAACCTCCAGAAGCAGAATGCGTCGATGGTGGGTCACGCCAAAGCTTGTCTCAAACGGCGCGATCAATTGCATGTTGATTTCGCGTGCATGAATGGCAGCGATCTTCATTGTCTCTCCAGAGGGGGTTCCGGAACAGTTGAAACACTCGTTTCACAAGGAGCAATAATGCACAGGGCCACCGGCCCTAGTCAAGAGTGAAAAGTTTTCGCCGCGATCAAGTCGATTAAGAGATTCCGCCACAGGGCTGTGCGGAGCCGCCGCGCAACCCTGGAAAGCCGGCCTCCACCTCGATTCCGCCGTCCATGCGCCCGCTACGATCCAAACCAGCGAAATCCGTGCTTTTGCTCTTCCTGCACCTGGCGCAGCAGTGCCAGAGTCCGCGAGCGCTTGAAATTGGCGCAGGCCATTAGAATCGCATTTACCAGCGCCTGCGGCGCGACGTACGACGCCCCAAAAGAGTGGGTCTCCACCGATGCCAGGAAAAACTCGTCGGCCTGCTGCGCAAGCGGCGAAAGGTAAGTGTCCGTGATACCCACGCAATACGCCCCGGTGCGTTTCGCCCGCTGCATTCCCTCCACGGTCTGACGCAATCCACGGCGGAAGCTGACCGCAAATATCAGATCTTTTTTCGTGGCTCCGCGGCCAAGGTAGGCGGCATGTCCAGATGCCGTTGCGATTTGCACCGGCAGGTCCAGCACCAGCAGATGGTAATGGAAGTAGTGGATCAGGCTTTCCGCCAGGTCGCCTCCAAATAGAAGCACCCTTCTGGCAGCGTAAATTCGGGGCGCGAGCCGCGCCACCCGGGCCAGGTCGAGGCTGTTGCGCAGCGCATTCAAATTGCGAAGATCGTTGTCCAGGGATTCGCGAATGGTCCCGGTGAGGCTTGAATCCTTGGGGCCGGCCTGCATGGTGTCAAGTGAGGTGGCGTTGGCGATGGCAAGCTCATGCAGATACTGCTGGAACTCCTTGTAGCTGGAAAATCCCATACTTCGAGTAATTCGCACAATGGTCGCCGGATCGCTATCCAGCCGTGCCGCCATGTCACGGACGCTCAGCAGGACAAAGCTCCGGGGATGCTCCAACGCCGGGCGGACAATCTCGCGCCGCTTGGGGCTAAGCTCCGACAGGCGCTGGACAAGCGATTCACGATCTTCCGGCAAGACGCCAGTCTTTCTGTTTCTCGCCATGGCTACTTGGAAGAATCGTCCGCAGACCCAGCGGTGTCAAGTCTTTCTTTGCAGCCACGGCCGTCGCGCCGGACAGGGGCCGGCAGCGTGAAACAAAACCGTCAGATATCGGCTCCTTAAGAAGAAAGGAAAGCCGGGCTTGGAAAAAGGAGGGCATTATTTTGTTGACAAGGGCTAAGGCAGTGCTCGAAACTGTTCCACGTTCCATATTCCCTCATATGTAACGTTTGTTTCCAATCCCCAAACCGAGCAGCATGGGTTCGCTTTCTTTCCGGAGGTGCTTCAATGCGTCCAACGAACCGGCTTTCCGGTTTCCGCCCCATTTCACTGGCAGTGGCTATTGCTTGCGCGCTGGTATTGAGCTGTCCTATGCCGGCTCAGATAGCCGGCACCGGCTCCATTTCTGGTACCGTCCTTGATCCTTCAGGCGCCCTGATTCCCGGCGCTTCCGTCACGGCTACCAACCTGGCCACAGGGGTCACGCGGCAGGTGCAGTCCAGTTCCGGCGGCGACTACGCCATTCAGCTTTTGCCGCCAGGCCATTATCGGCTGGAAATCACGAAGCCGGGATTCACCACGTCGGATTTTCCCAACATCGTGGTCAGCGTCACCCAGATCACAGCGGTCAATGTCCATCTTGCCCTCGGCCAGACGAGCCAGACGGTGCAGGTGCAGGCCACCGGCCAGTTGTTGCAGACCCAATCCAGCACCCTTGGTTCCGTCGTCACCGGTGAGATGGTACAAAGCCTTCCTCTGGCGGTGCGCAATTACACCCAGATCATCAACCTGTCGCCCGGTGTAGCCTCCGACGTGACCAACGCCGCCGAGTTCGGACGCGGAGGAGGCGGCGACGGCAGCGAGGCCACCGACGTTCCCATTGCCGCGGGAACCAACTACAACGAAAACAACTATCAGATGGACGGAGTGGAAATCGATAATATCGGAGGCAGTGGATATTTCACCGGTGGCGTTGCCATCCCCAATCCCGACACCATCCAGGAATTCAAGGTTCAGACCAGCCAGTACGATGCTTCCTACGGCCGCAATGCCGGAGCCAATGTCAACGTGGTCACCAAGACCGGCAGCAACCAGTTTCATGGCTCAATCTGGGAGTTCTTCCGCAACGAAGATCTCAACGCCAACGATTACTTCCGCAACCAGGCAGGCGAGGGCCGTGCGGAGTTGCGCCAGAACCAGCCGGGAATGACATTTGGCGGTCCGGTCAAGCATGACAGGATGTTCTTCTTTACTTCTTACCAATCTACGCGTCAACTGAACGGACTGGATTCCCAGTGCTCGACCGTGCTGACTGAGCCGCCGCTAACCGATGACCGTTCCGCTGCCGCCCTGGGTGCGCTGTTTGCCGGGCAGCCGAATTTCATTCAGTACGAGCTAGGCTTGCCGGCGGGCACCCCGGGCACGGGCGCGAACGTGGCCCCGGACGGCTCCAATATCGCGCCCCAGGCTCTGGCGCTGTTCAGTCTCAAGCTACCCAACGGGCAATATATTATTCCTACCCCGCAGTCGATCAATACTTCGCTGCCGTTTGCCGGCCAGGGGACCAGCGTGCTCAGCAATGCCTGCTACTTTAATGAAGACCAGTTCATGACCAACGGTGATTGGGAACAGTCGGCAGCCAGCCAGTGGCAGGCGCGGTTCTTCTTTGCCAATAGCGAACAGGCCTACACCTTTCCGTCGCCCAACCTCGGCGGGGAGCCGGTCCCTGGGTTTCCGCTGGAAGAGCCGGATCATTTCCGAAATGTCTCCATCACCAACAACCATATCTTCAGCTCCAATCTGCTCAATCAGGCGGAGTTCGGCTTTCACCGTGTTTGGGTCGACACCAACCAGGAGGAGGCGTTCCAGTATTCCGATATCGGGGCTTCCGTACCCTCTTTTGACACCTTGCCGCAGGTCAATATCCTGAACGGCATTACCACTGGAGGAAACGGACAAACGGTGAAACTTGCAACCAACACCTTCGTGGGCATTGACACGGTTTCGTGGACGCATGGGAACCATGCTTTCCGTTTTGGCGCAGGCATCGCCCGCCCCCAGTACAACCTGGTTGCCCTGTCGTATCTCGGCGGCATCATTTTCGGCACTTATACCGACGCCCTGCTGGGCGAGAGTCAGGCCGAAAACCCAAATGCTTTCGCCGCTTACGGCTTGGGCTTTAGCAACCTGTTTCTGTCTATCGATTTCCCTAATGAGGATTCGCGCAAATGGCGCGCCCTCGACGATCACGCCTACGTGCAGGACGATTATAAGGTCACCCCGCAGCTCATCCTGAACCTGGGTTTTCGGTATGAGCGCGTGGGAGATTTGGCGGATGCCATCGGGCGCAACTCGAATTTCAATATCCTCGCCGCCAATCCCACTCCGCCGGCAAGCGGGACGCTGCAGGGTTTTGTGGTGGGTTCCAACTTTCCCGGAACGCCTCCGGCCGGCGTTGTGAAGACGTCTGGAGAGTTGCCGTTTGCGGGAGACGGTCAAAATACTCTGGATCCACGCGTCGGGTTTGCATGGCAATTGCCGGGAACCAGCAAGTTGGTGTTGCGCGGCGGCTACGGGTTTTTCCATGAGACGGCAACCGGCCAGCCGAATCTTCAGTTGGTCCTCAATCCGCCTTTTGGGGAACTTCGCGAAGTGGAGGGCGCGGCGAATGCGGCGGCGACCTGGGCCAGCCCATTTGCGCCCTTCACCCAGACATTCCCCTTCTTCACGCCGTACTCACCCACCACGGCATTGAGTCTGTTCACTTACGCAAACAACTTTCGGCCCGCGGTGGTTCAGCACTACAGTTTGAATGTCCAGACGGAGCTGGCCACGAACACAGTGCTGGAGGTTGGGTTTCTGGGCACGCGAGCTCAGCACCTGCTGATTACCCGCTTGCCGGACCAGGCCCTCTCGGCCAGTCCCAGCAATCCCATAAACGGACAGACCAGCAACACCGTTGCAAACATTCCCATGCGGCTCCCGGTCGAGGGATTCAACCAGGCTGGTTCCTATCAGATCGAATCGACGGGTAATTCCTGGTACAGTGCTCTGCTGGCGAGCTTCACCAAGCGCTTTAGGGACGGTTCGGAGGCTCAGATTGCCTATACCTGGTCGAGCAGTCTGTCCGACACTTTGGAACCTTCGATCGGCCCCAATGGTGGCACCAGGACCGGCAACCAGAACGATCCAGCGGCGGACTATGGGCCGGATTATTTCAACCGGCCAGGCCGACTGGTGGCGAACTTTGTCTATCAGATTCCCACGCCTTTTCGCCGCACCTCTCTGGCTGGCGAGACTCTGGGAGGATGGTCTGCGACCGGCGTGGTTGAGGTTCAGTCGGGGCATAACCTCTACTTTCTCGATACCAATGGCACAAATGCCTTTGGCATCAACGGCGGCGATCAGGATTTTGCCGAGATTAACCCTGCCTGCTCTAAGGCTCAGTTGACCACGCACGGATCGGTGACCGGCAGGCTGAACGATTACTTCAACAATAGCTGCTTTTACAGCAGCCCCGGCACTCCGTATCCTTATCCGGTCATAGGAGCCGATGGGATCGCAACGGGATTCGGCAACTCGCGCCCTGGGATGGCACGCGGTCCGGCTCAAAACAATTTGGACTTCGCCATGCTCAAGACTTTCCCCTTCACCGTGCGCAAAAAAGAAGCCGATGCTCAATTTCGCGTGGAAACATTCAACACCTTCAACACGCCGCAATTTGCGGATCCAGGCTTGGATGTGGATGCGCCCACTTTTGGCATCATCAACACCTCGTCTGTCAACCCCAGGATTTTGCAGTTGGCGTTGAAATTCAGCTTTTAACGAAGGCTCGAATCAAATTCGTTGCCGCTGGGCGTAGCGGCGTCAAAGCCGGGCGGGAATCCGATCGTTCCGAGAGGAGTCCGGCGTGGTGGACGAAGTCGAGGAACCAGGTGCTTTCATCCGGTCGTGCGCGCAAGAATTGGCAGTGAATTTCAATTGAGGGCAGGAATGAAAAGGATTTTGCTTTGTTTCGCCGCTTTTCTCTTCGCTTGTGCCGGCTTGCACGCCCAGAATCAACAGCCGCTTTTGATGCAGGACCCAACGCTGAACGCCACGCACATCGTTTTCGCCTACGGAGCGCGCCTGTGGAGCGTCGACCGAAACGGCGGAGCGGCGGTTGAATTGACCAGCGGGCCGGGAGCGGAATCCAATCCAAGATTCTCACCCGACGGCAATTGGATTGCCTTCACCGGAAGCTATAACGGGAACGCCAACGTCTACGTCATGCCGGCCGCGGGCGGACAGCCTCGCCAGCTCACGTACAATCCCGGATCGGACCTGGTGGAGGGTTGGACGCCGGATGGACAGAATATTTTGTTCCAATCTCTGCGCGATAGCTTTTCCATGCGCTACAAGCAGCTTTATACCATCTCCATTCACGGCGGTTTCGCGACACCCCTGCCCCTACCCATGGGCTATCAGGGATCGTACTCCGCGGATGGCAGCCATCTGGCCTACACGCCCCTGCCGCGTGAAATCTTTTTCGGCGGCGGCGACGATTTCATGAGCGCGTTCGTAGCTCATTATCACGGCGGCCTTGCGCCGCAGGTGTGGATCGCCAGCCTCGCGGATTCGAGCGTCGTCAAAGTGCCGCATGAGAATGCCAGCGACTTCAACCCCATGTGGGTCGGCGATAAAATCTATTTCCTTTCTGCGCGTGCCGAGCCCATTTCCCTCTACGTGTACGACATGGGCACCAAGAAGGTTTCCAAAGTCGTCGACAACACCGGCATGGACATCATGTCCGCCTCCGCCGGACCGGGCGCGATTGTCTATGAGCAATTCGGCTCGCTGCACCTGTACGACCTCTCCAGCGGACGTGAGCATGAGGTCCACGTGACCATCACCGGAGATTTTCCGCAGGTCCGCCCTCATTTTACAAAAGTTGCGGATCACGTTTTGAATTCCGGAATTTCTCCCACCGGCGAACGCGCCGTATTCGAAGCGCACGGTGAAATCCTTACGGTACCCGCCGAAAAAGGCAGCGTTAGGAACATCACCAATACGCCGGGTATAGCCGACCGTGAGCCCGCGTGGTCACCGGACGGAAAATCGATCGCGTATTTTTCTGACCGCTCCGGAGAGTACGAGCTCCATATCAAGAGTCAGGACGGCATGGGGCCGGTGCGTTCCATCAGCCTGGGCAACCCCTCTTCCTACTTCTTTGAGCTGGGATGGTCTCCTGACAGCAAGAAACTGGTCTATACCGACAAGCGTTTGAATGTCTGGTATCTCGATCTGGACCATCCCACGCCGGTCAAAGTTGATACGGACACATACTTCGATTTCTTCCCTGGGCTCAATCCCTCCTGGTCGCCGGACAGCCGCTGGATCGTTTACACCAAACTGCTGAAGAATCGCATGCGCGCCGTGTTTGTTTATTCGCTGGACACCGGCAAGGCCACGCAGCTGACCGACGGAATGAGCAACGCGCAACATGCCGTCTTCGACAAGAGCGGAAAATACATCTACTTCACCGCCAGCACAAATTCCGGTCCGGCCAATTTCTTTCTGGACATGTCCAGCGACACCCACCAGGTGACCAGCAGCGTTTACCTTGCTGTGCTGCGCAAGGACGTCCCATCGCCCCTGGCGCCGCAAAGCGATGAGGAACCCGTCGCGGCGCCGGCTCCGGCTCAGGCCGCACCCAATCCCTCTGCCAAGCCGCCCGCGAACTCTGCCGGCGAAGCGGTCCAGATCGACTTCGATCAAATCGGCCAGCGCATCTTGGCTCTGCCCATCCCGGCTGCCGATTATACGGATTTGCAGGCCGGTAAAGCGGGGGAGATTTTCCTGCTCCAGACGTCACCCGACACCCATCAATCCACCCTGCTCAAATTCAGCCTCTCCACGCGGGAGCCGACGCCGTTGCTGGCGGGCATTGAGGGCGCCAGCGTTTCATTCAACGGCGAGAAATTCCTCTATCAACAGGGCAATAAATGGGGCATTGCTTCGACCGCCGCGCCAGCCAAGCCCGGCGAGGGCCTTCTGGGCATGGATGCCATGCAGGTGTGGGTGGTACCGCGCGAGGAATGGAACCAGATGTATCGCGAGACCTGGCGTATTGAACGCGATTACTTCTACGCCTCCAACTACGACGGCCTCGACATCGATTCCGCCCAAAAGGAATATGCACGATACCTGCCCGGCATCATGTGCCGCCAGGATCTCAACTATCTCTTTCGCGAGATGCTGGGCAAGCTCTCCACCATGCACATGTTCATCGGCGGAGGAGATATTCCCAGCCCCACTCCTGTGAGCGTCGGCTTGCTGGGGGCGGATTACACCACCGCCAATGACCGGTATCGCTTCAAGAAAATCTACAGCGGAGAAAACTGGAATCCTGGGCTGCACGCACCCCTGACGCAGCCGGGAATCGATGTCCACGAAGGCGATTACCTATTGGCTGTGAATGGCCGCGAGTTGCATGCCGGCGACAATATCTACAGCTTCTTTCTCAATACCGCGGGACAGCAGGTGTCGATCACCGTAGGCCCCAATCCGGACGGCTCCGGCGCCCGGCAAGTCACCGTGGTCCCTATCGAAAGCGAAATTCCATTGCGCGGCCGCGATTGGATCTTCGGCAATATACAAAAGGTGAACGAACTCAGCGGCGGGAAGGTCGCTTACGTGTACCTGCCCGATACCGCGACAGGCGGATTTACTTCGTTCAATCGCTACTTCTTTGCGCAGGTGGGCAAACAGGGTGCGATCATCGACGACCGCTTCAACAGCGGCGGTCAGGCCGCGGACTACATCATCCAGTATTTGCAGCGAACCCTGTGGAATTACTGGTATACGCCCAACGGCGCCGTGCAAACCGAGCCCGGCCAAGTCATCTTTGGGCCCAAGGTCATGCTCATCAACCCCTATGCGGGCTCGGGTGGCGACCTCATCCCGTGGTTCTTCCATCATCTCAATGTCGGCACACTGATTGGAGAAAGAACCTGGGGAGGGGAAGTCGGAATTACCGGCTATCCTCCCTTAATCGATGGTGGACTTGTGACCGCGCCCAGTCTTGCATTCTTCACAACCGAAGGAAGGTGGGGAATTGAAAATGAGGGCGTCTCCCCCGATATTGAAGTGGGCATGGATCCGGCCGCATGGCGTCAAGGCCGCGATCCGCAGCTTGAAAAAGGAGTGCAGGCGATTCTCGATGAGCTGAAGGCGCATCCGCTGCCCGAACCTACGGTTCCGCCGTTTCCCGATTATCCAACCGCGCCTTGAAATTTTTCGGTAGGATGGAGGGCGATCTGAGAGTTGGAAAATTGCCGGCCCACAAAACAAGACGGAGCTCTCGAAATTGTTTTTGCAAATTTTCGGTTGATCAAGATGGGGTATCCATGAAGCCAAGTCGTCCCATAGCACTTTCGTTTGCCGCGCTGGCGTTGCTTGTTCCATTCGCTCTTCCGTGCAACAGCCAGCGCCCCACTCTACTACCGCCTCACCGGCCTGCCGTTCAGCAGTCGGGATCGTCGCCCGTCTCCGCTCCCGCAGCCAACGTCCCGGCGGCCATGACTGCCGAGGATGTGGGCGCGTTTCTCGATGGCGTCGTACCGCTCCAACTCCAACGGGAGAACATCGCTGGGGCGGTGGTGCTGATCGTCAAAGACGGAAAAGTCCTGTACTCCAAGGGCTACGGCTACGCCGATGTGAAGCATAAAAAGCCGGTCACCGTCGATGCCACCCTGTTTCGGCCCGGTTCCATTTCCAAGCTCTTTACTTGGACGGCAGTAATGCAGCTGGTCCAGGCGGGAAAGATCAACCTCGACGCCAACGTCAACGATTATCTCGACTTCAAAATTCCCAACATGTTTCCGCAGCCCATCACCATGCGAAACCTGATGACTCATACGCCGGGATTCGAGGAATCGATCCAGGACCTGATTTCGAGCAAGGCCGGGGACATGGAGCCGCTGGGAAAATATTTGAATACCCATGAGCCGCGCCGCGTCTTCCCGCCGGGCGTGACGCCCGCTTACTCCAATTACGGCGCGGCGCTGGCCGGGTATATTGTGCAGCGTGTGTCCGGCATGCCTTTCGACGAATACATCCAGAAAAATATCTTTGCGCCTCTTGGCATGCAGCACTCCACCTTCCAGCAGCCGCTGCCCGCCAATCTCAAGCCCCTCATGTCGGATGGCTATCGAGTTGCTTCGGGAGATCCCAAGCCCTTTGAATTCGTAGGGGTCGCTCCAGCAGGCGCGTTGAGCACCACGGCGGACGATATCTCCCATTTCATGCTCGCACACCTCGAGGACGGAGAATATAACGGCGCGCGCATCCTCGATCCCGCCACGGTCGCCGAGATGCATGCGCGCCAGCAGTATGGAGAAAACCCGGTCCTGCCCGGGATGTGTCTCGGCTTTTACGAGCAGTTCCGCGACGGACAGCGCATCATCGGCCATGGCGGGGACACCATGTATTTCCACAGTGACCTGCTTCTAATTCCAGTCGCCAACTTCGGCTTCTTCGTCTCTTACAATAGCGCCGGCATCGGGAAAATCGATCCCAGGGGCGCATTGTTCAATCAGTTTCTCGATCGTTATTTTCCATATACGGTTCCCCCGGCGCATTCCCCGGCAAACGCCGTGCAGGACGCCAGGATGGTGGTCGGCCAATACATGTCCAGCCGCGGGTCGTTCACCAATATCTTCAGCTTTTTCGGCGCCCTCGGAGAAGCCACCGTCTCCGCCAAGCCCGACGGAATCATCACCGTGGATGAATTCAGGAATCTGGCGGGCGAGCCCAAGACATGGCAGGAAATCTCTCCTCTCGTCTATCGCGCCGTCGGCGATCAGGACACCATCGCCTTCACCCGAAATCCCGACGGCCGTCTGCGCATGTCGATCGACTACCCTTTCATGGTTTACGATCGCGTGTCGTGGCTGAACGGCAAATCGTTCAACATGTTTTTGATTTTCTTTGTCCCCATCATCTGCGCCCTGACACTTGTTTTCTGGCCGATTTCCGCGTGGATGCGGAAACATTACCGTATGCCGCTGATCCTCAATAGCGGACAAAAATGGCGCCGGCTCACGATTCGGGCGGTTTGCCTGCTGGACGTGATCTTCTTCGCGACTTGGATAGCTTTGCTTTCCTCCTCCGGCGGCACACCGCTCTTTACCTCCCGCATCGACCCATGGCTCAGGCTCATTCAAGTCGTTGGATGGCTGGGAAGCATCGGGACCATCTTCGTTGTTTATAGCGTGATCAGAAACTGGAGCGTGCAGCGTCAATGGTGGCTTTCGCGCATCGGCAATATCGCCATCGTGTGCGCCTGCCTTGGCTTCTCCTGGCTTCTCTATCACTGGCATCTATTGCATTTCAGCCTCAAATATTGAAGGACAACGAAACCATGCAATCATCCCGGCTCGGCAATATCCTCACGCGCGTCTTTGCCTGCGCAGCAGTTGTCACCGTGCTCTCACTGTCTCTCCCCGCCCAGTCGTTCACCATTGAGCAGGTGATGAGTTCCCCCTTTCCCTCCGAGTTGACTGCCGCGGCGCAGAGTTCGAGTATCGCCTGGGTCTTCAATAAGGAGGGAGATGAGAACATTTGGGTCGCGGCCGCTCCGGAGCTCGTCCCCGTTCAGGTAACGCATTATCAGGGAGACAACGGCCAGCCCATCGCCTCCCTCCGGCTCACTCCCGACGGCCGTGCGGTGGTGTACGCCCGCGGCACGGAATTAGACGCCGTCGGCCGCGCCGCGAACCCCACGCATCTGCCCGTGCAGCCCAAGCAGCAGGTGTGGGCCGCCGATGTTGCAGGCGGCCAGCCGCGGTTGCTTGGAGATATGGGTTGCCCTTTCGAGGGATGCGAAAACATCCAGATTTCACCCGACGGCCAGTGGGCGGTCTGGGTGGGCAAGGAGCAGCTTTGGATTGCGCCGGTTTCCGGGGCCAGCCAGGCCACCCAGCTTACTAATATTCGCGGAACCCTTTCCTCGGAGCAGTGGTCTCCAGACGGAAAACACATCGTTGTGATCGTGGGACGCCAGGACCATAGCTTCACCACAATTCTGGACGTGGACGGCGGCAAGCTTCAGGCAGTCCATTATATCGCGCCTTCGGTGGACCGCGATTTGTCCCCGCAATGGTCGCCGGACGGCGCGCACATCGCTTTCCTGCGCATCCATGGCGTAGAGAAGAAACGCCCCTTGATTCCCGAGCATCCCCAGCCATATTCCCTGTGGGTCGCGGACACGCAAACCTACACCGCGAATCCCATATGGAAAAGCGGCGACACCATGCGCGACTCGCTGCCGCTCTTCGGGCCGGACCAGTTGCTGTTCGCAGCCGGCGATCGGGTCATCTTCGGCTCGGAGCAGGATGGATACGACCATCTTTATTCGATCTCAGACGCGGGAGGAGAGGCTACACTGCTCACTCCCGGCAACTTTGTGGTCATGGATGCGGCGCTGACCGCCGACAAGCGTGGTGTCCTGTTTTCTTCCAACCAGAACGATGTGGACCGCCGTCATATCTGGCGCGTCGACGCCGCCGGCGGCAGCCCGCAACAGCCCATGACCAAGGGCGAGACCATTGAATGGACTCCCGTCGAAACCGGTCAGGGAAACGTCATCGCCTGTCTGGGTTCAACCGCCATCACGCCCGCCCTGGTCTATAAGTTGGAGAACGGCAGCCGGGAACTCATCACCACCAACGCCCTCCCCCAGGACTTTCCCAGTGCGCAATTGGTGGTGCCGAAACAGGTAATCTTCAAAAGTTCCGACGGCTACACCATCCACGGTCAGCTCTTCATGCCCAAAGGCCAGACCCAGCCCGGCCCGGCCCTGATCTACGTGCACGGTGGACCCATCCGCCAGATGATGCTCGGCTTCCATCCCCTCGATTACTACTCTTACGGCTACGCTGAAAATCAATATCTGACCAGTCTGGGATTCACGATCCTTTCCGTGAACTACCGGCTCGGCACCATGTACGGGCACGATTTCCGCGTTCCACCCCACTCCGTCTGGCGAGGCGCTTCCGAATACAACGATGTCCTCGCCGGGGCGCGCTATTTGCAGAAGTTGCCGTCGGTCGATCCGCATCGCATCGGCATTTGGGGAGGTTCCTACGGCGGCTTTCTCACCGCGCTGGCATTGGCGCGCAACTCCGATATCTTCAAAGCCGGCGTGGATTGGCACGGCGTACATGATTGGTCTGCGTTTTTGCCGCAGTGGGAAGAAAGTGCGGACACCGCTCCCGATTTAAAAGCCGCCCAGGAGCTGGCGTGGGAGTCCTCGCCGGATTCTTCCGTCAGCCAATGGAAATCGCCTGTCCTCCTCATTCAGGGAGACGACGACCGCAACGTTCCCTTCAGCCAGATGGTCGATCTGGTGCAACGGCTGCGCGACAACCACGTGCCCTTCGAGCAGATCGTCTATCCCGGCGAAATCCACGATTTTTTACTTTGGAAAACTTTCATCAATTCTTATCAGGCCACGGCGCATTTTTTTGAGCAACACCTGGAAGGTGCGCAAATAAAGACTACCGCTGCCACGCAACAGTAGTCATAGCAAGCCGCCATCGGTTATCCGGTTTGAACCAAGCCGCTGGAATTGTGCTGAGTCGCCACGTGCGGTTTGGTGAGCTCGCTGGGAATCGAACCCAGGACCCACGCCTTAAAAGGGCGTTGCTCTACCAACTGAGCTACGAGCTCGCTCGAAATTGCCGCTTCCTTCAAGCTACCACAGGGCGGGTCGGGAAACGATCGCACCCACCCCGCAGTGCGGCGATCGCCGGCACACTGTGCCCTCGATTTCCGCCCCTCAGTGTCCGGAAGCCTGCGCTTCGGGCGCGGCGTTGTAGCTCTCGGTAGTGGCCGCGGAGGGCTGCATCAGCCGGTAACCGTCGCGGGTGCGAATGTGATACTTCTGCATTCCGGGCCCGACCAGTTTGACCGTGATGGTGCGCCAGCCGCGGTTGGGGTTGGGCTGCGGATAGTAGCTGACGGTGTAAAGGTGAGCAATATCTTCGCGAATGGCGGCGAAGGCCTGCTTCTCATCGCGCCAGTTGCTGGCAAAGTACGCCTTTCCTCCCGTGGCTTTGCTCACGCGGGTAAAGGCAGCGGTAGAAACCGGCTCGTTGTTGGCCTGGCGGGTGCTCACGATGTAGATGATGGTCCCGGTGGACTGCGCCAGCTCGGCCACGTCCTCAGGAGGCACGGAGCTGGCGTTATCGGGACCGTTGGAGAAGACCACGATGGCTTTGCGTCCAGTCAACTGCGAGGCATCCTTGACGGTGAGCAGCAGGGAATTGTAAAGAGCGGCATCGTCGCCAGCCACGGTGCTTCGCACTCCGCTTACCACCTGGAAGCGGTCGGAAGTAAGCAGGGTGGCGCGCGAAAGATCGCGGCTGTAAGAGTAGAAGGCGATCTTGTTGGCCGGATCGAGAGAGCGCACGAAATCGGCGATTGCATCCTGCGCATACACGAAGCTTCGATACATGTAATTGCTGGTATCGAAGAGGATGAAGACATTGGCGCCGGCTACTGCCGTGACCTGCTCTTTGCCCCCGTTCTGCCCGTTGTCAAGGTCCACAATGCGCCGGTTAGCGCCGTTTCCTTCTTCGAAAGTGGCGATTTTCTGCGGGATTTTGTCCTCAGTGATGACAAAGTCCTGGGGCTTGAGACCGGCAATGTAGTTGCCTTTGCGGTCGGTCACCGCGACGTTGAGTTGGACGAGGTCGACGTTGACGCGCAGGTGAGAGGACTCGTCCTGAGCGGCAGGCCGCGGCGCGATGGCCACAAGCAGGAATACGCTCGAGCAGAGCCCGAGACAGGCGGCGTAACTCTTCAGGTGAATCATTCCGATGCGCTCCCATTGGCGGCAATTGAATCGTTGGTAGTGTCCTTGTAGGCTTGCTGGTCAGAAAGCTTACCCTGTTTGAATTCGGTTCCGGTCTCCTCCATGGCGCGCTGCAGCGCGGGCCAATCGTCCACGTAGGTGGCGAAGATGTTGGCCACCATGCGGCGCGTCAACTCAGGAACCAGAAGGTTCAGCATGACCGGCGAATAGCCCATTTCGTCGGCCAGGCGGGCCCAATACAGATTGCTCGATTCCCAGGATTCTCCGAACAGACGGCTCGAGTAGCCGCCGGAGACAGGAAAGGGTTCACGATTAAGCAGCGAACAAATGTCGCTCTCGGAGAGTGTGGGGTGCGGGGCGCCGAAGTCGCGGGCCAGACGTGCGGGGCTGGTTTCATCGGGTTCCTTGCGCACCAGGCTGTCGAGCTCGCGGCCCGCCGGACCCCACTGCGCCGCCTCATCGGGGTAGCGCTTGCGGAATTCAGTGGTCAGATAGAACGCGTCCGCGGGCAGCAGCTGCCTCATCAGAGCCGTGGAATCCTCGGGGTGGTCGAGCCGCTCTTCCAGCTTATCCAGACGTTCCAGGGCGAAGCGGTCAGAGAAGATGCTCAGCACCTTTTCGCGGACGTCGGCGTGGGTCAGGGCAGCGGTAAGATATTCTTCTCCGGCGCGCTGGTAGAGGGCCGCAGCGTGCATCTCGGTCGGGCTGATGCCCCACCAGCGCGGCAGGACGGCTTCGACCAGCAATTGGGGCACGGTTTCGCGCCAGATCAGCGCCTGGATCTTTTCCGGCGAGATGAAGTCTTCTTCTGCCGAGGCCAGCGCGTAAGGCAGGTCGATGAGCGATCCCATCAGGTAAGCGCCGCCGCCCGCCGTGGCGCCGATACCGATTAGCTCAGGAGGGCCCCACACCTGTTCCACGCCCTGAACGGAAGAAACAGAGAAATCGTGGGAGCGGACGAAAAGTGGGTTATTGTGAAGCACCTGGGCGCCGGGCGGCTCATAGTAGGCGTAGTTGAGCCCCACCAGCGTATCGCGCAGGAAGGGCGTCAAACGGCCGCGGGCTGCATCAAGCTGTTGCGGTGAGTGCGAGAAGCGAATGACCTTGGTGAGATCGGTCTGCACCTGCAATTCCGCGTGGCGGCTGGTATAGATGAGCGGCGACCAGGCCACGCGCTCGCCGCCGGTGAAGATGGGCCGCGGCATCTCGAATTCGTGCAGGTTTTCGGCCAGCGGAAGCAGGCTGTCACCCACGTTGGCGCCGTGGGCCATGGAATCGAGTCCGTCGTAAAGGCCGAACAAGGTGTCAAGAGAGGCCAGGCGCTGGTCGCTGAGAACACTGCGGATGCGGGCTGCGAGCTCATCGTGCACCCGTACACCGTCGGGAGTGTTCTGGGGCGGGCCGGCCAGCAGGTCTACGATCTCATCCTGAGTGGGGTTGCCGTTGCCGCCGGCGGCCGAAACCAGGGCATTAAGCGAGGCGCGGGCTGCGTCAAAAAGCTGAACGGAGTTGTCGGCTGCAGCGAAAGGTTGGAGAGTCTGGTGCCACGAGGCGTTGAGGGAGGAGGCGGGAATCTCTCCTTGCCGCGCCAAAATTCTCCATAAGCCAATGTCGGCCTGAAAGGCACCCAGCGCGTTAGCGCGCAGGGCAGGATTGGAGATTGCGCCTACGTGGTCCGCCGTCTTGAAAAACTGTGCGATCGCCGAGTCGTCGAGTTGGGGAAAATCGGCGAAGGTAAGGTACCAGTCCTGATATTCCTGGAAGCGGTTCGCCAGCACACGCACGGTTGGCTCGGAAAGATGGCTTTCAGGCGGCCGGCGATAGTCGATGGAGCTGATCATCAGGTACATCTGCGTGGGGCCCGCCTCCGCAACCATATTCGTGGATGCCACTAATGCTTCAAGGAACGTATTCGCGTTTTTGACCGTCCGGGCGCGGCGGACCCAATCGCGGTAACCGTAGGAGCGCGCCTGGCGGCTCAAGGCGTCCTCCCAAACCGTCACGCTGCCGGGAATTTCCGGCTGGCCATCGGCTTGCCACTGCATCCGGGTAAGCAGAAGCAGTAATGGGGCGTTGCGTGGAAACACACCGGAGGCGGCAGCTATACCGGCCGCGCTGGAGCGGTAAGCGTCGAAGAGCTCCCGCAGGCGCTCGCCCTGCGCAAAATGCAGTTGCTGGTTAGGGCTGGTGCGCGAGAGTGCGTCGAAATAGGCAGCCAGCCATCCGCGATCCCGGCTCAGCAAGTGAAGAACAAAATCGGAGGGGTCGCGCGGGCTTGCGCCGGCCATTTCCGTCCAGCTTTGCTCGGCCAGATCGCCACCGGGCACGGCCACAACGTGACCGGGGATGCAGATTTGACCCCCGTAGAAATCGAATGTGGCGGCGTAAGGCAAAAGCTTCTTGAGGCCCGGCGATTGCTCGAGCAGATTCCGCGTACGCGGCTCCAGGCGAGCCATGGCAGAGTAGAGGCGCCCCACGTTTTCGTCGTGCAGGAGCACATCCACCAGATCCCCGCCGGGCTTTCCCTGGTACCTGCTGATGTTGAACCAGTCACTCTGGGTGAAGAGCACTGGGACCCGGGTGGCTGGGTAGGGATAGGAGAACGCTTCGCCTTTCTCCAGCGACTCTTCGAGCCGGGTAATGGGGAAGCCGGAATCGACGGTAAGAAAGGCGCGTTCCGCATCTTCGGTGACCAGCGAAGCGTTGTTGCGGCTACAGCCGCGCTCAAACCGGTAGCCCAGAACACGGATCAACTGGGTCGCGTCGGCGCAGCTGGCAACATGAATCTCACCGTTGCCTGCCATGGATTCAAGCTCCCGCGCCTGGTGCAGGTAACGGTCGACAAGGATCAGGAACTCGGTCTCCTTGCCGTTCTCATAGCCGTGCAGAAAAATATTCCGCACCAGCATGGGCAGCACTTCGGAAGGGGTGACCTCCTGGCTGATGCCCGCCATGCGCAGAAACGAGCGCAAGGGGCCGGGAATCACGGCCGTGTCTTGCGGCAGAGTCTGCGCCGACGCCGGCGCCGCGGAAGCAGGATGCGAGGCCAGGCAGAACGCCGGAGCGGAGCAGATTGCACAGAGGCCGAGACCTGAGGCCAGCACGGCGAGAAAACGAAGAGGGAATTTCATTGCGACTACCCCGTCCGATCTGGGGCGGCGGGAACGCTGGCCACGAGGAACCCGGACCATGGGGTAACGGCCGCTTCGGGAAAATCCCGGCCTGGCCGCCACCTGGGGAATGGCTCGCGCTTTCAGCCGCTAAACCCTTGTTTCCAGTTCGTTATCCAATAAGTACAGATAAGTGCATATGGAATGCCGGCTCAAGAAAACGAGCGAAGGAGTTTTCTTCCAAATGCCGGCGGGGCCTTTGCGTCGCGAGCCCTGTTTCTTCTCGACTTGACCAGATGCCCAGGCAAGCCGAGGAAATTACTGACACGATGAGCCAATTATGGCCGTTCATTCCTCAACCCGCAAGCTTTTTCCGCTTTCTGACTTATCTGACCCCGTTTCTCGGGGCTTTGTGAGGAAAGGATGCGACGGAGATGGGAAGGGATGTACCCTAAAAAGCGTTGTGCTGCGGAGATGGTGCGTTGCGAAGCTCGCGGATCAAAAGGGGATTGGCGCAGAGGCCGACCCCCGGAGCGGTCCCACCGTCAGCGGAAGAACCTTTCACCCTCCGTCGGGCTGACCGGACGGCGCCGAAGGGGCACCTCGGGGGCTCCGCCGCCGGGCTTGCGGGGTTCGTGCTCGAGGCAAAGCAAGCTGTCAGTCTTCAGCCGTCAGTTTTCAGCTCTACATCCCTTCATGATCGTCGCGCGGCTCAATCTGCCATCGCCAAACTAAAAGCTGATAGCTGGTGGCTGATAGCGAAAGGCTAGAAGCTGTTTCATAACCCTGTTTTGAAAGGGCACGGCTTCAGCCGTGCCAATAAGCTCCCCAAAAACGTGGGGCTTTAGCCTCTGAGGAACGATTACAGACGGGTTATGAAACCTCTTCTAATAGTTGAATCGGTAGCGAAACTCGCCATAAATCTGCCGTGGATCATTCCAGTGAAATCCGCCGAAAGTCAAACTGTTGTCCAGTTGTACCCGTAGATTCGTCACGTTCACCGCATTCGCTGAAATGGTGTAGTTTTCTGCGAAAGTCTTGCCAGCGGATAAATCGAATGTGGTGTGGCTAGGCAAATATGGTCCTGGATATTGCGCGTTCTGCATCCCATAGAGCCCGTTCGTGAAACCGGAACCGTAGTAAACGTTGGTGGATGCCCAGGCATGCCACGGCAGAATGCCGTTGAAGCCCACGTTCAACGTGTTTCTCTGGTCATGGTCGACGGGCGCCAGGCCCGGTGGAATATCGAGCGGGCATGCTGTCCCCACCGACGGGGGGCAGATGAGCCCGCCGGTGATGGGCGAGGTCGCCTGCGCAATCTGGTTTGCGTAAGCAAGGTGAAACTGCCCGTGACGCAGCACGTCGGGCGAGCGCAATGTGAGCTGCCAGCCTTGAATCATCGCATAGGCCCAGGTGATGGGCCAGAAAATATTCGATTCTCCGATATTGTTGTGGTCCAGCCAGTTCTCCGCTCTGGTTTCGTAGTTATCGGCATTCAGGGTCCAGTTGCGGTAGGGAATCGTGACGCCATACTGCCATTGAATATCCCGTTCGCCGTGCAGAGGCGCAAAGCCGAAATCCTGGCTGTTTGCAAGGGTCTGGAGCGGGCAGAGGCTGGCTGAAGCGTTTGCCCGGCACGCTGTCGACAAGGGGGGCGCCTGGTAGTAGTAGCCATAGAAGCCGCTAAACACCCAGTTCAGATGGGGCACCCGCAGCGCCGCGCCAAAACGCGGATCGGTCGCATGCTCCGAAACCGAAGGTGAGTTGAACTGCGTGGTGCGCAGCCCGGTGATCAACGTAAACCAGGGAGCCACTTTGAATTTATCGTTGATGAATTCGGCCACCACTCCGCCATTGACCCCGATCGACGAAGGGCCGGTGTTCGGCGTGGCAGGCGTGGGGTTGACGAATACGTTATCGAAGTAGTTGTGCTGGTGCTGATAGAAACTGTAGAAGCCTGCCTGCAGATAGTTTTTCCAGAAGTTTCTGCTCACCACCGTCTGCGCCCCGGCATAGTTGGCATTCTGCTGGACATTGGAGCGAACGGGAACGTCGTTGGCGCCGCCGTTATAGTCCGCTCCGTTGTAGTGATAAAAGGGCGAAACAGTGAGGATCGTCTCTGGATTGAAGGTGTGGATCCAGGAGAGAATCGCGTAGCCGTCCGGCTCAACTTCGGCATCGTGCAAGCCGTAGCTCGGAGACTCGCCTGAGGATTCCAGAATGAGATTTCCCGACGAGTCCGGGTTGGGATCGATGGGGATTTGATAATCATCCCGCCGCAGCGAAGTGACGAGCCGATATTGGTTCTTGAGGTTGGGATTGACGATGAACGAAGCAAACCCTCCAAAGCCGTTCTCCGCATCGTTCACAATCTGAGGGATTGGTGTCTGGAGTCCGTACGCGCTGCGATTACCGTTCAGGCTCGCATACCAGGCAAACCGCTCGGTGTGGGATCCGCAGCTCAGCTGGTTGTCGGTTTGATAGAAATTCCCAGCCGTGATGATCAGATCGCAATCCCGGTTGTATTCGAAACCGGTGCGCGTCACCACGTTGAAAATTCCGTAAGTGCGATCCCCATAATCGGCGTCGTAGCTGCCGCTGAACACTTCGAGTTCATCAATGTCTCTGGGGTCGATCTGGGGGCCGAGATTGGCGGCGATGTTGGTATTGGGAATGGGGACACCGTCGATCAGCCACTCTACCTGATGGCCACCCAGCATGTGCAGCATATCGTGAGTCACATAGGACGCCGGTACATAATCGGTGATCATCTCCATGCCGTTGGTGCGGTCCGCTCCCGGAGTCTGCTCAATCGCTGTCCGGTTCAGCATGGTTGTCGGCGTGGCGCTGTCGGTTGTGGCCTGCTCCGCCGTTTCCGGGACCGTAACAACTTCTGTTGCACCTTCAATGGCCATTTGAAAGTGGAGTACCGGGCTCGTATCGGACTCCACAATCACGGCTTGGCTCATCTGCTGAAAGCCGTTGGACGACACCGTAACCGTGTAATTTCCGATCGGAACGGAAGTGAAGAGAAACTCTCCGTTGTCGTCAGAGCCCTTCGTTTGCGTCCAATCCGAGCCCTGCGCTTTCAAAGTAAGGTGCGCACCCTGGATGGGACGATGCTGGGGATCATGAACTACACCGCGAACGGATCCGAAGATCGTGGCCCAGGCAGGCAGGGAAGCGGCCGCGCACAAGGCGGCAAGCAAAAGAAATCGACGCATGGATAAACCTCCAGAGCGATCGGCCCTCGGACAAAAACAGTCTTCGCGCAGCACGGAGACACTCATGGCCACGTAGGGGGAAGCTGATGGTATGGAAAGGACGCCTAGGCGGGGAGCGATGCGGGAGGGCCGCGTCCGGCATGGGCGCGGCAGGGGCCAAAGAGGCCGGCAGGATTGCCAGGCAACAGAATACTGGCGCTGCCTTCAAAAACCGGCAGCCGCTCTGCCTCAGCCGTCAGCGCATGAATGGCCGGCAACAGCAGGGCAAAGGTTGGGCCGGGATAATAGGGACAAGTGGCGGGAGCGGATACGAAAGGTTTTCCGTCTCGTTCAACCGCGGCCATGGCGCAGTGGTGCGCCCCATGCCGGCGGCAACAGGAAGGCAGGCTGGCGTCTTCGGCGCCGGGCAGAGCCGCACTCAGCGGCCCCACGCCGAACATGAGCGCCAGAAAAATGGCAATTCCGCGCCGCATTGCTCCTTATCTTACACGAGAGTCGCGCCATATCTCGCAAAGTGCGCGGAAGTTGCAGGCCAATCCGGCGCATGATCGACGTACCGGCTTCAAAGCTTGCGAGAAGCTCGGGGCTTTGAAAGGGCACGAGGGGCCACCTGTGCCAAAAGTGGCCGCAGAATGGGCGCGGCTTTAGCTGCTGAGGAATGCGTACTCTGACTGGACCACGACCGGCGCCGCCGCGCGCCTATCCGGTATCATCGAAATATCCCGCAGTTTTAATCCGCAGTCCTATCGAGAGGACCACTCCGGTGCCGAACGCCCAGCAATCCGCATCCCCATCGACCTCCAACTCGCCGTTGCGGCCGCGTCTCCAGCGCCCGTTGCGGATTGCGCTCTTCGGCTTCGGCACCGTGGGCAGCTCGGTGGCGCGCATTCTCGCCGAGTCCAAGCCGCGCGAGCTCGAGCTCACCCACATCTTCAACCGCCGCGTGGCCCGCAAGCGCGTGGACTGGACTCCGTCGAGCGTGCTCTGGAGCGAAGATGCCGAAGCCGTGCTGGCCTCCGATGCCGACGTGATCGTCGAGCTGGTGGGCGGCCTCGATCCGGCAGGCGCGTGGGTGCGGCGCGCTCTCGAATCGGGCAAGAGCGTGGTCACCGCCAACAAGAAGCTCATCGCCTATCACGGCGTCAACCTCGAGCGGCTGGCTGCCGCCCAGGGGGGACACATCAAGTATGGCGCTGCCGTCGCCGGCGGGATTCCCGTGATTCCTGGCCTTGAGCAGGGCCTGGCCGGAGACCGCATCGAGCGCATCGAAGGCATTCTGAACGGTACCTGCAATTTCATCCTGAGCAAGATGCAGGAGGGCTCGGAATACGGAACTGTGCTGGCCGAAGCACAGACCCGCGGCTACGCCGAGGCCGACCCCACCGAGGACGTCTGCGGATTCGACGCGCGCGCCAAGCTCGCCATCCTTATGCGCCTGGCTCTGCGCGTGCAGGTCGATCCCGATGAAATTGTGCCCCGGTCCATCACCGCGGTCGCGGCCGTCGATTTCAGCTATGCGCGCGACTTGGGCTGCACCATCCGCCAGGTGGCCCGCGCCCAGCAGTCCAACGGCGATCTCGCCGCTACGGTTGGGCCCATGCTCGTCGATTTGCGCTCGCCGCTGGCATGGTCGCAGGGAACGGAGAATATGGTCATCGTCCGCGGCCACTACTGTGGCGAGGTGGTCTTCTCCGGCCACGGCGCCGGTGGCCATCCCACGGCCGTGGCCGTGGTCAGCGATCTGCTCGCCCTCGCGCACGGCTCGCGCCGCGTCGAGGTTTCTTCAGCCCCGGCGCACCTGGGCACGGAGTTCGAAGTTCCCCATTACATCCGTTTCCTGGTCGCCGACCGTCCCGGCATCGTCGCCGCCATCACCGGCGCCCTGGCCAGCCAGCAGATCAACATCCGCGCCATTTTGCAGAAGCCCGGCTACCCCGCCAACGCGCTGCCTTTTGTGGTTACAGTCGAGCCCTGCAAAACGTCAGCGCTCAAGCGCGCTTTAGCTCAGGTCCGCGGCATGGATTGCATGCTGGTCGAGCCGCTCGACCTGCAAATACTGGAATGAGCGATGGGGAACAGGGACCCGAGGATCGGCAGCAGTTCAGCCCTGATTCCTCGATCTCTGGTCCCTGGTCCCTAACCCCTAGTCACTGGTTTACGAGGTCGCCCCCCAATGATCGGCACTATCTACAAATGCGAAATCTGCGGCGAAGAAAGCCAGAATCCCGTTCGCTGGCTCGTCATCCACTGCAACAGCGAGCAACTGACCATTCACAAGTGGACCAAGGAAGCCGCGGACGAATACGGCGCGCGGCACTACTGCGGCGAGGCCCATGCCCAGGTGTACGTTAGCCGCTGGCTCGAAGCCGCCTGTTCCTGACCGCGCTCAGCGACCGCCCAACGCTGCTGCTGTCGACTCCCGCACCACGAAGACCGGCTCCATCACGATCTCCGCCGGGAACGGCCTTTCGCGATGCGCGATCCGCTCCAGCAGCGCCTGCGCGCCGCGTTTGCCCATCTCCGCCAGCGGCTGGCGCACCGTGGTGAGCGAAGGCGTCGCGTAAGCCGCTGATTGAATATCGTCGAACCCCACCACCGACACATCTCCCGGAACGCTCAGTCCAGCATCCTTCAGCGCCCGAATGGCGCCGATGGCGGCGATATCGTTGAAGCAGAAAACGGCCGTGAAATCGCGTGTCTTTTCCAGTAACGCCTGCATCGGTTTGTAGCCGATCTCGGGGGCCATGGGGTGATATCCGGTCTTGATCGACCAGCTTTCACCCTCGATCCGGAACACCAGGCTGGGGTCCAGCTTGAGCCCGATCTCCGCAGACACCCGCTGAATGCTCTCCCACCGCACCTCGGAATCCGGAATGGCCCGCGGCCCGCGCATGATGGCGATGCGCCGGTGACCAAGGGAACGAAGATGGGTCAAGGCCTGCTCCACGGCGCGATGATGGTCGAGCACAATATTGGTCACATTTTCTGCGGCGCTGTGCGCCGATATGGCCACCACCGGAACCGGTACCGCGATCTGGTCGGCTCGCGTGTTCAGCAACAGGAATCCGTCCACCGCTCGCTCCACCAACATGCGCGGATAGGTCTCGATCAGCTCCCGTTTCCAGTCGTGGCAGGCCGTGAAATAGAAGTAGTGGGCCGCGGTCAGCTCTTCCACCACCCCGCCCATCACGCGGGTGAAGTATCCCTCGCTCAAGTCCGGCGCCAGCACGCCTACGCTCATCGAGCGGCTCTGCCGCAGCGAGCGGGCAAAGTAATTGGGCCGGTAGTTGAGCCGTCGCGCCGCCTCCTTCACCCGGTCCCGCGTTTCCTGCGGGATCGACCGGGCCGAAGGTGAATTGTTCAAAACCAGCGATACCGTGGTCTGCGACAGCTCCAGATGCTCGGCCAGCGTCCTCAGGTTCACATGCCCATCGGGGGTTACGGACTTGTCCTTGATCATACTTCGATATTTAACACGTTTTCATAGCCCCAAGACAGCGCTATCTCGTTTGGTCAATCGAATTTCCCGCTAAATCTGCGACTTCCGCCGATCACGGCTTCCAGCCGCCCGCGTGGCCGGCCCGCGCCCGCCGTCAGGGTGATTTAAGCCTTACCCTCCCTGCCGCAGTCTAGGCGCAGTTTTCCGCTTGTATGCGCTTGATTTTGCACACTTGTAACCTGGCGTTCATAATGGCCGGGTAGCCTCTCTAAGGTGAGCGCCAACTTGCCAGATATCCGCGCCTCAGATATCCCCGCTGCGTCCCCTCCGGCTTCTTCGCCCGGCTCAAAACCGGCCGGCGCCGATAGCGCACTCCCCGCACCCCTCACTGAAGTTTCGGCGCAACGGCGCTTTCTGCTCTCCCGCGGCAACTCGGCGCTCGCCGACCGGGTCTTCAAGTGGCTGATGGTGCTGTGCGCCTTGAGCATCTTCGGCATCGTGGTGCTCATCGTCTGGCAATTGGTGCTGCGCTCGCAGCTTACCTGGCACGCTTTCGGTTTCAGGTTCTTTTATCAGACGTTTACCAATCCCGATTCCCATCAGCCCATGTACTGGGACCCGGTGAATTCGCTGTTCAGCGCAGTTCCCTTTATCTACGGCACCCTGGTTTCGTCGTTTCTTGCCCTGCTGATGGCCGTTCCCCTGGCCGTGGGCACGGCCATCTTCCTCACCGAAATGTGTCCGCGGGCCCTGCGTGGCCCGCTGGCCTTCCTCACCGAGTTGCTGGCGGCCATCCCCAGCGTGATCTATGGCCTCTGGGCGGTTTTCGTGCTGGTGCCCATTCTGCGCGAGCACGTCAACCCGCTCCTGACTCAATGGCTGGGCTGGACTGGCCTTTTCAACAACGACAACCCCACCGGCTTGGGATTTCTGGCCGCCGGCGTCATTCTCGCCGTCATGATCCTGCCCATCATCTCCTCGCTCACCCGCGAGGTGATGTCCGCCGTGCCCCACGCGCAGCGCGAAGCGGCGCTGGCCTTGGGAGCCACCCGCTGGGAGATGATCCGCATGAGCGTGCTGCGCAACGCCCGCATCGGCATCGTAGGCGCCATCATTCTCGGTCTGGGCCGCGCTCTCGGAGAGACCATGGCCGTCACCATGGTCATTGGAAACACGCCCGAGATTCACCGCTCCCTGCTCGCCAACGGCAGTTCCATGGCCGCCGTCATTGCTAACGAATTTACTGAGGCGGTGAGCAATATGCACCTCAGCGCGCTCATCGAAATCGGGCTGGCGCTGTTCATGGTCACCATCATCGTGAATGCCTTCGCCCAGGTTCTGGTGTGGGCGGTAACGCGAGGAGCGCCGGCGCAGACGCGCTGAGGAGACAGGGATGAGCACGTTGCGATCTCCATTCCGTTCCCGCATGCGTGCGCTCACCGACCACGCGGTCACCGGCCTGGCTATTCTGGCTACGCTGATTGTGGTCACGCCTCTGATCGCCATCTTTGCCTACCTCGTCGTCAAGGGCGCGGTCTCGCTCAATTGGGCCTTCTTCACCCAGGTTCCCAAGCCGGTGGGCGAACCGGGCGGCGGCATGGCCAACGCCATTGTCGGTTCCGCGCTCCTGCTCGGCGTAGCCAGCCTCATCGGCGTTCCCATCGGCATCGGCGCCGGCATCTTTCTGGCCGAGTTCGGCCGCGGCACCAGGCTGGCCAATGCCGTACGCTTCACGGCCGACGTTTTGAACGGCGTCCCCTCGATCGTCATGGGCCTTGCCATTTACGCGCTCATCGTGGTTCCCCAAGGGCATTTTTCGGCTTTTTCGGGCAGCGTGGCCCTGGGCATCATGATGATCCCCACCGTCTGTCGCACCACCGAAGAGATGCTGCTTATGGTGCCCCACGCAGTGCGCGAGGCGGCGCTGGGGCTGGGCGTGCCCAACTGGCGCTCGGCCCTCTCCATCACCGTCAAAACCGCCTCCCCAGGCATTATCACCGGGTGCATGTTAGCCTTCGCGCGCGTGGCCGGTGAAACCGCTCCGCTGCTGTTTACCGCGCTGGGCAATGAATTCTGGAGCTCCAGCCTCAACCAGCCCATCGCCGCGCTGCCGCTGCAAATTTACGAATACGCGCTTTCGCCGTATGATGACTGGCACCGCCTGGCGTGGGCCGGCGCGCTGGTCTTGATTCTCTTGATCGTCCTCTCGGTGGCGCTGGTTCGATACGTCACCAGCCGCGGCGTTTTGAAAGGGGCAAGCTAAGTGGGCGTAAGCATCCAAGTCACCAACCTGAATGCGTGGTACGGCGCCAATCACACGCTCCAGGATATTAATCTGAATATCCCCGCCAACCACGCCACGGCGCTCATCGGACCTTCGGGATGCGGCAAGAGCACCTTTGTGCGCTGCCTCAACCGTATGCACGAGACCAATCCCGTGGCCCGCGTTACCGGCTCGGTGCGCATGGGCGGAATGGACATCTATGCCGATACCACCCCGGTCGAGATTCGCCGCCGCGTGGGCATGGTCTTCCAGCGCCCCAATCCCTTTCCCACCATGTCCATCTACGACAACGTGGCCGCCGGACTCAAGCTCAACGGCTATTCCAATCGCCGCGCGCTCGACGAAATTGTCGAGAAGACGCTGCGCAACTCGGCTCTGTGGGACGAAGTGAAAGACGATCTCAAGAAGAAATCGGGCGCCAGCCTTTCCGGTGGCCAGCAGCAGCGCCTGTGCATTGCCCGCGCCCTGGCCGTCGATCCCGAGGTGCTGCTTATGGACGAGCCCGCCTCCGCCCTCGATCCCGTTTCCACCTCCAAGATCGAAGACCTCATCTTCCAGTTGAAAGCGCAGTACACTATCGTCATCGTCACGCACAATATGCAGCAGGCGGCGCGCGTGGCGGAAAACACCGGCTTCTTTTTGAACGGAAGGATGGTCGAGTTCGACTCCACGCACAAGATCTTCACCAACCCCTCCGACAAACGCACCGAAGATTACATCACGGGGAGGTTCGGATGACCCGCATACGCTTTCAACAAAGCCTTGAAGATTTGAAAGAGAACCTGCTGGTGATGGCGGGTTTAGCCGAACAGGCCATCCAGCGCGCTGTGGAGGCCTACCGGGTTCGCGATCTTTCCATCTGCGACCTGGTCAGCCGCAGCGAGATCGCCATCAACCGCATGGAGCGCGACATCGACCAGGCCGCTCTCGATCTGCTGGCCATGGAGCAGCCCATGGCCATCGACTTGCGCTTTATTCTTTCCGTGATCAAGATCAACGCCGACCTGGAACGCGTGGGCGACGCCGCCAAGAGCATCAGCGACCGCGTGCGCCACATGGAGCAGATGGGGGCCGTGGAGCTGCCGGTCGATAT
Organism: Acidobacteriaceae bacterium; assembly: GCA_030037545.1. GTDB lineage: Bacteria > Acidobacteriota > Terriglobia > Terriglobales > Acidobacteriaceae > Telmatobacter. Next base: position 13,544 of record JASHRF010000014.1, on the reverse strand, counting down.
CCCGCGCATGGCCGCGCTGGCCACCGACATGGTGCGCAAGAGCCTGCAAGCCTTCATCGAGGCCGACGCCGAAATCGCCCGCCTCGTGCTCACCCAGGACGATGCTGTAGACACCATGAACCGCACCGCCTACAGGACCCTGACCAAAGTGATGGAAGAGCAATGCCACCTGGCGCCGCAGGCTCTCAACGCCCTCATGATCTGCCGCAGCCTGGAGCGCGTAGCCGACCACGCCACCAACATCGCTGAAGACGTCATCTTTTGGGTGCAGGGCGCCGACGTGCGCCACCACAAGAGCGTGGTCGCAGCCGCCGGGCCGGGATCCCCGGCAGCCGGGTAAGCGGCGTACTTTACTATTCCGGACGCCCAGAGGTTGCCACGCAACCCCCTCGCTGCGCCGGCATCTGAATCCTACAGACGGATTCGATGTGTGGGTAAGGATCATGGTGCGAACCCGCACCATTCCCAGCCCGCAATTCACTGTATTTCGACTCCCACCGATCCTTCAAGTTCGGATCCAACTTCTTATGAGATCAGCAGGCTTTTCGGGACAGTGCGGAAGAGTTTCTGCTCTAGCCGTTGTCTTCGCCCTGCTGCTTCCGGCCGTATTGATCGGATGCGGATCGTCCGCCGCCAACAGCACGAGCACAGGAGGCAACAATGGCGCGGGCGGCAGTGGCGGAACAGGAGGCAGCGGCGGCACGGGCGGTGGTGGCGGCAGCACTTCGTCGACCGCTCCACTCAGCGCCGGCAACGTCAATCTGATCTTCGTAGTAAGCGACGATGTGTCGTACCAGGCTTCCGGAGATATCAACCCGTCAACGGCCAACCTCACCAGCCAGGGCTTGCAGCGCACGCTGTCGATGGCGAAGTTCCTCCAAGTCCAGATCCTCGGATCGAACAATGTCACCGGCATTTATGCTCTCGAACCGATGACCCATCTGCAGACCGCAAACAACTATCCTGACATCGTCCCGCTCTGGACAATCCAACAGTTCGCTCTGCTGAATCAATTCACGCTCTCCACCGTTTCCGGTTCTTACGCAAGCCCGTACACGGCCAATAGCTATCCGCTCAACGCCTCATACGCTTCCGAGCCTCTGCCCGCGGGCGTCGCCACGCCCACGCCGTCTTGTCCGGCCTGCCAGGGAATCGATTTCAATGACGAGGGAGGCGATAACGAGGCGCTGGTGACCGGGATGATAAAAGCGAACCAGCCTGGCTTCTATGTCTTCTCGGCGCCATGGGAAACTGTCGGCAACTTGATGGCAAGCATCAATAACCTGGAAGGCTATAACCTGAGTCTCCCGGCTAGCTATCAAGGTCCCAACACTATCTACGCCATCTCAATTGTCCCGTCGACGAAAGCTGCCAGCCTGCTTACCTACGACACCGGCGTGCAGCCGTCTTCCACGTACCCCGTTTTGCCCGCGCCCGTGCCGACCACCAGCTCGTGCACCGGGCAAACGCCTTTCAACATTACGGTCACAGGCGGCAAAAGCGGAGCCAAGATCCCGGCGGGGATCAACACCAATGAAACCCTCTACATGATCCGCCACGCTGAGGCTCATCCCGAGGGGAATTGGAACGACGGAAATTATGTCGGCGCCGGCCAATGGCGCGCTCTTGACCTTCCTGCTGCGCTGCGAGGCAAAATCTTCGTAGGTCAGGTCTATTCGATTGACCCATCCCAGGTAACCTTAGGCACGCAGAACACCGCGGGAGATGAAGATTGGTCTTATGTCAGGGCGGCCTTGACAGTGGAACCTTACGCTGTCGCCAACAATCTGCCTTTCAATTTTGCCGCGGGCGTCGAGGCCCTTGCCTCCGACGGTCCGCAGCAGGCGAGCAATTTCTTTTTTACGGGCGGGGAATTTTCCAACCAGAAAGTTCTGGCTGCGTGGGAACACCTGCAGATTGTCGCCACCGTCAATGCGCTGATTGCAAGCTTTTATCCCTCCGGTGGTGCGCCGGTCGCCCCCGGTTGGCCGGGATTGGATTACGACACCATCTGGACGGTTTCGCTCGACAGCCAGGGTAATTTAACCGTCAATAACGCAAGTTGCGAAGATATAAACTCCTCGGCGCTGCCCGCAAATCCCCCCCAGTTCTAAATTCCATCGTAAGGAATCGGAAGGCAGATTCCCCTCGGGGCCAGATGTTGATGTCAAGGATGGCGGAATGGGCTGCTGGTACGCCGGCACGTGTTGACGGTTGCAGGCAGCGCGCCTAGCGCGCCGCCGTAATCCGCACGCCCATCCCATTTAGCTTGCTCCGCGCCCGCGCCGCCTCCGGCGTCTGCGGATGCCGCTTGATGAGGTCCCGCAACTCCTGGATGCCGGCCTGCTTTTTGTCCAGCGCCAGCAGTGCATAGCCCTTGTGCAATTCCGCGGCCGGGGCCTTGGCGTTGCCGCTGAACCCCTCGATCACGGCGTTGTAATCGTTCACCGCATCATCGTAGTGCTGCTGCTGGTAGGCGATCTCGCCCAGGTAGAATTCCGACGTGCCGGCCAGGTCGTCGAGCGGATAGTTTTGGATTACGTCGCCGAATTCGCTGGAAGCCAATTGATAGCGCCCGGCATTGAAATCGCGCAGAGCAGCCTGGTAGGTTTCCTCGAGTGGAGGCTTCTGCGCGGTGGGTGTTGCGCCGGGCATCATACCCGTCTGGTCGGCCGCCGGCGCTCCGCTGCCCGGCGCGCCGGGAGCCGGAGTTGTGCCCGGGGTAGCGTTTGGCGCCTCGCCTGGCGTGGCTCCCGGTACGCTTCCCGGCGTCGCGCCCGGACTGGCCTGGCTCGGCATCTGGCTCTGCATTTGCTGCAGCTGCGACTGCAAAGCCTGGATCGACTGATCCAGCTTGGCAATGCGCGTTTTCAGCTCGTCCACTGAATCGTTGAGCGACTGCACCTGGCCGGAAACCGTGTCCACCTTGCCGTTTTCCGCCTGCGTCTGCGCGTCCAGTTTCTGCTGCAATGCGTTTACGGTCGCGGTCATCTGGGTAGCCTGGTCGGCGGTCTGCTGGGCCAGGTTCTGCATCACGGCAAATTTCGTGTCCAGCGTCGTTTGCAGCCGCTGCACCATGTCCAGCAACTGCTGCACCTGGGTTTCGAGCTGAACCATCTCCTTGGAAACGGCGTGGGCCGGAACAGCAGCCGGTATCAGCAGCGCGGCCACGGCCCCCACCGCCAAAATGCGATTGCGAAGTGTGCGTGTCTTCATGCTTCACCCACCACCCTCATGATACCAAGGGCATGCGGCAGCTCCGGGTGAGAGCCTCGGCGCTCAAAAGTACAACAAGGTTCTTCCCCCGCGCTCTTCGAGCCTTGCCGGCAGCTGTCATTCATCTTGTGATGCGGGAGTCGCGCTCATGAATTTGGGCACCCCAGGTCTCGCTCTGGAGTGTTGAGACCTGGGAAACCACGAATCTTCACATTTGCGTCGCTACTGGTCCATCGAGAAGCCCGCGCGGCGGTTGAGCTGCCAGCACTGCTCGTTCGATTCCGTGCAGAACGGCTTCTCCTTGCCATAGCTGATCACGCGCACACGGTCCGCCCCCACGCCATCGTTGACCAGCGCGTTCTTGGCCGCGTTGGCGCGGTTCTGCCCCAGCGCCAGGTTGTATTCATCCGACCCGCGCTCGTCGCAGTAGCCGCCGATCACGATTTTGACGTCAGGATGGCTGACCAGGTAATTAGCGTCCTTTGACAACGTCGCCTGCGCATCGCTGCGAATATCGGCCGTGTCGTAGTCGAAGAAGATGTCCTGCACATTGGCCTTGAACTCTTCTTCAGCGGTCATTGACGTACTGGGCACAACGGCGGCAATCGGGGCATTCACCGTTACGCTCGCCGAGGCTTCTGCGGAGCCGCCATCGCCGCGGGCCACCAGGTGATAGGTGGTGCTCTGCGTTGGGGTCACGGTCTTCACGCCTTCCGTCGGCACATCTCCGATGCCGTCAATCGAAACCGCGTTCGCATCCGTGGTGTGCCACGAGAGTTGCACCTGGTCTCCGGCCGAGATCACGCCCGGCGTGGCCGTCAGTTGGGCTGTGGGAGCCGCGGGGGCGGTGGCCGGCGGCGCGGTGGCTTGAGTAGGGACTGGCTGTTTCTTCTTACAACCAGCAACGGCGATCAAGGCAACGAGTACGATTGCAGGAACAACGATACGTCTCTTCAAGAGAATCACTCCTTCTGAAATCAGGGCTCAGGCGACCCGGCCATAGCGTCACCGCATCGCCCCAAAAAAGGCGCAACGACTCGCTCCGAATCACCGTTAAGCAAACTTGGTTGTTTTCCGTGCCCGCGTCATATCTCTCGTGCATGATCGGCGGCGCCGGAGGGCCGTTTGCGGTCTCCGCGGAGCGATCGAAACAACGCGGATTTTGGCCACCCTCAAAATACTAATGCATCTTCCCGGTTCGCCGCTGTGCGCCAGTGCACACGCCGCCGCCTCACCAAAGCTTACTTCCAGCTCCAGTCGGGCATGTAATTGTTCCCGGTGTGGGTTAACTGCTGCTGATGCGTGCCGTCGGCCAGCATCGACCAAATCTGCGTGCGGCCGCCAATGGTGCGCTCAAACGCAATGTGCCGCCCATCCGGCGACCAGGATGGAAAATCGTTACTCCCGGACTCGTGCGTGGCCTGCAACCACTGCATGGAGGCAATCTGGAACACATAGATGTCCTGGCCACCGGGATCGCCGGGGCCGTATTTGCGATTCCAGCTGAAGGTAAGCAGGCCGCCGCTTGGCGACCACGAAGGCGACACCGCGTAGCCGCTGTCCGTCATGCGCTGCACGTTCGATCCGTCCTGGTCCATGGTATAAATCTGCGGCTCTCCGGTGCGCCCGCTCACAAATGCGATCTGCGCATTGGTGCGCGGATTCCACACCGGGGACGTATCCGTGCCGAACGAGGTGATGCGGTGCAGGTTGCTGCCGCCCACATCGCACGTCCAGATATCCGGATGCCCGCCGCGCGCAGAAGAAAACGCGACCCTGGTTCCGTCGGAAGTCCAAGCAGGGCTGTAATTGCTGCCGCCCGGCGCCCCCGCCGGGAAGCTCACAAGCCGGCTCAGATCGAGCGAGTACATGCGGATCGCCCATCCCTCGCGTTCCAGGGAATCAAACGCCACTCGCGAATTATCGGGCGAGACGTGGGGGGACATCGAAATGGTTCCCAGATGTGTGAGCTGGTGCTGATTTTCGCCGTCGTAGTCCATCTCCCAGATTTCCTTCGATCCGGTGCGCGAGCTCACAAAGTAAATCTTGGTCTCGGCAATGCCGTTGATGCCCCCGCCCAGCCGGTAGATGATGGCGTCCGCAAATCTGTGTGCAATGGTCCGCGCCATCTCTTCCGTGGCGTTTTCGTTGTATTGCTGCGCCAGCACCTGGGGGCTGGCGGCGTTGTTCGCATCGTCGAGCCAGCCGTAGACCACCAGCCGTCCGTTGGTTACCGAGAAAGCGCCAAACGCTACCATGGCCGCGCTGGCCGGCATGGCCGACCACTGGCTGAGCACCATCTCCTGCGGCGAGCCGGGCATGGCCTGCGGCGCCAGGCTCTTCGATACCATGTCGAAGATGCCGGCGTTGTTCAGATCGTTATAGAGAGTCGCATCGAAGACCGCCTTGAGCGCAGGCGTTTGCGGATCCGCGCCCACCGGCTTGAAGTCGGCAACCGCCAGTCGGATGGCCGAGTTGCCCAGATTGGTTCCGGTGTGAACCCAGTCCTGCGCCAGGATGCGGGGCGCCTGAAAAAAAACCAGGCATAACAAAATCACAGGCAAACAACGCAACTTTGCCTTCATGCGATCGGCAGTCCTTCCTGATGGGTAACGAAACCTCGGTCTGCGCGCGCGGGAGACCCTCTTCCATGACGTGGCGCGCGGCGAAAGGTAACCACTCGGTACCTTGAAGGGTACGGCCTTCAGCCCATACATCGCGCAGGACAAAATCATCGGGGCCTTGGCCCCTGAGGGAAGATTCATTCCCCGCAAACTCCCATAGCGTTTTAGGAACGCCGTAATCCAAAAGCCGAATATCCGAAGATACCGGCCTTAATATTCACAATAATAGGAGACTTTCAACGTACTTTGATTATAAGCCGAGGGCAGGGGACCGAATGTGTCAACGCGCTGGACGCCGCGCTCGCACGAAAGGTCCAGCGTCGGACTCCCACTCGATTTATCCAGTTGAACCCCGCTGGGGCTGCCATCGCGGCCGATGGTGAAGATCAGGTACACGCGCGCGCCGCGCGGCGTCCGCGGATCCACCTCCTGCTTATACCAACTGTTCGCCATCTTGCGATTGATCTGGTCCACGTACCATCCGAAGCGGCTGGAAAAATCGTTATCGCCCACCGTCGTAGGCCCGTTGGACGCGATCTGCGGACTCACGCTCCGCTGCATGATCGATCCCTCCTGCTCGCCGTAGTCGGCCTTGTTCTGCGGCGGCGGGGGCTGGTGTAGTTGTGTTTTAGGCGTCGTCTTTTGCTGCGGCTTGGCGTGCCGGCCCAGGATGGGAATCGCCGTCTCATCCATCTGGTGCTGTTCCTTGGGGCTGATCTGCGCCGGCGCCTCGCTGGGCGTTTCCGTAGCCAGCACGTTCTTGTTGACCTCTGCGGCAGGCAAGGGAAGCGCGCTGCTCACCAGGCTCACCTGCATCGAGCCGCCAAGGCCCGCATTTCCCCACACGTCGTGATGAAACAGGCCCAGGATCCACGCGTAGTAGCCCACCAGCCCGAACAGCACGATGTGCAGCACGATAGAGCCCGCCGCCGGACCTTTTAGCGGTTCCGGCGCCAGTTCCTGTTCCAGGTGCTCGCTGCCGAGAATGCCTTCCATGCTGCTCAATTTCCGCCGCTCTCTTCCGGTGCCGGGTGCCCCAGTCTCGATTCTGAGACCTGGGAATCCACGAAAGCTGGATGCTCCATCCTGCGCACGGCCTTATCGTGCCAAGAGCGGGAGAACAACCCTCCCCGCCCGTTCTAATCCCCGCCACTCCCCGCGTTCTTCGTTTCCAGCGGCTGGGTCACAATCGACACATTCGTGATCCCCGACTGCTTCACCGCGTCCATCACGCTGGCAAAAGCTCCGAACGGCACCCGCTCGTCGCTGCGCAGGTAAATCGACTGGTGCGCCGGATCGCTGGACGCGTCGCGCAGCTTCACGGGAAGATCGTGAATGTTAATGGGCTGATCGTTCAGATAAATATTCTGGTCGCGGTCAATGGTCACCACCATGCGCTGCTCTGTAATCTGTCTCACTGTGCGCGTCTTGGGCACGTTCACTTGAATGCCGGACTGCAGCACCGGCTCGGTGATCATGAAGATGATCAACAGCACCAGCACCACGTCTACCAACGGCGTGATGTTGATATCCGCCAACGAGCTTCGCGTTTGCCCGTTGTTACTTGTAAACGCCACGTTCCGCCTCCCGTGCCAGCTCGCTGGGCACGCGCGGTGGCCCAGGCGCGGACGCCCGTACCGGAATATCTTCGAGCGAATTCAGCAGCTCGCGGCAGAAATCGTCTATGGCCGAGGCAAAGATGCGAATGCGCGCCGTGAACTGGTTGTACGCCACCAACGCCGGCACAGCCACAAACAATCCCGCCGCCGTGGTGATCAGCGCCTCAGCTATGCCCGGCCCCACGGCTTTCAGCGAACCCGCGCCCGACACGCCTATGGCGTGGAATGACTCCACCACGCCCATCACCGTGCCGAACAGCCCCACAAACGGGCTGGCAGACGCTATGGTCGCCAGCCACGTCATGCGCCGCTCCAGGGTCGTCACCGCCTCGCTGGCAGCGGTCTGCCCCGAGCGCTCCAGCGGAACCAGATTGCGCGGCGGGCCAGAACCGCCCGTCTGCCGCTTGTAGGTCTCGTACACGTCCTCAAAGACCTGCGCCAGAGGGCTGGCCTGGCACTCGCTGGCCAGCGACGCAATCTCCTGCAGCCGCGTCGCCTTGCGAAACGCCCGGATGAACCGCCGGCTCTCCCTGGTGGCCCTGCGAAACGTGCCGATTTTGCCCAGAATTACCGTCCAGGAATACAAACTGGCAAAGAGCAGTACCGCCAGCACAAAGATGGCGATGGGGCCGATCATGCTCATCATTTCGGCCAGCGCGCCGAAGCCCTGGCTGGGCGTAGGGGTTGCGCCGCTATCAGCCTGCAAAAACAATGCAAACGCTGCAATAAAAATGGGGATTCACCTCATCCTTTACGGTATCAGACGCTCAACTTCCTTCCAAGTTATCGATTCGATGCCTCTTCCGCGCCGCCAGTTGCAAACTCCTTCAGCGCGAAGAGCTTGGTTCATGCTATGCTGCGCTCGGATTTCTTTCTTTGTCGGGTGCCGCGCTCCAAGCCGGTGCGCCGCCCGAAACCGGCGCCCCGCCTTTGCCGATACGCGTTTTGTGCCCCATCGGTTAAGGCGGGGAGGCACCACGATCCACAGCGGACCTTCTATGCTCGTCGAGCTGCGCGCTGAAAACTACACCGTCATCGATCACGCCATCGCCTCCTTTGGCCCCGGCCTCAACCTGCTCACAGGCGAAACCGGCGCCGGCAAATCCATCCTCGTCGACGCGCTCGCGCTCCTCATGGGCGGCAAGTCTTCGGTCGACCTCGTCCGCCACGGCGCGGAAAAAGCCGTGGTTTCCTGTGTCTTCGAGTCCTCCCCCGGTGCAGAAGCCATCCTTGAAGCCAACGGCATCGACTCCGAGGGCGCTGAGATCATCCTGCGCCGCGAAATTCTTTCCACCGGCAAGGGACGCGTCTTCGTCAACAACCAGCCCGCTACCGTCGCCGTGCTCAAGGAACTGGCGCCGGAGCTGGCTCTGGTCCACGCGCAGACTGAGACGCTCAACAGCTTCGACCAGGCCCAGCAGCGCATTCTTCTCGATCGCTTCGGCGGCATTTCCACTGACGCGCTTGAAGCGGCGTACGCTCACTGGCGCGCCGCGCAGCAAAAGCTCGACGACCTGCTTCAGGGCGAGCAGGACCGCCTGCGCATGGTCGATCTGTGGAGCTACCAGGCAAAAGAAATCGATGCCGCGCATTTGGAGCCCGGCGAAGACGAAGCCCTCGAAACCGAAAAGCGCGTCCTCGCCAATGCGGAGAAACTCTACGCCGCCGCCATGAGCGCCTTCGACCAGCTTTACGAAGGTGGCGCCAGTGCTGAAGCTGCGCTTCGCGGCGCGCTGCGCAACGTGGAGGAGCTGGCCCGCTACGACTTGCGCTTCAACGAATCCGCCCAGCAGCTAGCGTCGGCGCGCGCCATTGTGGCGGATATCGGCGCCACGCTGCGTGACTACGCCGAAAGCATCAACGCCAGCCCCGAGCGCCTCGCCGACATTGAAGATCGCCTCGCCCTGCTCGATCGCCTCAAGCGCAAGTACGGCAAGACCGTTGCCGAGGTCATTGCGTTTGGCGAAGATGTAGCTCGCAAATTGAGCGAAGTGGAAGACCGCGACGAGATCCTGAAGGCTCTGCGTGCCTCCCTCGAACAGGCGTCAAAAGAATATTGCGCAGCCGCAACCGCGCTCACCGCCGAGCGTCGCTCCGCCGCCGCCCGCCTCGCCAAGCTCGCCCAAGCCCAGATCAACTCTCTGGCCATGAAGGCCCGCTTCGAAGTTGGCGTGAGCCCGGTAGGAGAGGTTTCAGCGGAAGCGGGTCGGGGCTTTAGCCCTGATAACCAAACGGGAACAAAGCCAGGGTCTTCAGGCCCGGGCCCAGGCGAAATTTTGAGAGAGGACATTCGGGGAACCCGCTTCAACGGGTCGCGTGCCGATAAGCCCCAACAGGATTCGAGGGCTTTAGCCCCTGAAGGAACCGGCCAAGGCCAAGTCTTGAAAGGGCACGACTTCAGCCGTGCCGATAAGGCTGGAGGAGTGAGGGGTACGGGCTTTAGCCCGTACATTGCGCCGCAGCAAAAAGGTGAGGCTTTAGCCCCTGAGGGACCGGTCGAAACCTCCCGCTGGACCGCTTCCGGCTGGGACCAGGTCGAATATCGCATCGCCACCAACCCCGGAGAGCCATTGAAACCGCTCGTCGAGATCGCCTCCGGCGGCGAGCTGAGCCGCGTCATGCTGGCCCTCAAAGTTGCAGTAGAAGAAACTTCGTCCAAATCCAGGAAAAAACCCACGCCGCGCACTCTGGTCTTCGACGAAATCGACATCGGCATCGGCGGCCGCGCCGCCGAAGCCGTCGGCCACAAGCTCAAAGCCCTGGGCCGCGCCCAGCAGGTCCTGTGCGTCACGCATTTACCGCAGATCGCGGCCTTCGCCGACCAGCACTTGGCCGTGGAAAAGCGTGAAGACCGGGGCCGCACCAAGACCCAGATTCGCGTCTTGGACGACCGCGCCCGCACCCATGAAGTGGCAAGAATGCTCAGCGGCGCCAAGGTAACCGACGCCAGCCTCCAGCACGCCGCGCAGATGATCGCCGCCAGCCGGTAAGCTAATTTCAGCCCGGTATTATGGATGTGTCTTTCCCCGGTTGTCCGGATGGTGAATGACAAGGTTTATGTGCAGTTGTCCAATGGCAACGAAGAGACGCTGCGTGTGTTGAATGAAGAGGCGAAACCCGAGGCGCCGGCTGCGCCCGCGGCAGCGCCAATTATTTGAGCTTCATGCGCACAACACAGCCTGCGTAGGAGCGTAATCCAGGATGTTATACAAGGCTCCTCGTCCAATATCAACGGAATCTATTCGAGGCGATCTGCGACAGGCATGGCGCCGGATCCGCGGAGCGCCCGCCTTCGCGGCAACTGTTGTTATAGTGCTCGCTGCGGGTTTCGGCGTCAGCGTTGCCATTTTCAGTGTTGTCCGAAATGTGCTGCTCAACCCCTTGCCATTTCGCCATCCCGGGGAACTGGTGCAGATTGTGAGCTGGTTCCCGAAAACGGGCGCTATGAACGGCTGGAGCGCTCCGATGAGGGATGCACTGGACTGGAAGACCACGGTTCCGGCTTTTCAGGACGTGGCGATGTATCACTACGATCTGCGCAACCTCACCGGGAACGGCCAGGCGGAATCAATATACGGGCTTCGCGTGACAGCCAATTTGTGGCCGATGCTGGGAGTGCGCCCGGAATTGGGGAATTGGTTTTCCGCGGATCACGATCTGCCGGGAAATGACCACGTCGTCATCCTCAGCGATGATCTATGGCGACGGCGCTTCGAAGCCGATCGGCAGATTGTCGGTAAGACGATTCATTTGGATAACGCGAGCTACGAAGTGGTCGGGGTCATGCCCCCGGGCTTCAACTTCCCGCTGAAGTTGGGGACCGCCGCGCGATTGCCAACGGACCAGATGCAACACTGGATGCCGCTGGCCGTCGATCTTGCCAGGGAACAGCATGGCACGCCGGATGCCGGCGTAATTGCGAAGCTGAAGCCCGGCGCCACGCTGGGCCAGGCCCAGGCGGAGCTCGAAAATGCGTGCCGCTTGCTGGAGCGCGAATATCCGAAGACGAATCGCAACGAGAGCGCTCGGATATTTTCGTTGCGCCAGCAGACGGTGAGGGGAATGAACGGACCGTTGCTTGCGCTGCTGGCTGCTACAGGCTTGATTCTTCTGCTGGCCTGCGCGAATGTTGCCGGCCTGTTGCTGGCGCAAGGAGCGGCGCGAAGCGGCGAGCTCGCGATCCGCATGGCATTGGGCGGCAGCGGCTGGCAAGTGGCGCGAATCCCGATGTTCGAGGGCGTTCTGTTGTGCTTTTGCGGATGTCTCCTGGGTATGCCAGTTGCGGTGGCAAGCCTGAAACTGCTGCTGCGCCTCGCGCCGATTGATGTGCCGCGCCTCGCGAATACCAGCATCGATTTCGGCGCCGTGCTGTTTGCTGCGCTGCTGGCGATCGCCTGCGGTATGCTGATCGGCGGATTGAATGCGCTGCAGGTTCTGGGGCGCTCGCCAAGAGATATTTTGTCTGAGGCTTCGCGCACAAGCCTGGGCCGCCCGCGCACCAAGCTGCGCGGTTCCCTGGTAGCGGGGCAGGTTGCGGTTTCGGTGGTGCTGCTCTGCGTGGCCGGATTGATGCTGCGCACGCTGGTAAATCTTCTGTCGACGAACACCGGCTACCGCGCCGGGCGTGTGTTCTACGCCGTGACAGTGCTTCCTGCTTCTCAATACGGGCAGTTCGAGAAACGTCAAGTGTTCTTCAGCAAAGTGCTCGACAAGCTGAGGAGCGCGCCACGGATCGATAGTGCCGGTGTGTCGACGGGATTCCCGCTTGTGGGGCAATACGACGACGTGAAGGCGCAGTCTGACGGCATGTTCAACGGCGGTAATGCGGGGATCGATGCGGATTCCAATGACGTCTCTCCGGGATACCTGGAAGCGATGGGAGTGCGGCTGATCCGCGGGCGATTGATCGCGAAGACCGACACGCGCGAAGGTCCGAAGGTAGTGGTGGTCGACGAAAACCTGGTGTGGGCATTGTGGCCCGGCGAGGACCCAATTGGGCAGATGATCAATGTCGACGATCCAGCGAAGCCGGTGTGGCGGCGCGTGGTCGGAGTTTTGGCCCCGATGCGCAACATCTCGCTTGATATGGCTGCGCGGCCGGGAGTGTTCATTCCCGCCGATCAATCGACAGGATACGTCAATTTTGTAGTGGTGAAGAGTCCGGATTCGACGCGAGAGGTAGCGCGATTGATCAAGGACGCCGTAGCGAGCGTGGATGCGGGCCAGGGCGTATTTTTTGTGCAGTCGATGCAGGGGCTGATCGGCGACACAATCGCTGTGCGCAGGTTTTTATTTCTTGTGCTGGCATTCTTCGGCGGCGCTGCGCTGGTACTTTCGGCGTTCGGAACTTACGGGCTGATTTCGTTTCTCGCGGCGAGGCGGATTCGTGAGGTGGGGATACGGATGGCACTTGGCGCCACGCGGAACAGCATTGTGGGACTGGTGGTCTCAGAGGGGATCCGGCTGACTCTAATTGGCGCAGTTGCCGGTGTGCTTGCTTCGGTGATGGTGGGGCGGCTACTCGCGGGGATGCTTTTCGGCGTTCACGCACTCGATGTGGAGACGCTTCTGATGACTATTTCAATCCTCGGAGCCGTGACCACGATCTCAGCTCTCATTCCTGCTTGGCGAAGCTCTCGCGTTGAGCCGATGACCGCGCTAAGGACCGACTAGCCGTCTGCATTGCTGTCGATTCTACGTGCCCTCTACCGGCCAAAGCCGAGACAGGCGCATCCGCCTCTCCGGTCGCGCGCCGGCGTTTGCAGAAAGCAGAAGTCTGCTGAAAGTCCCTTCTGCCGTCAAGCCCCGGCATCCCAAATTCGCCGCCCAACATCCCCGTAACCAGCAGCCACGCAGCAACTTACGTCTTCAAAATTTTTCCCGTTCCATCTGCTGGTTATTTCGCCGTTCGGCGCATGATGGCTTCGAGGTAAGAAATATGGACCTGACTGCATCCCGATCCACCGAAACTCCTGCCGCGCCGGAAACCGATCCGGCCGGCCGCTGCAGCGCCGTCGACCAGTGCACATCCGCATGGTCCGCAGCTTACGCCAAGGCCATCGAAAACGGCGTCCCTCAAAACAAC